>JAISXU010000038.1 GCA_031270395.1 Oscillospiraceae bacterium
TCGGCGGCGGGCGCTATGCCGGCTGCGGCGCCATCACCGTCACCGGGGGCGTCGTCGTCGCCGTCGGCGGCTCCGGCGGCGCATTGAGCGGCAGCGCCAGCAATTGGCACGGTTCCATCAAAATTACCGGCGGTACGATCATCGGCGTGGGAGGCATCGGCATCGGCAAGGGATCGTACTTCGCCACAAGTATCAGCGGCGCCCCCGTCATTTTCGGCACGGCCATCAACACCAATAACCCGGGCGCGGCCAGAGGCATCCTCATCGGCACGGCTGCGGTAACGATCTCCCCATCCGGCTCGCCCACGGGCAAAACGGGAACCCTCACACTGAACACCGACATCACCGTCCCTGCGGGCGCGGCGCTGATCATCCCGCCGGGCTGGACGCTGAACACGAACGGCAGGACAATCACCAACAACGGCACGATCATCAACCTCGGAACCATCAACCCACCTCTCCCGGATATCGACTTTTACACACTGACCTTCGACATGAAGGGCCACGGAACCACGCCGCCCGCATTGAGCGTTGAGTCCAAAACCGGGCATACGGCGCTGCGCCCGCGCCCCGACCCGTCCTTTGCGGGGGTTTCCTTCCTCGGCTGGTACAAGGACGCCGCCAGCACAATCCCTTGGGACTTCGCCAATACGCCGGTAACGGCGGATAAAACCGTTTACGCCGGATGGGGGTACGCGGTTACGCTGGATAAGAACGGCGGAAACGCGGACGGCAGTGCGGCGGTCAAAGTGGACGGCAACTCCCTGCTCGCCCTCACCGCACCTATCAAAACCGGCTACGCGGTGGAAGGGTATTACGACGACGCCGACTTCAGCCATAAAGTGGCGGACGGCGCGGGCGTCCTGCAAAGCGACGTGACTGACTACACCGACAGCGACGGCAAGTGGATTATGGCCAGTAATACCACCCTCTACGCCGGATGGACCCCCAAGACCTACGCCGTCACGCTGACGGCGGGCGGAAGCGGCACAGACGGCAGCGCCACGGCCACCTACGACAGCGGTATCCTGACAGACTTCACAGCCGCGATGCGGACGGACTGCACCCTAGAAGGCTACTACACGGCGTCGACGGGCGGCACAAAGATCATCGACGCCTCGGGTGCTCTAATCGCGGGCATTGCCGGATACACTAACGAAGCCGGCAAGTGGAAAAAAGACGGCGATGTCACACTTTACGCGCATTGGACCTACAACCTCACGGCGGAGGTGACCGCCGACCCGAACGGCGACAACGGAAAAGTCACGACCGGCTATCTGTTGGTGTCCTTCACGCACCCCGACGTGACCGTCGCCGGCTTTGACGCGGCGACAGACGAGCACGAACCCGGCGCGTGGATCACGGGCGACGCGGCTATGGGCACGGTGACGGACAACGGCGACTCGGACGCGGATCCGTACGGTCGCACTTGGCGCGTGAACATCTTCCCGACATCGAACGGCACGGCCACGCTGGCGATAAACGGCTGGACGGCGGCGAACGGCAATATCTATACGGTGACAAGCGTAAACTCAACCAACGGCAACATAGGCAGCGCTACCGTATACAAAGCCATCCGGGAACCCACACCGGAGACCGTCGCCATCGACTACGAGAACGAACGCCTCATCAACCTCACAGGCGGAGCGAATTACAAGATAGACGGCGCGGAGCGCACGGCACAGGGCGACATCAATAGCGGATATATCGCGATTGAACCGTCTTGGATGGATGACGCGGATCATTCCATCGTCAAAGCCGGCGGCGACGACACCGTGGACAGCATCGCGCAGCCGCTGGAGATCCCGGCGCGCCCCGCCGCGCCGACAGAGTTGTATCCCATCGACGAGGCGTCGGAGGGGGGCAAAGGTTCTATAACAGACGTAACAACGGCGATGGAATACAGGAAAGCCGGAGATACAGACTGGTCAAATTGTTCAACCTCAAGCATAACAGATCTTGACGCGGGCGCCTACTATTACGTGCGTTACGCGGCCACAGTTGCAAGCTTCGGCGGAGAGAGCGCGGCGGTGTACATTCACGCCTTTCGCGAGACAAATCTCGGCGACGCATACGAGGGGTATGACGACAATGAGATATTAACGAAATTTACGAAAGGCATCACCGACGACGGTGCGAATATAACCGACGTCACGTTTAGTCCCGACACCGACAACTTCACGCTGTCGGGAGGCGCGCTGTGGACAATTTCGCCGAATACCGGTCTGTCCGTCGGGGAACACAAGGCGAGCATAACCTTGTCATATGATGGCGATACTCCGGCATCCTCCACGCAGGACGTGACCTTCCGCGTCCACAAGCTGGCGCAAATCGTCAGCGTTACGCAGACCGATGACGACGCCACGGGCGCGACAAGCGAAATCACAATAACCTTCGCGAACAATATAGCCCTCGCGTGGGAGGATCTCGCCGTCAGCGGCGGCGCGGTCAAGTCCGGCACGGGCTTCACCGACATGAATGCAGATACCCCACGCACGACATATACACTCGCCGTTACGCCGCTGATGAACCGCAAAAACGGCGAGGACATCCTTGTCAGCGTGAACCTGAACGGCGCATCTTTCGGCGGTGCTTACGACTATCAGGCCGCCGACCCGGAAAGTGCGGCGCTCGCGTCAAACAGCGAATTAGAAGTTATCATCCCCCGCGCCATCACAAGCGCCTCCGCAGTCACGCCGATACCCGGCTACTCGACGAGCTATATCCAGTTCACGCTCGACGACGACCTAAACCCCATCGACACGGACGCCATAGAGGCGAACCCCGGGAGCGTGGAAATAAAGGTTGGCAATGTGATAATTCCAGCCACGCGCATATACCGCGTGGACAACGACATGGGCTACACCTTCCGCGCGATGATCACCCCGACCGTGGGCGGCGCGGCGACGATCTCCGTTCCCGGCTTCGGCATAGGCGACCCGTTTTCGGTGGTGAATGATGTCGTCAAGGGAAGCGATGCGATCACGGACGTAGCCTTCGCCCTGGACGCGAACGGCAACAACTATCTGACCGACACAGACGACGCGCGTCAGGTCCTGAGCGCCATCGATCTGCGCACCGGCGTGCCGGACGCGCCGCCCATCTACGCCGCCCCGGCTCTGGAGCTGCGAATGAACAGGGAATACGCGGGCTGGAGAGTCGTGGAATTCTACATCGGCGACGGGGCGTACACAGACTATGTGCAGTCTCCGGGCGAGACCCTGAACCAGGTGTTCGACGGCGTGGCGGGTGATCCGGACTACCCCAATCTGACAAACTACCTGAAGATCACGTTGCCCGAGGGTTGGACGTGTGATAACGGTATACACGAGCTCACCGCGGTCCTGACAGACGGCAGCGGCAAATATGCCCAATTCCTCGCGAAGGTGCAAGTCGACGGTCTCGCGCAAACGTATTCGCTCAAAATCACGGGCGGCACGGCCGACTCCGGCAGTTACCCAGCGGGTCGCTGCCCCGCAGGCGCGCAGATCTCCATATCCGCCACCCCCTCGGGCGGCCAGACCTTCGATCGCTGGGAGCAGAACACCGGGGACAGCATAAAAATAACCTTGCCGAAAACCGCGAGCGGCACGATAACGATGCCCGCCGGGGCGGTGAGCCTGACCGCGATCTTTAAGTCCGACCCCGGCATCGGCACAGGCGTCTCCACGCCGCCCGCGCAGACCAAGCCCGAGGAACCTGAGGCGCCGCCCGAGCCCGAGCTCCCGGCGGAGACGAAGACACCCAAGCTTCCGTTCATCGACGTCACGGAGGGCGAGGACTGGTTCTACGACGACGTGGCATGGGTGTACGGCAAGGGCCTGATGATCGGCACGGGCGAGACTACATTCGAGCCGCAGACGCCCATCACGCGCGCCATGCTCGTGACGATTTTGTACAGATACGAACAGTCGTCCCGGCCCGCCGTAGGGGACGCCGCCCTCGTCGCCCCCGCCGCCCAAGCAAACGGCGAACCGGTGTTCGACGATGTTCCCCCCGACCAATGGTACACGGAAGCGGTGGCGTGGGGCGCGGCGAACGGTATAGTCAAGGGCTATGGCGACGGTCGCTTCGGCCCTGACGACGCCATCACGCGCGAGCAGCTTGCGGCGGTACTCTACCGCTACGAGCAGCACAGCGGCAAGGCGCCGGACGACATTGC
>JAISXU010000071.1 GCA_031270395.1 Oscillospiraceae bacterium
CTATGCTGCGGCGTAAAGGCTTCATCATTGAAGATGCTGCCTCTGAATCCGCGTAACACTTAGCCGACATTCTGCATCCTTAGCCGTTTTTAGTCACTTTCTGACGGCTTGCTTTGCTGCGCCCTTTTTTACGGGGGTACGGGCCCGTTCGGTTTCATACTTGGAATTCTCCTCTGTACACATAAAATAATCATAGCATATCCACTCAAATCGTGCACTTCGCCGCAATGTTTTTCGCCGCAACGCGAGAGCGATATCCCCCCGTGGAAACCTATCGCGCAGCGCGAGAACTAGCTTTCGTATCTCGTTTGAAAGGCGCTCAGCGTCTTTCAAACGGATCAAACGTAATTCTCACGCAGCCTTTCCCGGACGACATCCGGCGCTATTCCGGCCAGCTTGCCGGTGAGTATCATTCTCACGGCGGTTATCTCCCACTCCAGCTCCGCCAGATACACGATAATAACAGTCGGTCCGAACGCGGTGTACCGCACGGGTTCAAAGTAATACATCGCGGCATTGTCGCACTCCAGCTCAAACCGCGTCTGATCCCCGCCGGACACGGCGTCCCGCGCCAACGCAGTCGCCTTTTTAAGCAGCGGCTCCCTGAAAACGGAACCGAGCTCGTCTGGCGACGGAAACGCCTTCACGATCTCGACAGTATCCGTCAGTCCGCCGTCGACGAGCGCGCCGGACAAAAAGCCGGCGTCGCGCCCGATGCGCGCGGCGCGCGTATATATCCTAAGGTTGGCGCTGTCTATGAGGAGTCTGACATACCCCTCAAAAAAGGCGCCGCCGGCTGTCGCAGCAGCCGCAAGGAATTCGGCGTAATACGCCTTATCCACGGCGATGTCGCTAAGCTGCGGATTGGACGTCCTCGAAAGTATACCCACGGCGGCCCCCATGATCTCGGCCATAGCGGCGGGCAGATCGCCGCGCTCACCGCTTATAAACGCCTCCGTCACTACGGACGCCGGTATCCTGCCGGAATCCGAGAGCAGACGCGTCGCGTCCACGTTTGCGCCCATCGACTTTACAAGCACTTTTATGTTGTGGTAATCGTACTTCATGCGGAACGCGTCCACTATGCGCTTCGCGGACACGCTGTTCCCCGCGAGCTCCGCCAGCACGGAGACGCGGCGTAAATTCAGTACGCTCTCAATGCCAGCCGTGTTCATACCGGACATGTCGGCATATCCGCAGTCAAGCAGCTGCTTCGCCGCGTCGTCGTACCCTGCGGCGTCAAGCATACGCTCTATCCGCTCCGGCGTAAGCAGCCGCGTCTCGCGGGAGCGAACCAGGGTAGACAGAAAGAGAAAATCCGCCGGTTTCGTCTTCGTCAAGTTATGACCACCTCACTCAAAGAGCGCGTCGGCGACCGCGGCCGACAGCTCGTTGCGGTATTGCGAGACAAGCGCAGCGGCGGTACAATTCGTCTCCACCTCGCCGCTGGTGAGTATAAAGCCTCCCTTGAAGCTCCCCGGCGTCTCCGACAGCGTCAGCTTGGCCGTGCGCCCGGCTTTGGCGAGCTCGGCGTTCGCGCCGTCGCAGACGCTCTTTCCCACGCGCCCGGCGTCCTTCGCGGAGAATATGAGCTTCTCCGAGCCGTCAACGACGGCCTTTACGGCGAGATCCGTGAAGAAGCTCACGTACTTGTCTTCCGGCAGATGCGCCAGCATATCCGCCGCGCGGTCAAAGGCACGCGTCACGAGCTCCTGTTTCGCGGCCAATATCTGTTTTTTCGCTTCGAGTTTTGCTATGCTGCCCAGCCGATCTATGCGCTGCTCGGCCTCTTTCGCGCCCGCGTTGACTATTTTCCAGTACGCGTCCTGCTCCGCCTTGGAGTAATCGGCCTTGATCTCCTGGCACTGCCTCTCCGCCTGTGCCGCTATTTCCTCACACTCGGCGGCGGAGTCCGCCTCTATGCGGTCGATTATTTTTTGTATCCCGTCCATCGAGGTTACCCGGGTTAAAGCTTAATGAACAGGATCATCAAGAACGACGCGAGCAGGGCGAGGATCGCGTAGAATTCGACGGTGATGCAGAGGATCATGCCCTTCGCCCAATCGTCCGGTTTTTTCGCGAGGAGGTTTATTGAGCTGACCGCGACGCGTGCCTGCGCTATCGCCGAGAACAGCCCTACAAACGCCATCGGCAGACAAGCAACAAAGATACGTATGCCGTTTATGACGGAAACCGTGTCTGCCGTTCCGCCGAAGATGCCCATACGAAATATCGCCCAAAACCATATGACGAGACCGTAAAGACCTTGCGTTCCGGGAATGATCTGTAAAATCATAACCTTGCCGGATTTTGAAGGGTCCTCGCTCAGCAGGCCCGCGCCCGCCTCGCCTACCATGCCGGTACCCTTTGCGCTGCCGATCCCCGCGAGGAGCGCCGCGAGACCCGCTCCGAGAAGTCCGAGTGCCATACCGCCGAATTGTTCAATGAATGCCGCCATTTTTATTTCCTCCTGAATTATTTAATTATATTGACATGCTTGCCATTGATAGCGAGAGGCCGGAACGGCTTTCCGCCGTCCTTGTAGAACTTGCCGAAATACTCAAGACATTGCAGACGCAGATCGTGTACGTAGCAGCCGAGCAGATTGAGCCCGAAATTCAGCGCGTGTCCGATTATGAACACAATGAAAAACGCGATTTTACCGGTCTGCGCCGCCAAAGTATTAAACACGAGCGCAATCACGCTTCCCGCGAGCATAAGCGCCATGAGGCGGGAGTATGAGAGTATGTCTCCGAAATATCCCGTTATGTCGTATAGACTCCCCAATCCTCCGATGATTTTTCCCGCTATCGTGGGTTTTGAGCGCCCCTGCGTCAGTATAAGCGCGAGAACTCCCGCGATCGCGACATACCAGGTGACGCCGAGCGCGCCGAGCGCGATACCCGCAAACAGCAGCCACCAAGAACCCTGGTCCATAATTGCGTCCGCCAAGTGTCCGTCACGTGTCGTCATGACAAAGTTGATCACCATACCTACTATAATTTGCAGAAAGCCGATAGCCATTGACCCGACGAGCACGAGCAGCGTGTTATTTCCCGCCAACAGATCGAACGTCGGCCACGGGAAACCGGTAAATCGCGTGTCCGGGTTGATAATTTTCGCGTATTGGAATATTGCGTCGCCGAAAAATCCGCCGGTGACTACTCCGAAAACAAACGTCGATACGCCGCACAGCAGCATTAAATCGAAAAATGTTTTCATTCCGCCCTTCGGCTTTTTGCGCTTTACGAGCAACGCCGCTATCATCATTATGAGACCGTATCCCATGTCGCCCATCATTATCCCGAAAAACAGGGTGAAAAACGGCGCCATGAGGGGATTTGGGTCAACGCCATTGTACGCCGGCAGACTGTACATCTCCGTAACCATTGTAAGAGGGCGCGTCAGCGAATTGTTGCGGAGCTGCACCGGCACGTCCGCCGTCTCGTCCTCCGTGGGGTCCCTCATCTCCCATGCGCAGTCATACCGCGCCAAAAGCTCGCCGAGCGCCTTTCCGGACTCTGCCGGGATCCAACCCGTCAGCGTCACGGAACGCTCCGTCGCTATCAGCTTTTCAGCCGCCTCCGCCTCGGACAGCCGCGTCTGCGCCAGATCGAATATGTACCGGAGCGCCTGTCTGTCGTTCGCCGCGGCGGCTATACGCGCCTTGTGCTCCTCACGCTCCTCACGGAGCTCCGCGAGGCTCTCGCGCGTACGCGCTATCTCCTCGACCGCCGTCACGTCGATACTTTTAAGCACCGACGCCGAAAAACCGGATGCGCGCAGTGCGTCGGACACCTCCTGACGGCACTCCCGCGCGTATATGACGGCGATACAGTGCTGCTCGCCGCTTGACGACACGGGGAAGACCTCCGACTGCGGCGCCTCGACCGAGAGCGCCTTGCCGAGTTCGTCCAAATCGACCGACAGGGGTACCGAGCCAAGCAAGACCCCGGCGCGATTCGTGCCCTCGAAGCTCAGCGGCAGCTTATAGCTCCCCCACGGGAGCAGAGACTCAATATGGCTGTCAAGTCTAACCTCCTCGGCGTCGAGTCTGCGTATCCTGCTGTCCGCCTGATCGATATCCGTTGTCAGCGCACGGAGCCTGTCCGCATCCTGTCCGTCAAAGAACTCGTCCGCCCGCATGTCGCGGCGCGGCGCGAACATCGGGCTCTTCGCCGGCGCGTACTTGCCGAGAATATCGATAGCGCGCCGAACCGCCGCGAGTTCCGAGCGACGGCTCTCCGCTCCGCCGTCCTCACGCGCCGCGAGCACCGCGACAGCCTCGTCCTCTAGCAACTCGTCGGGCTCCGACACCTCGACGCAGCCGAGCACAATGAGCTCGCGCAGCAGCGCCTCCTTCTGCTTCCGCATGGCGATCAGGCGCAGCTTTTTCATTTTGACTATCGCCATCAGCCGCCCACGATCCTTTCGATGATAATACCCGCCGCCGCGTCCAGTCTGCCCTCTGCGCGCGCCCGTATCGCCGCCCGCTTGTTCGCGGTCGTCGACTGGAGCTCCTTAGCGCTCTGGGCGGCCTTCGCGTCCGCCGCGCGCTTGAGTGCCGCCACCTCCGACTCGGCGCGCTCAGTCGTAGCCTGCACGGCGTCGTTGCCCGCCCTGTGCGCGTCGTCGATCGTCTTTCGCGCGCTCTGCTGCGCCTCTTGTTTCGCTTTTTTCGCCCGTTCCTCCGCTTCGCCTATGCTCTTTATGGCTTCAAGAGACATACCTCCGCCATTACCTCCTCTCGCCGCTGTGTAATACTCCGCGCCATGATAAAAATGCCTCGGCCATTATACACTATGGATACATAATTTTGCAAGCTGTTTTTGAAATTCTTGCGCGTTTTGCGGGGTTGAATGACGTATCGCCTATTCGGCGTCGGTTCCCATGAATTTTGAAGCGTCAATAAACGCCGACGCGCCGCCCACCGCGGGGAGCTTGCCGTCCCATTTCTGGGTGCGCTGGTACTCCAGATAGGCCTCGCTGGACCGCGCAAGCTGCTCCTGTATTGCCTCGATGGCGTAAGCATCCGCGTCCGCCTGCGCTTTTGTCGCGTAAGCCTCCGCGTCCGCACGCGCCTTGGTCGCCTCCGCCTGAGCTTTTGCCTGCTCGACCTGCTGCTGCGCCTCGATGGTTATCCTCGCAAGCTCCTGCTCCGCCCTCAAAGCGTCCTGCTGCGCCGTCTGCTTGGCTTCGACCGCGAGGTTGAATTCGGCGGAAAAATCAAAATTCATGATGTTAAACTCATCGACAATGATGCTGTATGTACTGACCTTCAGCGCGAGCTCGTCCTTGATTCCGGCGGACACAATCTGCCGCTGCGTGATCAACTCCTCCGCGGAGAACCGCGCCGTGATCGACTTGATCGCCTCTTGTATCGCGGGCAAAATGATCTTCGCTTCATATGTCATACCGACATTTTTGTATAGCTGCGCCGCGCCCTGCGCGTCAATATGGTAGTTGACAGCCGCAAGCACGGCTATAGTCTGCAAATCCTTGGACGCCGCCGTCGAGCTGGCCTCAATTTTCTGCGTCTGTATATCCACCTTTGTAACAGACGCAACAAACGGCGCTTTCAAATGAAAACCCGCCTGCAAGGTGTTCTCCCTTACGGCGCCGAACATGGAGACGACGCCTACCGTACCCGACCGAATCGTCACCGTGGACAGGACAAACAGAATTACCGCCACCACAACTACGACTGCCGCTATGATGCCGCGCCGCGCGATCTTTCCAACTTGCTGATTCAAACCCATAACCCCCCACAACTAAAGCTTGTAATTACGACCGTTTCTTTCGTCAAGCCGATTGGATTGTATCACGAAAACCGCCATATATCAACATTTTACAGCAGACTTGCCGCGTCGCCGGGCTTTATCCGCCGGGCGAGATATACAAACGGCGTGTCGAGCAGACTCGTAAAAACGTAGATGACATACGTTGACACGCATATGGACGCGAGTGTCCGCGCGTCGTAGACTCCCCAAAAGGCGCCGATATTGAACAGCGCGGCGTTGACGAGCTGGCTGATAAGGGTGGAGCCGTTGTTGCGCAGCCAGAGGAAGCCCTTTTTGTCGCCGGTTTTCCGCTCCGTGACGCCCCACCACATATGGTACAGCAGGACGTCGAGCTTTTGAGACGCGGCGTACACGACAAGGCTTGCCAGCACGAGCCTCGGCGTGTTTGAAAATATCGCCTTGACGCCCGGAAAGGCCCAGTCGCCCGCGCCCGGCGTATACAGCAGCCACGACTGAGATACTATTATAAATGTGACCGAGGCGGCGATGCCGATGTGTACCGCGCGGTTGGCCGATTCCCTGCCGTACACCTCGCTTAAAATATCCGTCGTGAGAAAGGTGGACGCGAACAGCACGTTGCCCAGCGTCTGCTCCATGCCGAACGCGCGTATGAGGACAAGGACCTCTATGTTGGCCAGTATAGTCGCGATCACCGTCCAGCAAAAAAGGCCGTTTCTGCCAAACAGCCGAAGCCAGACGACCGGTATCAAAAACATGACGATGACGCTCAGGGCAAGCAGCGCCTCATTTGGCGGCACGTCCGCTCACCGCCCTCTCTCTTGTGAAAAGCCTGTCCGCAATAGCGGAGAGCTTTTCGATGAAATATTCCGCCTGCTCCATTGTGTTATCCCGCGAAAAGCTCAGGCGTATAGCGCCGTCTATCACCTCGGCGGGCAGCCGCATGGCCTCCAAGACGTGACTGCGCGCGCCGCGCTTACACGCGGAACCGCGCGACACGCGTATGCCCTCCGCGTCCAGCGCGCTCTGCAGCACCTCTCCCCGGTATCCGGGAAGCGACGCGCAGAGGATGTACGGACTGTCCCCCGCGCCGACGAACACCGCTCCGGGCAGACGCGAGGCGAGCTCCGAGACGATATGCTCGCGCAGCCGGCGCGCGTGTTCGGCGTTTTGCCGGAGCTCCGCCGCCCCGAGACGCGACGCCTCCGCGAACGCGGCGATGAGCGCCAGCGGCTCCGTGCCGGATCTGCGGCCGCTCTCCTGTCCGCCGCCCAGTATAAAAGGCGGCAGCTTGAGACCGTCCCGCACGATGAGCGCGCCGACTCCGCGCGGCGCGCCTATCTTGTGCGCGCTCACCGATACAAGATCGGCGCCGAGCGATTTGAGCGAAAACGGTATCTTGCAGAAAGCCTGAACCGCGTCCGTGTGCAGTACGGCGGGCGAGCTCCGCTGCCGTATCTCGGCCGCGTACTCCGCCACGGGATTCACGGCGCCCGTCTCGTTGTTCACGAGCATGACGGACGCTATCGCCGTGTCCTCGCGCAGCGCGGCGGCAAATTCCGGGACCGGTATCCGTCCGTCACCGTCCGGGCGGAGCGCCGTGACCTCCCACCCGCGCGCGGCGAGATATTCGGCGGGGCGCAGTACGGCGTCGTGCTCCGCTGAGGATATTATCATATGGCGGCCTCTCGCTCGCGCGGACGCCGCCGCGCGAGCGAGGCCGAAAAGCGCCCAGTTGTCGGATTCCGTGCCGCCGGATGTGAAGAAGACCTCGGACGGCCTCGCGCCGGCGGCGGCTGCGACGTCCCCACGTGCGGTCGCCAGCTCGTCGGAGGCGCGCCGGCCCTCCGTGTGCGCCGAGGACGGATTTCCGTAAAAATCTCGCATCGCGCGGACGGCCGCCGCCGCCGCCTCGTCCCTGACCGGCGCCGTCGCCGCGTTGTCGAAGTATACCGTCACTTGCTCGGGACGCCTACTCAAATATGTGTACCGTCTCCTCCAGCGGACTGCGCGCGCTGACAAAGCTGTTGATTTTGTTGCCCTTGTCGGGATAGCCTATGGCTATGCCGATCGTGATCTTGAGGTTTTCGGGAATGCTCAGCTCTCGCCTTACTATGTCGGGGAACATCGTGAGCGTGATAGCCTGAATGGCGCCCAAGCCCTTGCCGAGCGCCGCGAGCATGAGACTCTGCGAATACGCGCCGATGTCGTACAGCGACCATTCGGAGAGTGTCTTATCCATGCAGATATACACGACCGCGGGCGCGCCGAACAGCGATTGGTTGAGGGTACCGAATTGTTCGACGGACTCGCCGCAGTCGCGGAGCATGTCGGGGTACAACTGCTGCTGCCGCTTCTTCGCCGCTTCCGTCCACACCTTCGGCGGAGGCGTTTCGGGCGCGGTCGGGCTCTTGGAGTCGTATCTGCTCCTGTAACCTTCTCTTATCCGCTCAAGCGCGCCGCCCGTGGCCGCGAAGACCTCCCACGGCTGCGAGTTCGCCCACGACGGCGACCGCGCCGCCGTCTCAAAGACGGCGTTCAGCGTCTCCCTGTCCACCGGCTCCGGCAAAAACGCCCTGACCGAATGACGATTCCTGATTGCATCTATTACGTCCATAGTAATACCTCCACATTTCCGCAGCTTTGCGGCTGTCCGCCGCATTTTCTCAATTATTATACATCCGCCCGGACGGTGTGTCAAAAGAAATTCCGCGCAGGCGGCGCGTGCGACCGCAAAATCACCGCATCCGCATCCCTGCCTGTACGTCTCCCCTATCCGCTTGACCTCGACGGCATTTTATGTTATTCTGCTCTCCAGAGCGGTAATAGATCTGGGAAATGAATTTCCCAAAGCGATTTCATATTGGAGATGGTCATAATATGTCTTTTGAGATCGAGCAAAACAGAATTATTTACTCGGAGGACGGCAGGAAGCTGGCGGAGGTCACATTTCCCGACGCGGGCGACGGCGTGGTCGACGTCGACCATACGTTCGTGGACGACGAGCTGCGCGGACGCGGTATCGCGGCCGAGCTCATGGAGCGCGTCGCGTCCAGGCTGCGCGAGGACGGGAAGAAGGCGCGCTTATCGTGCTCGTACGCGCGCGGTTGGTTTGAGAAGCATCCGGAATACTCGGATATTATAGCATAACGCAATGCAAAGGAGGGCGCGCGCAATGACCGAGTACAGACCTGTCTTTTCCCAGCCCGCCCCTATCATTTTCGGCTGCGGCGCCATCATGGCGCTCGGAGAGCAGATGCGGGGAATGGGGCGCAAGAGGGCGCTTGTCATCTACGACAAGGGCATTGAGGACGCCGGTATCGCGGCGAAGGTCACGGGCGCGCTGGCGTCCGGGGGCATTGATTACGTCACGTACGGGCGCGTCGTATCCGATCCGTCCGACGCCATCGTGGACGAGGCCGGAGAGCTCGCCGTGCGCGAGGGCTGCGACTGTCTCGTGGGCGTCGGGGGCGGCTCGTCGATGGATACGGCGAAGGCGGCGGCGATATACATGTATGACCCCGGCCCGGTGCGGAGGTACATATTGCAGACGCCGCCGTCCATAGACACAAAGACGCCCGTCGTCCTGATACCGACGACGGCCGGCACGGGCAGCGAGTGTACGACGGTCGCCATCATTTCGCGTCCCGAGCTTAACGTAAAATGGAGCGCGTTCGTTAATACGACGCTCGCCGTCGTAGATCCCGAGCTGACGGTCACCCTGCCGAAATACGAGACGGTGAACACGGGGCTCGACGCGTTCTCACACGCCGCCGAGGCGATGACCGTCAGGGCGTGGAATTACCACTCCGATCTGTTTGCCGAGGCGGCCATACGCAAGGTGACGCGAAACCTGCGCACGGCGTATTCGCAGCCTGACAATATTGAGGCGCGCAGCGAAATGGCGCTCGCGGCGAACTGGGCCGGTCTCGCGTTCAACAATCCCGTCACGCACGTGGGACACGCCTGCTCCGACGCGTTCTCGTGCCATTTCCACACGCCGCACGGACTGGGGTGCGCGCTCGCGCTTCCGGAGACGCTGGCGCTCGTCGCGCCCGCGGTGCCGGAGCGTATGCGCGTCATAGCGGAGGCTATGGAGCTCCCGCTGAGCGGCGGCGAATCTGGCGAGCAGCTCGGGCGGCTCGTCGCGGACGCCCTGCGCGATATGATGCGCGATATGGAGATGAAGCCGCTGTCCGCCCTCGGCGTCTCGCGCGCCGACGTGACGGCTTTGGCGCGCGACGTGGTGGAAAACCATCTGTCGGAGTATTGTCCCGTGGACATAACATACGGCGTCGCGGAGCGCCTTCTCGCAAACATCTACGACACATACGCGTGAGAAATTGGGGGAGTTTAACGCATGGGAGACATCAAAAAGGTAGTCCTCGCGTATTCGGGGGGACTGGACACGTCGATAATAATTCCGTGGCTCAAGGAGAATTACGGCGGCTGCGAGGTTATCGCGGTCTCCGCGGACGTCGGGCAGGGCCCGGAGCTTGACGGTCTTGAGGAAAAGGCGCTCAAGACCGGCGCGTCGAAGCTGTATATAGAAGATCTGACGGACGAGTTCGTAAACGATTTCATCATCCCCACCGTCAAGGCGGGCGCGCGGTACGAGGGATATCTGCTCGGCACGTCGTTCGCGCGGCCTGTCATGGCCAAACGCGTCGTGGAGATCGCGCTCCGGGAGGGCGCGGACGCCATCGCGCACGGCTGTACGGGCAAGGGCAACGATCAGGTGCGTTTCGAGCTCGCCATCAAGGCGTTCGCCCCGGATATGAAGATAATCGCCCCGTGGCGCGAGTGGTCGCTCAAAAGCCGCGACGACGAGATCGACTACGCGGAGTCGCGCGGCATCCCGCTGAAGATCAGCCGCGAGACAAACTACTCGAAGGACAGGAATCTCTGGCACTTGTCGCATGAGGGCCTCGATCTCGAAAATCCCGGTAACGAGCCGCGATACAACGAGCCGGGCTTTCTGGAGCTCGGTGTATCGCCGGAAAACGCCCCCGACGAAGCCGAGTATGTGGAGATCGGATTTATAAAGGGCGTGCCGGCGTCGCTGAATGGGGCGGAAGCGTCCGCCAAGGATATAATCTACAGACTGAGCGAGCTCGGCGGCAAGCACGGCGTCGGTCTGTACGACATAGTCGAAAACCGGCTCGTCGGCATGAAATCGCGCGGGGTGTACGAGACGCCGGGCGGCGCCATCCTGTACAGGGCGCATGAAGTCCTCGAATCGATCACGCTCGACCGCGATACGTCACACCTCAAGGAAGCTCTCGCCCTGAAATTTGCTGAATTCGTGTACAACGGACAGTGGTTCACGCCGGTGCGCGAGGCTGTCTCCGCGTTTGTGGACAAGACGCAGGAGACCGTGACGGGCCGCGTGCGGCTAAAGCTGTACAAGGGCAACATCATAAACGCCGGCGTCTGGAGCGAGTGCAGCCTGTACAGCGAGGAGCTGGCGTCCTTCGGGGAGAGCGATTACGACCAGCGCGGGGCGGAGGGCTTTATAAACCTTTTCGGACTGCCCGTGAAGGTGAGGGCGCGGCTCAAGGACGTAAATAGAGACAAAACAACATAAAATCCTTCCGTGACGCGCGAGTTTACAGATATTTTTATGGAATTTATGATATTTATGGCATAATACGCTTGATTTTTGAGTTCGCTGCTGATAGAATATCGCGGTGTGCATGAAATGGCGCTCCGTACGACGGGTTTACGGTGTCGCGGAGCGCGAGAGTCTTAGCGGTCAAGCGCGTAAAAAGGAGGTGTATCCGGATGGCAAAATGTCAATTTTGCGATAAGAGCGTTTCGTTCGGCATACGTGTGAGTCACTCACACAGGCGCAGCAACAGGACATGGAAACCGAACGTCAAACGCGTTTCGGCGATTGTGGAGGGTTCTCCGCGCCACGTCTACGTCTGCACGAGATGTCTGCGAAGCGGAAAGGTCACTCGCGCGGTCTGACCGCGTCCGCGCCGTGCCGGACTTGAGCGGCGCGGAGTTCACCGGCCGGCATCGGGCGTATGCGGAACAAACCGCGTCTGCGCTCCCCGTTTGCGGAGCGCAGACGCGATTCATTCGCGGCAAACGGCGCGGCTCACGGCGCGCGCCGGGCTTTGAGGTTCGGCGTCAGGGAGTCCGGCAGCGAGTCGTCGTTGAATACCCAGTCCCGTATGGCAGTCTGGGTGTACTCGTCTTTCCCGACGCGGCACACGACGTTTGAAATGCCGGCGTTTATGATGAGTCTGCGGCACATCGTACATGACGTGGTGTCGGCCATCAGTTCGCCCGCCTTGCCGTCGCGACAGGCGAGGTAGAGCGAGGCGCCTATCATGTCGCGCCGCGCGGCGGAGATTATGGCGTTGGCCTCGGCGTGTACGGAGCGGCACAGCTCGTACCGCTCCCCCGAGGGGATGTTGAGGCTGTCGCGCATACAGAAGTTGAGGTCGAGACAGTTGCGCCGGCCGCGCGGGGCGCCGTTGTAGCCCGTGGATATGATCTCGTCGTTAAGTACGATGATCGCGCCGTACTTCCGGCGCAGACATGTCGAGCGCTCCAGTACCGTCTCCGCTATGTCGAGGTAGTAGTTCATCTTGTCTTTCCGTTCCATGACGCGTAACTCCTTTCAAGACGCTTGCGTTGCAAGCATTATACAGCAAATTGACAAAATCCGCAAAGGATCGCGCGTTTGGATCATTTCGTTTGCAAGCGCTTCGCGCTTACAAACGAGTTACGAAGGGTTGGATCTCGCCGTGCGCGGCTCATGGGTGCAAACGAATTTATTCCGTTGAGCGGTTATTACGCCGGGGTGTGGCGCAGTTGGTAGCGCGCGTGGTTTGGGAGCAGCGACACGGCGGCGGGGCGACAACAGAATAATGTACATCGGGGCGTAGCGCAGTTTGGTAGCGCACCTGCTTTGGGAGCAGGGGGCCGCAGGTTCAAATCCTGTCGCCCCGACCATTTCCGTAGGTCTGCTTTGCTACAGACCTACCGCGCAGAAACCCCGCAGTTGCGGGGTTTCTGCGCATGTCTGGAGTAGTTTTTGGACTGCCGGTCTCAACCTTTTTTCTCTTGCGCGGGTGATAGCCGTATAAAAAATATTGTGTGTTATTTGATTCATAATTATAGGCACAGATGGGGTCACATACCGGGAGTTTTTGCTGCGGTTGTTATTGCGGCGATGAAGACGCTATAACGGTGACGAGCTCGTCCGCGAGGCGTTCCGCGGGCGCGCGCGCGACCACCTCGCCTTTTTTGAATACGACGCCCGCGCCCTCTCCGCACGCTATGCCGTAGTCGGCAGCGCGCGCCTCGCCGGGGCCGTTTACGGCGCAGCCCATGACAGCGACGGTCATATCGCCCGTCATACCGCGCAGACGCGTCTCGACGTCGCGCACGAGTGACATCAGATCGACGTTCGTGCGTCCGCACGTCGGGCATGATATGATCTCAACGCCGCCCGCGCGCAGACCGGCGGCCTTTAATATGGCAATCCCCGCCTTGACCTCGCGTTCCGGAGGCGCCGTCAGCGAGACGCGGATCGTGTCGCCGATGCCCTCGCAGAGCAGGGCGCCTATTCCGACGGACGACTTTATTACCCCGCAGTGCTCCGTGCCCGCCTCGGTCACTCCCAGATGCAGCGGGTAGTCGCACAGGGAGTGCAGCAGCCGGTACGCGTCTACCGTAACGCGCACGTCGGAGGATTTCACCGAGAGACAAATATCCTCAAACCCGCAAGCTCTGAGCTCCTCCGCCTGACGCAGGGCGCTCTCGGCGAGCGCTCGCGCCGTCGCGCCGCCGTACCGTCTGAGCATCTCGCGCTCCAGACTTCCGCCATTGACGCCTATGCGTATCGGAATACCGCGTTGGCGGCAGCATTCCGCCACGGCGCGCACGCGCTCCGCGCCGCCTATGTTGCCGGGATTTATGCGTATCTTGTCGGCGCCGGAGCGCGCCGCCTCGATAGCCAGCCTGTAGTCGAAATGCACGTCCGCGACGATCGGTATCCCGCACCGCTTCTTCAGCCGCGCTATGGCGCGCGCGCTCTCCACATCCGGGACGGCCACGCGCACTATATCGCAGCCGGCGTCGCGCAGTCTGTCTATCTGCGCGGACGTGGCTTCGACGTCGGCGGTTTTCGTATTCGTCATGGACTGCACGGTCACATCCGCGCCCGCGCCTATACGGACGCCTCCCACGGTTATCCCGCGCCGCGCCCCCCTCGAAACGTCCGGCCCGCTATCCATTGATTATTTTCAGCACGTCGCTCACCATGACAAGCGCCATCAGACCGAGGAGCAGCGCGAATCCCGCGGCGTGTATATACCCCTCGTATTTCGGATTGATATGCCGCCTCGTGATGAGCTCGATAAAACCCGTTATCAGCGCGAAGAATATTCTGCCTCCGTCGAGCGCCGGAATCGGCAGCATGTTCATCACCGCCAGATTTACGGCTATGACGGCTACGAAGTAAGCGATGTTTTTGAGCTTGACCGACACGGGCTGCTGCGTCTGCCCCACGTCGTTAATGATGGACACGATGCCGACGGGCCCCGACAGGTCGCGCAGTCCCGCGCGCCCCGTCACAAGCTGCGTGAGACTTATGCGCGTCAGACGCACGAAATTCACGGCTGTGTAGCCCGAGTATTTCAGCCGCCGGGTCGCCGTGCCCTCTATCCTGTCAAACGATATGCCGTATTTCATGGTCCCGTCCGACATGGGCCGCCGCACGAGATAGTAATCCTTCAGCTCCACCTTTTGGCCCCCGCGCTCAAGGACAATATCGGCGCGCTCGCCCGTCAGCGACATGAACGTTGAAAAATCGTCGGAGTAGTACAGATGTTCCCCGTCGATCGAGATTATCCTGTCGCCTACTGTCAGGCTGCTCGCCCCCGCGCGCGGGAACGCGTCGTCAAACGCCGTTATCGTCGTCCCGCCCATGTGATCCATATTTGCAAAAATGGCGATAACTATCACCAGTCCCAGCAAAAAATTCATCACGGAACCGGCCGCGAGGATCACTACGCGTTTCCATCTGCGCTGCGCGGTGAACGAGCGCGGATCCGGAACGTCCTCGTCCTCCCCCTCCATCGCGCAAAACCCTCCGAGCGGTATCGCCCGGAGCGAATACAGCGTCTCTCTCCCCTGCTTTTGCAGCAGCTTCGGCCCCATGCCTATGGCAAATTCGTTCACCTTGACGCCGAGCAGCTTTGCCGCCGCGAAATGGCCGAGCTCGTGAATGGCTATGAGCACCCCGAAAGCGATGATCGCGATAATAATATAAATTATGAACACATCCTCTCCGCAAACGCGTACGCGTCGCCGTACGCAGACATTATATCACGTATCGACGGCGACTGCTTTACTTCCATACTGTCCAGCGCCGCGCAAATTAACGCCGGTATCCTGTCGAAGCTGATTTTTTTCTCCAAAAAAAGTTTCACGGCGGCGTCATTTGAGCCGTTGAGCGCGGCGCACGCCGTCCCGCCAAGCGCGGCCGCTCTGCGCGCGAGCGAGAGCGCTGGGAACGCTTCCGTGTCCGGCTCCTCGAAGGTGAGCGCGCCCGTTTTTGTGAGGTCGAGCGCCGCCGCGGGCGACGCCAGCCGCTCCGGGTACGTCAGCGCGTACTGTATCGGCAGCCGCATGTCCGGCGCGCCAAGCTGCGCTATAATCGCGCCGTCCTCAAACTCCACGGCGGAATGTACGACGCTCTGCCGGTGTATGAGCACGCGGATTTTTTCGGGAGGCAGGGAGAAAAGGCGCATCGCCTCTATGAGCTCGAAGCCCTTGTTCATCATAGTGGCGGAATCTATGGTTATCTTACGTCCCATGCTCCAGTTGGGATGCCGCAGCGCCTCCTCCGGCGTCACGCCGCGCATCTGCTCACGCGTTTTGCCGTAAAACGGGCCGCCCGACGCCGTGAGTATCAGGCTTTTTATCTCATTCGCCTGTTCGCCCTGCAAGCACTGAAAAATCGCCGAGTGCTCGGAGTCCACGGGGATGATTTCAGCGCCGCCGCGCCGCGAGAGCTCCATAATGCGCTCCCCCGCGCAGACGATTGATTCCTTGTTCGCCAGCGCGAGCTTTCTCCCTCCGAGCCCCGCCGACTCTATCGCGGGGGCAATGCCCGCCGCGCCGCCGATGGCGTTTACTATCGTCCCGCGAGGGAATCGGGCGGCCTCCAAAACGCCGTCCTCGCCCGATAAAATACGAATCCCCAGGCCGGACAGCCGTTTTTCAAGCTCCCGCGCCGCGCCGCCGTCGTACACGGCGATAAGCTCCGGCACAAACTCCCGCGCCTGCCGCTCAAGCAGCGGGACGTCGCCCCCCCCCGCGGCGAGCGCGGCCACCCGCATTTTGAGTGACCGCGCGACATCGAGCGTCTGTGTCCCTATTGAGCCCGTCGAGCCGAGCAATACGACTGAGTCGGAATCCATAGCCTCTCTCCTTAAAACGGCGGAAAGAGCAGCGTGAGCCAGTATATAACGGGCGCGCAAAGCGCCATACTGTCAAATCTGTCGAGCATACCGCCGTGTCCGGGGAGTATGCGGCCGTAGTCCTTGATCCCGCGCTCGCGCTTGATGAGCGAGAACGCCAAATCCCCGAGCACCGCCGCTATGGCGCCGAGCAGCCCGAGAACTACGAGCGAGAAAGCCGACACGTCAAGGCCGAACGCGGTATTGATCACCGCGCCGTAAACGCACACCGCCGCGACGCCGACGACGAGACCGCCGATACAGCCCTCCACCGTCTTTTTCGGGCTTATATTTGAAAAGGCTTTGTGTCTGCCAAAGAAAATCCCCGTAAAATACGCGCCCGCGTCCGCGAGGAACGCCGCGATAAACGGAATCAGCACGAGAAATCTGCCGCGCGGCATACTCCGGAGCAGAACCAGATACGACAGAAAATGCGGTATCACGATACCGCCGATCACGAAATAGCATGTCGCGGGTATCTTTATCTGCTGCGCGCCGCGAAACACCTCCAGCGTCAGCCACAATATAGCCGCGAACAAAATTGCGCTGCCTATAAATAAGGCGACGGCCGTAATTTTTCGTACGGCGTCGGTTTCTGTGAAGCCGGGCGGATTTATCACCAGCAGAGCGGCGAACAGCAGCGTCGCCGCAATCTGAATTTTGCTCTTAACGCCCGCCGCCGCGAGTATTTCGTACGCCGCGACGGCGGCAATCACGGCGACTGCCGCCGCCGTCGCCCACGCGGGCAAAAAAGACAAAATCACAAGCAGCGCCGGCACTCCGACGACGCCCGTAATGATCCTGGCCCTCACCGGTCAAATACCCCCGTAGCGGCGCGCCCTGCCCGCGTAGTCGGCGATCGCGTGGTCGAGAGCGCGCTCGTCGAAGTCGGGCCAGAGCACGTCCGTAAAATATAGCTCCGAATACGCGGACTGCCACAGCAGGAAGTTGGACAGCCGCGTCTCGCCGCCCGTGCGTATGAGCAGATCCGGATCCGGCATGCCGGCCGAGAACAGATAATTCGCAAAGTCCTCCTCCGACAGCGTCCGGGCGCTCCCGCCCGCCAGCTCCGCGGCGTACATGGACGCCGCCCGCAATAGCTCGGCGCGGCCCCCGTAGTTTACGCAGATGTTCACCTGCATTCCGTCGGTGCGGCGCGAAATCTCGTCCGTGTCCCCGATGAGCCCGCGCAGCCTGTCGGTGAGCGCGGACGTGTCGCCGAAAACCCGCAGCCGCACGTTGTCGCGCTCCATCTTCTCGGCGGCCTCGCGCAGATATTTGTCAAGCAGCTCCAAAATGGCGCTCACCTCATCGGGCGGGCGCTTCCAATTCTCCGTGGAGAACGCGTATACCGTGAGATACCTAACGCCGATGTCCTTGCAGCGCGTGGCGACGCGCCGAAACATCTCCGCGCCCGCGGCGTGTCCGGCCGAGCGCGGGAGTCCGCGTTTTTTTGCCCAGCGCCCGTTTCCGTCCATTATTATCGCTATATGCCCCGGCACTACATCGGGGAGCTCCTTTCGGGCAAGGCGCCCGCGGAAGAAAAACGCCATTATATCTCGGACAGCTCTTTCTCTTTCTTTTCCGCCGCCTTGTCTATCTCCTTGATATACTCGTCCGTCAGCTTTTGCAGGTCCTTCTCCACATCCTTCAGATCGTCCTCGGTTATCTCAGCCTTCTTCTTTTGGGTCTTATACGTCTCCATCGCGTCGCGCCTTATGTTTCGGATGGCGACCTTGCCGTCCTCCGCGTATCTGCTCACCTGCTTTATGAGCTCGCGCCGCCGCTCCTCCGTGAGCTGCTGGAACAGGAGTCGGATCACCTTGCCGTCGTTAGCCGGATTTATTCCCAGATCGGACGCGAAAATCGCCTTTTCTATGGCCTTCAGGCTGGACGCGTCCCAGGGCTGTATGAGCAGCGTACGCGGGTCGGGCGTCGAGATTGTCGCTATCTGGCCTATCGGCGTCGGAGTTCCGTAGTAGTCCACGCGGATATTGTCGAGTACCGACGCGTTCGCGCGCCCCGCCCGCACAACGGCGAACTCCCCGCGCAGCACGTCGAGCGTCTTGGCCATCTTGCCTTCATATTCGGCGTATTCACCTGACATTATTATCAACACTCCCCACAAAAATTCCCCGTACGCAAGGCGTCCCGCATACGGGCTTACTTTACTATTGTCCCTATTTTCTGCCCCATGATGACGCGCAAGATGTTCTCGGGATCGCGCAGCGCAAAGAGGATCACCGGAATGTGGTTATCCATCGAGAGCGAGGTAGCCGTCGAGTCCATCACCGTCAGATGGCGCGCGAGGACGTCGTCGTACGATATGTTATCGTACTTGACCGCCGACGGGTCTTTTTTCGGGTCGGCGCTGTACACGCCGTCTATATTCTTCGCCAGTAAAATGACGTCCGCGCCTATCTCCGCGGCGCGCAGCACGGCCGCCGTGTCGGTCGAGAAATACGGACTGCCCGTGCCGCAGGCGAATATGACGACGCGCCCGTGGCACAGATGCTTGTCGGCCTTCAGCCTGATATACGGCTCCGCCACGGCGCGAATTTCAAGCGCCGTCTGTACGCGCACCTGCACGCCGAGCTGCTCCAGAACGTCTGCGACGGCGAGGGAGTTCATCACCGTGGCCATCATGCCCATGTGGTCGGAGCGCGTGCGCTCTATCTTGCCGCCGCCGTCCGCCACGCCGCGCCAGAAATTCCCGCCCCCGATGACGATCCCCGTCTCCACGCCTATGTCGGAGCACCGCTTTATCACGCCGCAGACGCGCCGAATGACGTCAAAATCGAGCCCGAATCTGTTGTCGCCCGCCAGCGCCTCGCCGCTGATCTTCAGCAGCACACGCTTATACAGGGGTTTTGAAGTCTCATCCAAGCGGTGGCCCCCCTTTTTTCGCCGCGCCCGCGCGGTGTTGCTTTTCACATTCTACACGCGCGCCGCTGCGTTGTCAATCATTTCGTGCCGAACAAGGCGAGCCGCCGCGGGTACGCGGGGTACGCGCGTATGCCGCCGGACTTTAGAATCCCCCCACACCCCTAATACGTGAGAAGGATAGGCTTCATGTGCCACTGGCGATTGGTATATTTAAGATGTCAAATCCATTTGCCCTGCGGGAGACGCGTTTCTGTGTTGCCCTGCGTCCCAACCCCCACGTCCAAAACCGAATCGCAACCCAGCGTAGCGGTTGCGATTCGGTTTTGGACGCACGACGGAGCGGGCGAGGAGCGGAGTTTACGACGCTCCTCGCTTAGCGAAGTCCGTGCGGACGTGCGGACGCGGCGCCCAGCGGAACGAGATACTTCTTAGCAATCCGCAGCGCCTTGACAGGCTCACTCCGCGCAAGCAGCCCCACGGCAAACAGGATATACTTCGCGTCGAGCATGTAGCTCGGCGCGCGCGGCGCCAAAATCTCCGGCGAGCCGCCGTCCGCCGCCGCGCCCTCGAGAACGCCCAGCGGGTCGCGCGAAAACGCGAGCGGCCCTCCCGCGCCTATCACCAGCCTCACGCCGCCCAAATCCTTGCCGCGCTGTACCCATACCTCGCCGTCCGACGTGCGAACGGGCTCGACGCGCCCCGCGTGCCGGCGGACGGCTGTTTTTACCGCCGCGCGCGCGAGCGCAAGCTGATACCCCGCCGCGTGCTCGCCCTCCGGCACGGACAGGCCCGCGCGCAGCGCCTCCACTCCCCTGTCAAAATCGGAGCGCTCCCCCGCCGGTATCTCGTCCGACGTTATGGCCGCAAGCGTATCGAGGTTGTGGAAAAGTCCGAGGTCGCCCTCCACGGTGCGCTTCGCGTATGGCTCGCACAGACCGATGAGATGCACCCCGTCGCGCGGATTGCCCGCCGCTATGGAGTAGACGTCCGTCGTGGCGCCCCCCACGTCCACGAGAAGCAACTCGCCCAGACCGGGCTCGGCGGAGGACGCCGAGCCCGCCCCGTCGGCGATCAGCTTGGCCGCCTCCAGCACGGCGGCCGGAGTCGGCATCAGCACGCCGCCAATTATGCCGGACACGCGCGATATGCCTTTCGCGTCCATTATCCGCGATATAAAAAGCTCGCGTATGCGCTCGTTCACCGGGTCGAGCTCCAGCCGCCCGAATTCCGGCATGACGTTCGGGGAGTATGTGACTTCCTTGTCCGCGCCGGCAAGCGCGTCCTCGATATCGTCGCGCGCCGACTTGTTCCCCGCGACTATTATCCTGCCGACTGACGACGACGCGAGCGCGGTGGCGTTGTGTACGATGGCCCGCTTGTTGCCCCCGTCGGTGCCGCCCGTCAGCAGCACGATGTCGGGGCGCGAGTCCTCCAGCTCCCGCACCTCGGAGCGCGACATCTCGTAGGAGAATGATCTCACAACCTTCGCGCCGGCGCCGAGAGCCGCAAGATAACCCGCCTTTGTAGTGTAATCGGGCACGAGCCCGATCACCGCCAGCCGCAGACCGCCGGCGGCGCTCGAACACGCCTCGGCGGCGCGGATGTCGTCCTCGCCCATCGGCGCGGCCTTGCGCAGCTCGCCGAGCGCGCGCCGCAGTCCGACGGTCACGTCGGTATCGACGGTACTCGGAGACTGTACGCGCGCGAGCAGCGTCTCGGTGTCCAGATCGAACGCGACCGCCTTTGTAAAAGTGCTGCCGAAATCCACAAAAACCCGGATGTCCGGCATTTACACCCTCCCCCGCGCTTTCATATCCTCATATAGATCCACCACCGACGCGCTTACCTCCGCCTCCGGCGGGTATACGCGGTCAAACCCAAGCTGCGTGAACTTCACCTCGTCATCCTTGAAATCGTGCTTGCCTACGCCCAGAATTCCGCCTATGTACAGCAGTATATCGCCTACGCCCGCCTCGACGCACTTGTCGCGGAAGCCCTGCAGATCCATCTCCGCCATGCCGTACAGCGACGTCATGAGCATGGCGTCGGCGTCGGTCTCCACCGCCGCCTTGATAAACTCCTCCGGCGCCGTCTGTGCGCCGAGCGGCACGACCTTGAAGCCGGTCTCCCGCAGCACCTTTGATATGATCTTTGTACCGATGACGTGCGCGTCCACTCCGACGGTGCCCGTGATTACAGTCGGCGGATTGTCCCTGACCGCTTTTGAAATCTCCGGCGGCACATCCTCGGAGTTCTCATCCGCCAGATTCTCCGGCGGGTCGATTATTACGCCGCGCGACAGTGTCCAAAAATCGGCGAGCGACGTCTTGTAGCCGAGCTTTCTGCCCTCCGCCTTCTCGCGCTCGCGTATCTTCTCGTCGTTATATTTTCTGACGTCGTCCGGTATCGGCAGATTGCCGTACTCGATGTACCGGCACGCGCCCGCGAGATCGCGCGCGCCCATGCACAGGTCGCGCACGTTCACGTTTATCGAAAACGGAGAGTCGAGTACCCCCGCCTCCAGCGCGCGGACGACGCCCACGGTGAGGTCGCCGTCGCCCATATCGAGCACTTTATCTATTATGGCGGATACTGTCGTCTCGCAGACGCGCTGCTCCCGCGCCACCTCCTCCGCGTCGAACTGTACGCCCTGCTGCCGCACGACGTTGAATATCCAGTTCGCGGAGCGGTACGTCTGCATGTGTGATTCCACGCTCGGCACGCCGATCGCCTCGTCCACCGTCTTGACGGAACAGGCGTCTATGGGCGAGAGCGCCGCCACCATCGCTATATAGTTGATATACCCGTACGCGTACCCGATGTCCTGCGGGAACGCGAAAAGCGACGACTGATTGCCTATGAGTCCCGGTATTTGGACGTCGGTATAGCTGAATTTGTCGAGATACTTGCGGAAAAGCCCGGGCGCCGCCCTGATCTCCGATACGTCCTGCACGAGATTCCCCTGAAAATTCATCAGCGGCACAATGCTCTTGACTCCCTGCTCCACGGAGACGAGCGCCTCGATTATCTGTGTGGCGATATTTACGTACATAGGTATGACGCCGTTCGGTATCCAGCCGTGCGTGTCCGTCGAAATGATGACGCCGCGGTCGGCGTAATAGCCGATGAGCCGCCCCAGATACTGCGCGGTCTGGATACATTCCTCCGGCGTGGCCAGCTTGTCATAGCCGCC
Source organism: Oscillospiraceae bacterium (assembly GCA_031270395.1). Classification (GTDB taxonomy): domain Bacteria; phylum Bacillota; class Clostridia; order Oscillospirales; family Oscillospiraceae; genus JAISBX01. The sequence continues at coordinate 22,323 of JAISXU010000071.1, forward strand.
TATCCACCCGAAAAAGCTGTTGGGCATGGCCGTCATGCCGGAGGCGAACGCCACTTCTCCCACAAAGCTGTTTGCCACGCGCGACGAGCGCGGGTCGAACGCGCCCGGCACCGACTCCACCACCTTGCGTGTCGTCGCGACGCCGTGGTTGATTATTGGATAACCGTTCAGCTTCATCTTGCCCGTCGCTATGCTCTCCTCAAGACCCGCCTGCGCCTTTGTGAGCTGGAGATTGCGGGTATACGAATCGGTGGTGAACGGGAACAGCCGCACACCGACGGCGTCCAGCGATTGCAGCAGCTCGATTTCCTTTTCCACCACGGGCACTCCGGAACGCGGAAACAGCCCTATTTTGCCCTCGGCGCGGTATTTCGCGAGCGCCTTTGTGAAATTCTTACTCTCAGGCAGACTCTTTTGATAGGCTATCGCCTCGTCAAGGTCGCACTGCGCGCCCGCCTCCGGCCACGGCGCCAGCACCTCCGGGCGCAGCTTGTTCAAAAAGACATCCTCGTCCGTCCGTTTTTGCCTCACTCTGATCATTGTGTAAAATCTCCTTTACAAATTCATTCGTTCGTCCGCGAACTCCGGCGCGCTTACAAACGGGAAACGCGGTACGCCGTTTGTAATATCTCCATTTTTACGGTATAATTGTATGACAGCAAAGCGAAGGGGTGGTCATAACAATGGACATCAAGGGCTTGCAATATTTTGTCACCGCAGCCGAGCGCCTCAATTTCACCGTCGCCGCGAAGGAGTGTTACATAACGCAGACTGCCATGAGTCTGCATATAAAGAAGATGGAGGACGAGCTCGGCTTCAAGCTCTTTATCCGGGACAAGCACACCACGGAGCTGACGGACGCAGGCCGCGACTTCTATATGAGGTCGCGCGAGATTATTTTGAGCTACGAGTCGGCCGTACGCCACTCCGCCGGCGTGGACAGCGGCGGAATAGGAGTAGTTGACGTAATACTCCCGAGCTGCATCGAGGGCTTCGTGCTCATGGACAGCTTCAGGTCATTTTCCGAACGGTACCCGGACGTCAACGTGAACGTCAGCGTGGAGCCGCCCGGCCGCCACATCGACTGTGTGCGCAGCGGGCGCGCGGACATCTGTATCGGAGCGCCCGACGATATGGAGCTTGACGGCAGCTTTGCCGTGGAGCGGCTGCGCGAGGATCCCGTCGTGGTACTGTGCGGAAAGCACCATCCGCTCGCCGGCCGCGAGACGGTCACTGCGGGAATGGTCGGGCGCGAGACCGCCGTCGTCTGCGGGCCAAAGGGAATACCAAACGCCTTCCGCACTCTTCGCAACAGCCGTCTGCTGTCGGGTCTCGATTCCGATATGACGCTGTCGGTAAACAATGTGGACGAGATGCTGCTGGCAATCGCGCTGGGATGCGGCGTGGGCTTTCTGCCCGAGTTTGTCTGCAAGCACATTCCGGCCGACACGTCCGGGCTCGTATTCCTGAAGTGCGGCTTCAGCGGCAGACGCCCCACGATGACCACGGCTGCGGGCTATCTCCGCAGCAACCCGAACGCCGCCGTGCGAAACCTGCTCGACGCCCTGAAATCCGCGCAGCGGCAGGAGACTCCCCCGCCCGCGGGCGCTCCCGCTTCCGTTTGACGAAGCGCGCCGCCCCCCGTCACGCGGGTCACATCCTCCCAATATCTTTTGCGACGGCGTACGCCTCTGAAGTCGCCGCCATGATATTGCGCGGGGTGAGACAGTCGCCTATCTGATAGAACTCCGGAGCGCAGTCGTGCAGCTCCGCGCACTCCTCGCGGAGCGGGATCTGTCCCGTCGCGTAGACCACGGTGTCGGCGTCGAAGAAAATATCGCCCTCCGGCCCGCGGGCGCTCACACCCTTTTCCGTTATCTCCAGAGCGCGCGTCGAGACGTGTACGGGAATCCCGAGCTCCGCTATTTTGCTGCTGAGCGATATCCGGTGCATCCCGAAAACATCGACCGACAGCTCCGGCGCCAGCTCCAACACGGTCGTAGCGTGTCCGCGCAGCGCCATGAAAATCGCCAGCTCCAAGCCCACGAGCCCGCCCCCCAGAACGACTATGCGTTTGCCCGCGGAGCCGGGGTCTACGTAGAGGCGCGTCGCCTCCGTCACGTTTTTTCCGTCAATGCCGGGCAGCGGAGGAACGGCGGGGCGGGCGCCCAGCGACGCTATGATGGCGTCCGGGCGGAGCGCCTTAGCAAATTTACGCGTCACCTCCGTATTCAGCATGACCTCCACCGGGGCGCGTTTTATCCGGCTGGCTTGCAGGTTGAGATATTCCTCAAGCCGGCGCTTGAACGGCACGAGCGATTCGCAGCGCAGCACCCCCCCGAGCCTGTCCGACTTCTCGCAGAGTATGACCTCGTGGCCGCGCCTCGCCGCCGACAGCGCCGCCTGCATCCCGCCGACGCCGCCTCCGGCTATGAGGACGCGTTTTTTTGACCAGGGCGGATAATATGTTTTTTCGTCGATCTCGCGGCCGGTCTCCGGACGTATGGCGCAGCGCAAATTGCGGTGCCCCCCTGCCTCGCCAAAACACTGACAGCAGCGCATACACTTGTTTATATCCCCCTCGCGCCCGGAGCGCGCCTTGAAGGGCAGGTCGGGATCGCACAGGCTCTGGCGCCCGAGCGCCACGATGTCCGCCTGCCCGGAGCGCAGTATCTCCTCCATCATGTCGGGATCCGTCAGCGCCCCTACGGTCGCCACGAGCGTCTTGACATTGCGCTTGATCTCGGCGGCGTATTTGACGTTTACGCCGTCCGGCAGAAAAATGCTCGGATGTGTTATGATAAAGGTGTCGTCAAACTCGTGATTGCCCGCGGACACGTGGATTATGTCCACCTTGCCGTCGAGGGCCTTCGCTATTTTGACGCCCTCGGAGATGTCATATCCGTTGTCGTCACATTCCGAGCCCGATATGCGTATCTCAATGGGGAACGACGGGCCCACCGCCTTGCGGACGCTCTCCACGACGGCCAGCGGGAACCGCATACGGTTCTCAAAGCGCCCGCCCCACATATCACCGCGGGTGTTGACGAACGGCGACATGAACTGGGCGAGCAGCCAGCCGTGTCCCCCGTGTATCGTGACCATGTTAAAGCCGCAGCGCTTTGCCCACGCGGCGGCCCTGCCGTATTTTTCTATGATCTTATATATCAGCTCCTCCGGCATCTCCTCCACTTCCCCGTACTTGCCGTCCGGCATCGCCACGGGGCCGTACAGAGTGCCGCCGCCCTTGCCCTCCCGGTTCAGTCCGGCCACGACGGCGGCCTCCGGGCCGTATACGTCGCTGTCCGGTTCCTTGACGAAACGCGCGTACATCCCGGCGTGGCTGAGCTCCGCGGAGGCGACCGCCCCGTGCCGCTTTATCGCGTCCGCCGCCGCCGACAGGCCCGGGAGCGTCGCGGAGTCGTCCATGCGTATGAGAAACGGATAATGCGTACCCGTCGCGGAATCGACTATGCAGTCGCCGATGCACACCGACGCGTAGCCGCCTATCGCCTCGCGCTCAAAAAACGCTATCTCGTCGGCGCCGGGCAGGTTATCCTTCGCGACGTTGTAGTAGCCCTTTGGGGACGCGAATATGCGGTTGCGGAACACGACGCTGCCGATAGCCAGCGGCTCAAAAAGATGCGGGTATTTTAACGCCAATTCAAATCACCCCGTCAAAACAATTTCGTTTGTCGCGGTTTCGCCGCGATAAACGACCAATCGCCGCGTTTATTCTACTATAGAACGGCGTCGCTTACAAGAAAGCCGTGATAAAAATAAATTATGGGATGATGATTTTATTCAATTTGCAATCATTTCGGTGGCGGCATCCGTCACCCCTCCGTGCGGCGTCCCGCCGCTTGTATGTCTGGCAAATAATTGTTTTCTGGTCATGCCTACCGGCGGCGGTACTTTTCGTCCCGCCGAAAAGTACCTAAAAGGCGGCTAAAGGGGATTAGGACGAACTCCACGTTCAAAGCCGAAACGAAGCCCAACGAAGTGGGTTCGTTTCGGAGAGGACGCACGACGGAGCGGGCAAGCTTTCGGCTTTAGCCGGAAGCGAGCTTAGCGCAGTCCGTGCGGACGACGTCCCCTCCCCCCTCGTATAATACATTTGCGAGGGGTTTTTTGTGTCCCCGCAACCACATCTAACCTACTATTTCGTTTTCTTTTTTCTCTATGAACTAAAAGCGAAGTCCGCGAGTATACGAGCGGCGCATCCCACGTCCTTTTCAATCGCTCCGCCGATTGAAAAGCCTCTAATTGTGTGTAAACCGCGTCTCCCGCAAGCGGTTTTCCGCAATCCATAACAGTGTCCTCAACCGGCTTGCCAATACCCATGATATAATTGACGCTGTGTCAATCAGGCAAAGTTCTTCCTCCCCCTGTTGAGCCGCAAGGCTGCTTTAAGTAAAGTCTGTTCCCCTGAACCGGAAGTTAGCTTCAAACCGCCGGCTGTTTACCGGGCGGCGGGTAGCCCGTCTAGCAGTGCGGGTTCGCAACAGCCCGCCACCGGGTGGATTCTGATACGCGAGGGTGTCGATGCTCCGGTTGTCATGGGTATTGCCAAGCCGGTTGACTCAAAATCCATCATAGAAAGAAGGTGAAAATGTGGACAAACTTTTCGTTGGCATTGATGTGGGTAGCCGCGACAACGCGGCATACATCATGCTGCCAGACGGCTCCAAGCACAGCTCTTTCCGTGTGCAGAACGACTTAGGCGGGGCGCAGACGACCTCGAAGCGCGTAGTGTCCGCCTTGGAGGAGACGGGGTTCGTCGCCGTCGTCATCGGCATAGAGGCCACCTCGATCTACGGGGATAGCCTCATCTATTTCCTCCGGGAGGACGGTGCCCTTGCAGGGACAGAAGAAGCCGAAGGCCTAATCGGACTTGTCTATATGAAGATGAAAGACATCCAGCAGTTATTTGTTTCTTCAAGACAACGCCCGAAATTGATTGAAGTTAAAGGGATAATAGAAAAAATACAGTCAATCTATGCAAAAGCATTTTCGGATAACGGCATTAAGGTGGAGTATGTGAAACTTGGAAGTCCCGTTAAGAGTAAATGATTACGGCGCTCGTGTTTTACCCCCCGCGCCGCCGAGACTTGACACTTGCGTCGCGAAAACTTGACAGTCGCGTCGCCCAGACTTAACACATAGCTGTTTCCCGTCGCCCTGCGG
>JAISXU010000089.1 GCA_031270395.1 Oscillospiraceae bacterium
AAATGAATTCCATCTACTGACGGAGATATAACAATTTTTGCTCCGTCGCACGGGGCGCACTCCTTCGCAAAAATTCTTTTCGCCACAGGCGAAAAGGACGAGAGAGCGAAAACGAGTGCAAACGTAATTATTCTTTTAGGGGTAAAAATATGATATAATGTAGTCGTAGAGACAGCGGTATTTTGAAGTTCTTATGAGGAGGCCTTTCGATATAAAATTGGGATGTGTTACTTTTTTTGAGTATTTATTCTATTGAGCCTTTCCACCGGCCGGGTGTTGTCCGGCTTGGCGCGTGCGGCGCCCGGAGAGGGGGAAATACCGCGTCATGTGGATAGCGGATAAATGGTCGGACTATGAACTGATAGACTGCTCCGGGGGCGAGCGGCTGGAGCGCTGGGGCGGCCACTTGCTCGTGAGGCCGGATCCCACGGTCATCTGGAATACTCCGAGGGAACACCCCGGCTGGCGCGATTATGCGGCGCGATACGAGCGCGCCCCGTCCGGAGGCGGCCGGTGGCACAGGCGCAGTCTCCCCGACTGCTGGAAAATCGGATACGGTGAGCTGAGCTTCAACATAAGGCCGACAAACTTCAAGCACACTGGCCTGTTTCCGGAGCAGGCGGTAAATTGGGATTATCTGACCGGGGCCATAGCGGCCGCCGGACGTCCCGTAAGCGTCCTCAATCTGTTCGCGTATACGGGCGGGGCCACTGTCGCTGCGGCGGCGGCGGGCGCGTCCGTATGCCATGTGGACGCGGCGCGCGGCATGGTGGCGTGGGCGCGCGAAAACGCGCGCGACTGCGGCGTCGGGAACAGGCCGGTGCGCTGGATAGTGGACGACTGCGCGGGTTTTTTGAAGCGCGAGATACGGCGCGGCCACAGATACGACGCGCTCATTATGGATCCGCCGTCTTACGGCAGGGGGCCGTCCGGCGAAAAATGGAAGCTGGAGGACGACCTGCACGAGCTGGTCAGGACGTGCGCGGACGCGCTGTGTGACGAGCCCGCGTTTGTCATTATTAACTCATATACCGCGGGGCTGTCTCCCGCAGTCCTGAAATATATAGCGGACTGCGTGTTTACGGAGCGCTTTGGCGGGCGCTCCGAGGCGGGCGAGCTCGGACTCCCCGTCGCCGTGAGCGGACTCGTCCTCCCCTGCGGCTCGACGTGCAGATGGGGATAATTATTTACAATTCCGGACAGCCGCTCGCGCGGACAGCTTCGGGGCGCTCCGCGTGTCGAAGCGCGTTTTCAAGCCCACGAGAGCGTTAACGACGCACCGGGCGGTAAGGAATTGCGAAGGTCACACCTCGCCGTTTTGCCCGCTGCCCGCCCCGGGCAAAACGCTGCGGAGCACGGACTGTATCTCCCCGATGTCTATGGGTTTGGATATATGCCCGTCCATCCCGGCCTCCCGGCTGAGCTCCCGATCCTCCCGCATGGCGTTGGCGGTCATCGCTATGATGGGCACACGCGCCGGACGGCCGTCGGGCGCGCCGGACGACGCCCATTCCGCCTCTATCCTGCGTATTTCCCGCGCGGCCTCAAGTCCGTCCATTACGGGCATACGGATGTCCATGAATACAAGATCGTATGAATTTGCCAAAAACGCCTCCACGCCCCGCTGACCGTTTTCCGCGAGATGCACGGAAAAACCCATTTCAGACAGCAGTGTCTCCGCTATGACCTGATTGATATCGTTGTCCTCAACTACGAGCAGCGTGCAGCCGTCATAGCGCCGTTTGGCAGCCTCATCGTCCTCGGAGGCATCCGAGTCCCCGCCGCCCTCACACGTCTCCATGACGAGGGAGAAGGCAAACTCGCTGCCCTCGTCCGGCGCGCTCGTCACCGAGAGTTCCCCGCCCATAAGCTCCACAAGCGCCTTGCTTATGGATAGGCCGAGACCGGTGCCGCCGAATCTGCGGGCGGTAGAGCTATCCGCCTGGGTGAACGGCTTTAGTATATTTTCCAGCTGCTCCCCGCTCATGCCGATGCCCGTGTCGCGCACGGAGCAGTGCAACAAAAGTCCGCCGTCCGCGCGGGGCTCGGCCGCGAGCTTCAATGTTATGGCGCCCCGCATAGTGAATTTGACCGCGTTGCCAAGCAGGTTAAGCAGTATCTGGGACAGCCGCAGCCCGTCTCCGTTCATCATTTCCGGCACGGACTCGTCGACGGAGATATCCAGGCTCAATCCCTTCTCGTCCGCCTTTGGTCTGATGAGATCGCGGATATTATCAACGATTTTCCCAATATGAAACGGCGCTTTTTCGATCTCCATCTTTCCGGCTTCTATTTTGGAGAAGTCGAGAATATCGTTGATAATGCCGAGCAGGAGCGACGCCGACAGATGTATCTTATCTATGTATTCCATGCGCTGCGTCTCCGTCGGAGCGGTCTTCGCGAGCAGCGTCATGCCAATCACGCCGTTCATGGGCGTCCGGATCTCATGGCTCATACGCGCAAGGAAATCACGCTGCGCCTGATTTGCCGCCTCCGCCATCAGAAGCGCCTTATGCTCTTTGTCAGCCTTTAATATATCCGCGGCCATCGCGTTAATACCGTCCACGACCTCCCCCAGGTCGCCGCCCGTGCTGCTAATGGTCTTTGTGAGGTCGTAGCGCAGCTCACGTACGCCCCTGACCACAAGGTTTACGTCGCGCATAGTGCGCCGGAACAAAATTACGGCGGCAAAAACCGAAACGATGTAAAACAAAAGCAGTATCAGCAGTATGCTGTTCGTGATGCTGTTGAATTGTTTTTCTATATCGGTGGTCAGCTCGTTTGCCCATATGTAGCCGATCACCTCGCCGTTGCGCTCAATGGGATGCATGGCGTTCATAATATCGCCGCGCACCATCGACCCTTTCCGCACGGCGGCGCGGTTCGTCGCCATTACGATGCGGCCGGGGTGGTCTTCCGCAATGGAGGTCCCGACGGTCTGGCTATATTCCGCGGAGGGTCCGTATGTGAGTATGGCGTCCAGCTCGCGCGAATAGTAGCCCACGCCCAATCCCGGGTATGCGGCGGCCACCTCGTCCGTGACGTCCCGAAGCTCCTCGTTCAGTATCGCTATCTTTTCCTCGCGTGAGGCGTCAAGCGCGCCTCTCTCCGCGAGAATATCGTTGTAGTCGCGATCCCCCAGGTCAATATCGAGGAAAGCGGCAAACGCCATCAGCTTTTCCTCTTTTTCGCCCGTCATGATCGTCTGGGATGTGTAATGCGCCGTAAACCACGACGCCCCCAGGGAAATCGTCATGAACAGCAGAAGCAGGGCAATAATCCTGCCTTGAATGGAGTATAGAAAAAACCGTTTCATCACAATCCGTCCGTAACGCTCTCAAATTACGGGGAAGCCCATCGACATCTTCTCCGACAGGCGGCGATGCCGCGTGCATCTCCGCTCCGCGGACACGCGCCGAAAGCAATCTTTTGAAGCTCGCGCAACGCCGCGCAGTCATTCCTCCGGCATAATAGCACATTTTTCCGCAAACCACAAGAAATATTTACAAGGAATGATAATGATAATTGACAGCGGGCGGGCTGCGGTGGTAGAATGGCTGCGCCTTGTGCCAATGGCAAAGCGAAAGGAACGGTCATGGAAATGCCGGATATTATTGAACCTGTGAGCGGCGGCGGCGGCGTTCCGGACGCCGTTCTTACAGCCGAGAACCTGACGTATTCGTACAGGGCGCGGGAGGGCGAATTGCCCCCGCGCGTTCTGGACGGTATAGATATGGACGTCGGGCGCGGCGCGTTTGTGGCGGTGCTCGGGCACAACGGCTCCGGCAAGTCCACTCTGGCAAAGCACTTCAACGCCGTGCTCCTGCCCGTGGGCGGGCGCGTGCTCGTCGAGGGCATGGACACGTCGGACGAGCGGCTTACACTTGATATACGCCGCGCCGTCGGCATGGTGTTCCAAAATCCCGACAACCAGATAGTCGCGAGCGTCGTCGAGGAGGACGTCGCTTTCGCGCCGGAAAATCTCGGCTGCCCCTCCGAGGACATCCGCAGGCGCGTGGACGAGGCGCTTCGCGTCGTCGGCATGAGCGAGTACGGCGGGCACTCGCCGCATCTGCTGTCCGGCGGTCAGAAGCAGCGCGTCGCCATAGCGGGCGTACTCGCTATGGAACCCAAGTGTATCGTGTTCGACGAGCCGACGGCGATGCTCGACCCGCGCGGACGCGGGAGCGTCATTCGCATAATCCGCAGGCTGTGCGGCGAACTCGGCGTTACGGTCGTTCTGATAACTCACCACATGGACGAGGCGATAGGCGCCGACAGGCTCATCGTCATGTCAGACGGGCGGATCGTGATGGACGGGACGCCGCGCGAAATATTCAGCCGGCCCGACGCGCTGGCCGCCTACGGGCTGGATACGCCCGAAACGGTGTCGCTGCTTCGCGGACTGCGGGAGGACGGCTTTGACGTCCCGCTTGACGCGCTCACCGTGGACGAGTGCGCGGACGCCATCCTCTCCGCGCTGGCCGTCCGCCCGGCATGATTTGTCCAGCGTGACGATATAATATCCGCAGAGCGGATATTATATCGCGCGCATGCGCCCGCAGAGCGGGCGCGCGCTAAAACTTTGAGCCGCGGCGCGGGACGCGCCGCATGGCGCTATATCATAAATTGCTTTGCAATTTATGATATAATATCGAATTCACTCAAAGGGGTTGCGGCGCATCAGTGGCTCCCATAATTAAAACCGAAAAAATCACGCACGTATACAGCACGGGTACGGTATTCGAGCAAGCCGCGCTGACAGGCGTCGATTTTCAGGCCGAACGCGGCGAATACGTGGGCATAATCGGACACACGGGCTCCGGTAAATCGACGTTTATACAGACGCTCAACGGACTCATAAAGCCCACGTCGGGTACGGTCTTTTTCGACGGGACGGATATACGACAGTCAAAGGCGCGCACGCGCGAGGTACGCTTTAAGGTCGGACTCGTGTTCCAGTACCCGGAGTACCAGCTCTTTGAGGAGACCGTTTTCAAGGACATAGCGTTCGGGCCGAAAAACATGGGTCTGCCGGAGAATGAGGTGTCCGAGCGCGTGCGCGAGGCGGCGAGCTTTGTCGGACTGGGCGCCGGCGAGCTGGAGAAGTCGCCGTTTGAGCTGTCCGGCGGGCAGCGCAGACGCGCGGCGATAGCCGGCGTGATTGCCATGCGTCCGCAGGTGCTCATAGCCGACGAACCGACGGCGGGACTCGACCCCTCGGGCAGCGCCGAAATAATCGCCAACATCGGGGCGTACCGGCGTTCCGCCGGCGCGACTGTCGTCATAGTGACGCACAATATGGACGAGATAGCCCGCAACGCGGACAGGGTTGCGGTCTTCGACAGGGGGCGCATCATCATCGACGCGTCTCCGGCGCAGACGTTCGCGCGCGGCGAGGAGCTCACGGCGATGGGCCTGGGGCTGCCGTCGGCCGCGATGATAGCCGCGCGTCTGCGCGAGCGCGGTCTGCGTCTCCCCGACGGTATAATAACCGCGGAGGGACTGCGCGCGGCGCTGCGCGAATTTAAGAAGGGAGCGGGCGGGGGCAATGCTTAGGGACGTCACGATCGGGCAATATTTCCCGGGCGGCACGCCCATACACAGGCTGGATCCGCGCACAAAGCTGGTTTGGACGGTCATATTCATAACGGCGCTGTTCATGGCGCGCGGAGCGCTGTCGTACGCGCTGATGCTGTGCGTACTCGCGGGCTGCGTGTTCGCCTCACGCGTGAGCGCGCGCGCGCTGATGGGGAGCATAAAGCCGATGCTGATCATAATCTGCATTACGGCGATCCTCAACGTATTCTTCACGCGGGGCGAGGTAATAGCGCGGCTCTGGGTCATAAGTGTGACGCGCGAGGGTCTTATCAGCGCCGCGTACATGGCGTCGCGGCTCGTCATGCTCATATCCGGCACGTTTTTGCTCACATACACGACGTCGCCCATAGCGCTGACCGACGGCATCGAATCGCTGCTCGGCCCGCTGAAGAAAATTCGCCTGCCCGTGCATGAGCTGGCGATGATGATGAGCATCGCTCTGCGGTTCATCCCGACGCTCATCGAGGAGACCGACAAGATAATGAGCGCTCAAAAGGCGCGCGGCGCCGACTTTGAGACGGGCGGACTCATAAAGCGCGCCAAGGCGCTGCTCCCCATACTCATTCCGCTTTTCATCAGCGCGTTCAGACGCGCCGACGAGCTCGCCGTGGCGATGGAAAGCCGGTGCTACCACGGCGGAGAGGGCAGAACCCGCATGAAAAAGCTGCGCATGACGTCACGCGACTGTGCCGCGCTCGCGCTCGGCGCGGCGCTGCCAGCGCTGATAGTCGTTACTAATATGTTGTCGGGCGCATGAGGAACATAGCGCTCCGCCTGTCGTATGACGGCACACGCTATCACGGCTGGCAGCTCCAGCGGTCTGATATCACCGTGGCCGGAACCGTGGAGGCGGCGCTGTCCGCGGTGTGCGGACGCGGCCGGCGCGTCACGGGGTGCGGGCGCACAGACGCCGGCGTACACGCGCGCGTGTACTGCGCCAATTTCAAGACGGAGTCCAATATACCCGCCGGCCGGCTGCCGCTCGCGCTGAACGCCCATCTGCCGCCCGACATAGCGGTCACGGCGGCTGTCGACGCGCCCGACGGATTTGACGCCGTCTCCTCCTGCGAAAAAAAGGAGTACACCTACGAAATATACTGCTCGCACACACACGACCCGTTCCGCGCGAACCGGGCGTACAGATACCCTCTGACGCCGGACGTAGGCGCCATGCGCGCGGCGGCCTCGGCCTTTGTGGGTACGCGCGACTTTGCCGCGATGCGCTCCGCCGGCTCGCGCACAAGGACGACCGTCCGCACAGTGTTCCGGTACGACATAGACCGTGACGGCGACACGCTCCTGCTGCGCGTCTGCGCCGACGGGTTTCTGTATAACATGGCGCGCGCGATGGCCGGCACGCTGCTGTACGTGTCGGAGGGCAAGATAGCTCCCGACGCCATCCCGGCGCTGCTAGCCTCGGGGGACAGGCGGCGCGCCGGCCCCACCGTTCCCGCGTGCGGCCTGTA
>JAISXU010000044.1 GCA_031270395.1 Oscillospiraceae bacterium
AGCTTCCATGTGGCGATAGGCCACGCGTGGGACAGGCTGCACAAAGGCTGGAAGCGCAAAACGCTTGTTATGCGTACACTTCGCAAATGGCTGGCGGGCAAGGAACTGGATGTCCGGGAGCTCGATAGCGCAATCGTGCGAAATTGGGACGTGCTGCCGAAGGAATAAGGCTCGGAAAAAATCCCCCCAAAAAATCGTGAAAATTTGAAATTTGTTATCAATCTGTTCATGCAATAGACACAAAGATGCTTTATTATATGTACAAATCGGCGCGGCGGACGGCTGTCGCCGGGATATGCTCACTATATAAATCTGCACGAGGAGGTATCACTATGAATTACAATTACGACAATTATGGCGGCGACGGAGCGGGCGGCGCGCCCGAGCCCGTTATGCGCGGAGAGCCCGGCGCGCCGTCCGCGGGACAGTATGGCGCGCCGGGCGGTGCGCCGCAGTCGCCGCAGGCTCCACAGACGCCGGAGGACGCCGCTCCGCGCGTGTCATCGGAACAGGCGGAAGCGGAGACTCCCTCCGCGCGCGCGCCGTCGGTACCGGAGGACGCGCGTCCGTATGTGGGCGGCGAGCGGACTCGCGTGCCGGAGAGCGCGCCGACGGCCTCTGTTCCGGGAGAGGCGCCGCCCGAGCACCCCGCCGGGGACGGGCGGCAGCAGAGAGCTTGGAGCGAGGCGGACTACCGCGCGCTGCCGGAGCGGGAGACAAACGCTTACACGCCGGGGCTTCCGGATCCCGCGCAGTATTCGCAGTACAGGCATACGCCGCCGTCCGTGGAGCAAAGGGACGCGAAAACACGGGGGAGGCGGCGCGGGGGGTTCCTTCGCGCGGCGTGTCTCGCCGTGGTCTGCGCCGCGCTGAGCGCCGCGAGTACGTTCGGAGTCATTGAATACAGATCCGGGCGTGACGGCGGCCAGCCGACAAACACCGTCGTGCTCGGCAATCCGCCCGGACAGACTACTCCCAATCCGAGCGAGGGCGGAACACAGGCGGTAGTAACTCCGGGCGCCGTGTCCCCGAACACGATATATGAAATGGCGCGCAAACAGGTGATAAGCGTGACGACGGAGGCGTCGGGCTACTCGGGAGAGAACGCCGTGGTGTCGTCGGGTTCCGGATTCATAATCTCAAACGACGGATATATCCTCACAAATCACCACGTAATTGAGTCGGCGGCCGCGCGCGGCTTTGCGCTGAAGGTGTACTTGGAGGACGGCACGGCATATGACGCGCAGATAGTGGGTTACGAACAGGAAAACGATGTCGCGGTACTGAAAATCGCCGCGGAGGGTCTGGACGCCGTGACGACGGGAGACAGCGACACGGCAAAGGTCGGCGACAGCATATACGCCGTCGGAGACCCGCTCGGACAGCTCAAATACACGATGACGGACGGAATAATCTCGGCGCTCGACAGGGTTGTGGCTGTTGACAGACAGACCAGCATCAGCATGTTCCAGATAAGCGCCGCGGTGAACAGCGGAAACTCCGGCGGCCCCGTGTATGACACAAAGGGCGAGGTAATAGGCATCGTCTCGGCGAAATACAGCAGCGACGGCGTGGAGGGTCTCGGCTTCGCGATACCGATAAACGACGCCGTGGAGATAGCGGAACAGCTCATAACGACTGGTTATGTGCTCGATAAGGCGTATCTCGGCGTCGGCGTCCGGACGATGGACGCCTCGACCGCCGAATTCTATAATCTCGCGGAGGGCGCGTACGTGATCAATGTGGAGCCGGGCTCGTGCGCCGAAGCCGCCGGAGTCAAGCCGGGGGATATTATAACGAAGCTCGGCGACTTCGCGGTCACGTCCGCGGACACGCTCAAGCTCGCCAAGCGGAAGTATGACCCGGGCGACACGGTGGATATAGTGGTTCACCGCGCCGGCGAGACGCTGACGCTCCAGATAACGCTCGACAGGGACGCGGCGGCGGAGGCCCAGCCCGTTCCGGCGCAACCGTCATAATAACGCTTGCCGCGAATGAATCGCGGCTGCGCTTACGTGCTGTCGCACGGGGTACGCGCCTGCGGGCGCGACCGCTTGCCGCGAATGAATCGCGGCAAGCGGGAGTCACGTCATCTTCTCCTGCTTGACCTTGCTGTCCACGACATGGCGCGAGCGCAGCTCCGAGCGCACCTCGTCCGGGGATATGCGCTCGGACGCCATCAGAACGAGCATGTGGTAGACCAAATCGGCGGCCTCGTACACCACCTCCGCCCGCTCGCCGCTCTTTGCCGCGATAATGACCTCCGTCGCTTCCTCGCCGATCTTCTTTAGTATCTTATCGATTCCCTTTTCAAACAGATACGACGTGTACGAGCCTGCTTTGGGATTTTCGCGGCGCTCCCCGAGCAGGGCGTACAGCTCGTCGATAATGCCGGGAGCTCCGGGCGCGGCGGTATCGGCGCCGTCAAAGCATGAGTCGGCCCCCGTGTGACACGCGGGGCCGCTCTTGTCTACGACGACCAGCAGCGCGTCGCCGTCGCAGTCGGGCCAGACTCCGCGCACGCGCTGTACGTTGCCGGACGTCTCCCCCTTGCGCCACAGCTCGCCCCTCGAACGCGACCAGAAGCACGTGCGCCCCTCGCGCAGCGTGACTTCAAGACTCTCGCGGTTCATGTAGGCGAGAGTCAGTACGCGGCCCGTATTTCCGTCCTGCACGACGGCGGGTATGAGTCCGTCCGCGCCGAATTTCAATTCGTCAATGTTACTAAGCGTCATCATAGCCTTACGTTAATTCCCTCCTCGCGCAGCCTCGCCTTCAGATCGCGGATCGCGACCTCGCCGAAATGGAAAATCGACGCTGCCAGACCGGCGTCCACCTTGGGCAGGGCGAGGAAAAGGTCGATGAAGTCCTGTACGCCGCCCGCGCCGCCGGACGCTATTATCGGGATAGCCACGGCCTCGGTCACGGCGCGCAGCAATTCGACGTCGAACCCGCCCTTTACGCCGTCGGTGTCCATGCTGTTTACGACAAGCTCGCCCGCGCCGCTGTCCGCGCCGCGCTTTATCCACTCTATCGCGTCGAGACCCGTGTCCATCCGTCCGCCGTTTCGGAACACGCGAAACGCGCCGCTGACGCGCTTGACATCGACGGACAGCACGACGCATTGGTCGCCGTACAGCCGCGAGGCGTCGCGGATCAGTTCCGGGTTCGCTATAGCGCCGGAGTTGACGCTGACCTTGTCCGCGCCGCACTTGAGCACCCTGTCGAAGTCGTTAAGCGAGCTTATGCCGCCCCCGACGGTCAGCGGGATGAACACGTTTTTCGCGGTTTCCGTTAAAATATCCGTGAATATGCCGCGCGCCTCGTGCGAGGCGGTGATGTCGTAAAACACCAGCTCGTCCGCGCCGCCGTCGCTGTAAAATTTCGCAAGCTCAACAGGCGACGAGACGTCGGCGAGTCCGGCGAAGTTGACGCCCTTTACAACGCGGCCGTCGCGCACGTCGAGGCACGGTATAATACGCTTTGTAATCAACTGTGAGTCTCCCCCTCCGCGACTGCTATCGCCTCCGCGAGTTCAACGGCGCCCGTGTACAGCGCCTTGCCCAGTATGGCGCCATACAGCCCCATATCGCGCAGCGCGGCTATATCGGCCGGCGACGAGACGCCGCCGGAGGCCATTATGTCGAGAGCGAAGCTCCCGGCCATTTTTTTGTACAGGGGAAGATTGGCGCCGGACAGCAGCCCGTCCTTTGATATGTCGGTGCAGACTATCACGCGCGCGCCCGCCTCCTCCATTGAGCGGCAGAAATCGAACGCGTCGCGCCCCGACGTCTCCGTCCAGCCGCGAATGGCGACTGTGCCGTCCTTTATATCGACGCTCACGGCGACCCTGCCGCCGAAGGCCGACGCCATCTCCCGGACAAAGCCTGGCGCCGTTATCGCCGCTGTGCCCAGTATGACGCGCGCGGCGCCCGCGTCGAGGTACCGCTTCACCGTATCCGCCGAGCGCACGCCGCCGCCGACCTGTACATCGACCCCGCGCTCCGCAATGGCGCGCACGGTTTCAAAGTTAGGCGTCGTTCCGTCTCGCGCGCCCTCCAGATCGACGACGTGCAGATACCGCGCGCCGGCCTTTTTGAACGCCTCGGCGACGGAGGGCGGATCGTCGCCGTACACCGTCATTTGCGCGTAGTCGCCGCGCGTCAGGCGCACGACGCGCCCCTCATAGAGGTCGATCGCGGGAAAAATCAGCAAGAGGCATACGCCCTTTCAAAAAACGACTTCCGGGACGATCTCTATCCAGTAGCCGTCCGGGTCCTCGATGAAATAGATGCCCATCTGCTCATTTCTGAAGCAGACACATCCCATCTCGCTGTGCTTTTTGAACGCCGCGTCGAGGTCGTCGGCGTTCAGCGCGAGGTGTATCTCGTTGTCGCCGAGATCGTACGCGCCTTCCTTGTCCCGCAGCCATGTCAATTCGAGGCTGTGACCCGTCGTACCGTCGCCGAGGAACACGATCTCGAAGCTGCCGTCCGGCGCCGGCATACGGTGCTTCACGCTCAGACCGAGAGCCTGCTCATAAAACGCTATGCTCTTGTCCATATCTGTCACGTTGAAGTTATTGTGGCTGAATGTAAATTTCATTATAATTACCATGCCTTTCAGCGAAAATGGTTTAAGAACCCGCCGTCCGCAGTCAAGTATAATCCGTTTTGACCCGCTTTGCAAGAAAAATGGTTACGTGCGGTACGTCCTTGACGGTACGAGGGGCGATAGGGCTTGCTTTGCCGGCGGATTTTTGCTATACTTTTTCATAACAGCTCCGGACCCTTGACGTCCGGGAGCTTTGGGACAGTTGGGATAACCGTGCTGTCGGCGGCGAAACGGATATAATGGGTATAGTGGATTATGGATATAATGGATTATAGATGTCGGCGCTCAGTGAGCGTAGAAGGTGGTTTGAGGTGGCGTCAAACAGACTTCCGAAAATAAATGAGGATATACAGCGCACGCTGGCGGCGCTGCTGTGCGAGATAAAGGACCCGCGCGTAAAGCAGGGAATATTGAGCATAACCGCGGTTGACACGGCGGGAGATTTGAGCCGGTGCAAGGTCTATGTCAGCGCGCTCGGCCACAGCTCCGACGCGGAGCTGAAAAAGGGGCTGCAATCAGCCTCCGGTTATCTGCGCCGCGAGCTCGGACAAAGTCTCCGTCTGCGGCGCGCTCCTGAGCTCATTTTCCTGCTCGACGGCTCAATAGAGCACGGGGCGCGGATCAACAAAATCCTGAAGGAGCTCGAATAGAATTTATTCTTGCTCCGCCAGACGGCGGAGCAGGGCAAAGGAACGGATATATTATGAACATAAGTGAAACCGCCAAGTGGCTGAGCGAGCGTGACAATTACCTCATAGTGACGCACAGGCGGCCGGACGGCGATACGATAGGCTCCGCGGCCGGGTTGGCGCGCGGGCTGCGGGGCTTGGGTAAGACGGCGTACATACTGTATAACCCGGAGATCACGGCGCGGTATCTCCCGTACGCGGAGCGCTATTGGGCGCCCGACGACTTTCTTCCCGATAATGTCGTCGCGGTGGATACGGCGTCACATGAGCTTTTCCCCGTGAACTGGGAAAACAGCGCGCGCCGGATTGCGCTATGCATCGACCATCACCCGTCGAATACGGGATACGCCGAGCTGTCATGTATCGACGGCGCGCGCGCCTCCTGCGGCGAGATCATATTTGAAATATTGTCGCGGTGGCCGGGCGCGGTGGACGCCGAGGTCGCGGCGGCGCTGTACGTCGCGGTCTCCACGGATACGGGCTGCTTCGCGTTCGGCAACACGACTGCCGATACGCTGCAGGTCGCGTCCGAGCTGGCGCGCGCCGGCGCGCCGATAGCGCACATTAACAGAACGATGTTCCGCGCGAAGACCCGCGCGCGCGCCGTGCTGGAGGGGCTTATATTTTCGGAATTGGAGTTTCATTTCGACGGCAGGGCGGCAATCGCCGTCGTCACAAAGGACATGCTGGCGCGCGTCGGCGCGACGGAAAACGAGCTTGACGACATAGCGTCGCTCCCAGGTTCTATCGAGGGAGTGTGGGCGGGCATAACGATACGGGAGCTATCCGGCCCCGACGACTGTAAGGTATCCGTGCGCTCCGGCGAAAATATCGACTCCAACGCGCTGTGCGCGCGCTTCGGCGGCGGCGGACACCCAATGGCGGCGGGCTTTACGGCGCGCGCGCGCGTGTTTGACATAAAGGCCGGGCTTCTAGCCGCGCTTGATGAAATACTCGGCGGGAAAACGCGGCCATGACGGGAATCATCATAGCGGATAAACCGGAGGGCTGGACGTCGCACGATGTAATAGCAAAGCTGCGGGGGGCGCTGCGCGAACGGCGTATCGGGCACGGAGGTACTCTTGATCCGATGGCTACGGGAGTGCTGCCGCTGTTTATCGGGCGCGCGACGCGGGCCGTGGAGTTCGCCATGTCCTCGGACAAGGAATACATCGCCGGACTGCGGCTCGGACTCACGACGGATACACAGGACATCACGGGTACGCTTCTCACAAGCCGCGAGGCTTTGGTCGGCGACGAGCAGCTGCGCGAGGCGCTCAAACACTTTACGGGCGAGCAGCTGCAGCTTCCGCCGATGTACTCGGCGATAAAAAAGGACGGGAAGCGGCTCTACCAGCTTGCGCGGCAGGGCTTGGAGACGGAGAGAGCTCCGAGACCCATCACGGTGTACTCTCTGGAGCTGGTCGGACGCGTGGACGGGGACTATTATCTTAAAATCGTATGCTCTAAGGGCACGTACGTCAGGACGCTATGCGCCGATATCGGTGAATATCTCGGCTGCGGCGGCGTAATGTCGTCGCTGCGGCGCACTCGCGTCGGGTCACTGCGTATTCTCGCGGCGCGCGGCGTCGACCAGATTGTCTACGCCGCGCAGAACGGCGGGTTGGATAGTATTCTGCTGCCGGTGGATTCGTTTTTTCACAGCTTTCCTGCCGTGACGGTGGACGCGTCGTGCGAGCACAGATGCAAGTCCGGCGCGTCGTTTAACTGCCCCGGCGCGCCGGACGGGCGATACAGGGTGTACAGTGAAAGCGGGGAGTTTCTCATGCTCGGCGACTCCGAGGGCGGCCGGATGCGCATAGGAAAGACTTTTTTTGAGGCGCCGGGAAGATGATCGAAAAAAAGAGAGCGATAGCCCTCGGCTTCTTCGACGGGGTACATATCGGCCACTCGGCGCTTCTTCGGAGAGCGCTTGCCGCCGCCGGCGAATCCGGCGTCGTGCCCAGCGTCATAACCTTTGACACACATCCGGCGGGATTTGTCACGGGGCGGAGCGTACCGCTTATAAACTCGCCGGAGGACAGGGCCGGGCTGATACAGAGACTTTTCGGGATAGACGACATTATTTTTCTGCACTTCGATTACGAAACCGCCTCGATGCGCTGGGACAAATTCGTCGAGCATCTGGCGGACGAGTTCGGGGCGCGGCGGCTCATCGCCGGACACGATTTCAAATTCGGCCACAGGGGCGAGGGCGACGCCGGGCGTCTGCGGGAGAAGTGCCGCGAAATAGGACTGGACTGCGATATTATCCCCGAGGTGAAGCTGGACGGCGTGACAAGCAGCTCCACATATATCAGAGGACTCATCGCCGGCGGTGAGATATCCAGAGCTAACGAATTTCTGGGACATCCCCACGTATTGACGGACTTTGTGCGGTACGGGTACAGACTGGGGCGCGTTATCGGCACGCCGACAGTAAATATGTGCTTTGCCGACGGCGTACTGGTTCCGGCGCACGGCGTATACGCCACGCGCGTGACTCTCGGCGGGGGGGATGCGCACGTCGGCGTCACAAATATCGGGACACGGCCGACCGTCTCCGATTCCGACAGGGTGACGGCCGAGACGCACATCCTCGATTATCAGGGCAATCTGTACGGAAAGACCGTGCGTGTGGAATTTTTCGAGCGTTTGCGCGAGGAACAGCAGTTCTCCGGCGTGGAGGAATTGAAGGAGCGGATAGCCCAGGATTGCGCGCGCGCGGCGAAATATTTTGAGGACATTCGTTCGCGGCGGAGCGGTCGCCGCGCAGACATAATTACTCCGGGTAGTTGAGGTTTTCGCCGCCGGCGCCGCGAAGCGTCTCGGCGTACCGTTTTGCCTCCCATTTTGCCATATCCGGATTTTGCTCCCGCCAATTGCCGCACTCCGCCGGGTCCGCGCCGGGAATGGGACCGTCAAAGCTCTGAATCCAGTCCAGCATTTCACAAATCAGGGGGAGTATGTCCGACGAGGTCATATCTCCCTCTAAAATTACGTAAAAACCCGTACGGCAGCCCATAGGCCCGAAATATACCACCCGCTTCGCCCAAGTCTTATGGGAACGGAGAAAGGTGGCCCCCAGATGCTCGATGGTATGGAGGGCGGGCATGTCTATGACAGGCTCTCTGTTGGGTTCCTTGAAACGGAGATCGAAGGTGGTGAGGATGGTCTCGCCGAAACGGTCGCGTCTGGAGACGTACAGCCCCGGCTTCAGGCGCAGATGGTCGACACGAAAGCTCGCTATCTTTTCCAAATGAATCTCTCCTTTTTACCTCGGGAGTCCGTCCCGCGCCTCCTTTGCCTGGCGCGGCGTCCTCCGCGTGCGAAATCATTCTATTTGCGGCGATGCGTTCATATGCTTTGTATCGGAATAAAAAAGTGCGGAACGCCGCGAAAGGAACGGTCAGCAGATGCGCAGAATATCGGGGAGACCACGACCGGAGACGATCCACGCGAGAGCCGCGATACGCGGCGCGGCCGTTCTGCTGTCCGTTTGCGCGCTGATGCGTCTGCTCGCGGCGCTCGGCGCCGATCTCGCCGCGGAGGGACTCATATACGACATCGTGAGCCGTAAGGGCGTCGCGGAAAATATAATGCGGTTTGAGCTCGGCGTCCCGCAGCCGGGAACGGAGGCAGTCCGCGCACCGGATGATGCGTCCCCTGCGCCCGACGCCGGTCCCCCGGCGCCGGAGGAAACCCCCTACGTCTTTACGCCATACATCGACCAACCCGACCACGAGCCTGCCGACGACGTCCCGCCGGACGGCGGCGGCGCGCCTGCCGCGGACGCCGCCGGGCTTGAACCGGAGTCCATCGCCGTAAACAACACCACGACTTACGAAATAGACGTGCCGGCCCTCCTGAGCGAACCGGCGGCGCTCCCCGCCACGGACGGCGCGCCCGTGGTTCTCATCTTGCACACGCACGGCAGCGAGGCGTATACGCCCGACGGGGACGACGTATACGAGCCGTCAGACCCGTTTCGGACTGAGGACAGCCGGTACAACGTCGTGCGCGTCGGCGACGAACTGGAGGCGCGTCTGACGGAGCGCGGGTTTTCCGTCATACACGACGCGGGAGTCTACGATTTTCCGAGCTATCAGGGCTCGTACGGACGCACCGACGCGGT
The DNA here is from genome assembly GCA_031270395.1 of Oscillospiraceae bacterium. GTDB lineage: Bacteria > Bacillota > Clostridia > Oscillospirales > Oscillospiraceae > JAISBX01. The sequence goes on from JAISXU010000044.1 coordinate 9,439, forward strand.
GGTCGCTTCGTATCTCGAGAGCCATCCCGACATCAGCCTGATAATTGATTTGCACCGCGACGCTATCTCCGCCGCGGACGGCTCGCAGTATAAGACGGTCGCGCATATCGGGGACGGTCTGTGCTCGCAGATAATGTTTTTTGTGGGAACGGACTCCGCCGGCCTGTATCATCCCGGCTGGCGTGAGAATTTCAAGCTGGCGCTGCGCATCCAAAACGAGATGAACGCGCTCTATCCGTCGCTGGCAAGGCCGATATACCTCTCCCAGTACCGCTACAACCAACACAGATCGCCCGGTTCCCTGCTCGTCGAGGTCGGGAGCGCGGGAAACACCCTGCAGGAATCGCTCACAGCCGTGCGCTACTTTGCGGACGCGTACGCCAACACGGTTTTTTCATACGCCTCTGACGCTGAAAAACGCTGACAGTCCGGGGTAGCGCGCGTCGTCTCCGAGCTCCTCCTCGATGCGCATCAGCCGGTTATACTTGGCTACGCGGTCGGTGCGCGACGGCGCGCCCGTCTTTATCTGACCGGCGTTGACCGCGACGGCCAGATCCGCTATCGTGGTATCCTCCGTCTCGCCGGAGCGGTGAGATATGACGGCGGTGAACGATGCCCTGTGCGCCGCGCTTATCGTGTCGAGCGTCTCGGTCAGCGTACCTATCTGGTTGAGCTTTATGAGGATTGAATTGGTCACTCCCATCTCGATCCCGCGCGCGAGGCGCTCGGAATTTGTGACAAACAGATCATCGCCGACGAGCTGTATCCTTTTGCCGAGCCTTTCCGTCAGGAGCTTCCACCCCTCCCAGTCATCCTCCGCCATGCCGTCCTCTATGGATATTATGGGATACTTTTCGCAGAAATCTGCCCACATGTCCACCAGCTCGCCGCGCGTCATTTCTTCGCCGCGCTTGGGCAGCCGGTATTTGCCGCTGTCCGGCTCAAACCACTCCGATACGGCCGGGTCGAGCGCTATACGGAAGTCGTCCCACGGCTTGTAGCCCGCCTTTTCGACGGCCGCCACCAGAGCGCGGAGCGCGTCCTCGTCGGCTGCGAGCTCGGGCGCGTAGCCGCCCTCGTCGCCCACGCCCGAGGACGGGACTATCTTGCGCAGCGTGTGAAATACCTCCGAACACATGCGAACCGCCTCGCGGAAATTGGGCGCCGAGACGGGCATTATCATAAACTCCTGAATATCTACGCTGTTTCCGGCGTGCGCTCCCCCGTTCAGCACGTTCATCATGGGTACGGGGAGCGTGTTCGCGGCGGGGCCGCCGATGTAGCCGTACAGCGGCCGTCCGAGCGCGCTCGCCGCCGCGCGCGCCGAGGCGAGCGACACCGCGAGGACGGCGTTTGCGCCGAGGCGCGATTTGTCGGGCGTTCCGTCGAGCGCTATGAGTGTTTCGTCTATGCGTCTCTGTCTCGTCGCGTCGAGCCCCAGAACGGCGTCCGCTATCTCGCCGTCTATGCTCGCGACTGCCCTCAGCACTCCCCTGCCGAGGTATCGGGCCATATCGCCGTCACGCAGCTCGCGCGCCTCATAACGTCCCGTGGACGCGCCCGAGGGCACTATCGCCCTTCCCGACGCGCCACCCGCGAGGCATATCTCCGCCTCTACCGTAGGGTTCCCGCGCGAATCGAGAACCTCGCGCCCATGTACGCCCGTGATTCCGGTATCACTTATCATATCGACGTTCCTCTCATTTTGTATTCCCGTTATTTCCGCCGCGCAAGCGCTCAGCGCCTACAACTTCGACTCCGACGGTAAAAGACATTCGACGCCCGGCAGTATCTTTCCCTCGAGAAATTCGAGCGTGGCGCCGCCGCCCGTGGAGATGTGCGTAAATCTGTCGGCAAGCCCGAAGCTGCGGACGGCTGCGGCGCTGTCCCCCCCGCCGACGACCGTCATTGCGCCCGAATCGGCCAGCGCCCGCGCCACGGCCAGCGTTCCGGCTGCGAATTTTGGATTTTCAAACACGCCCATCGGGCCGTTCCAGACGGCGGAGCCGGCGCCCCGGATCACCTCCGCGAACTCCTCCGCGGTCTGCGGCCCGACGTCGAGACCCATCATGCCGTCCGGAATATTCCCGCTCGGCGCTATCGTCGTTTGCGCGTTCTCCGACATCTCCGCCGCGATTACGGAATCGACAGGCAGCAGCAGCCGAAGCCCCTTCTCCCTCGCCGCGGACATGGCCTCTCGCGCGTAGTCGAGCTTATCCCGCTCGCACAGCGAAGCGCCCACGCTGCCGCCGAGCGCGGCCGTGAACGTATACGCCATGCCCCCGCCGATGAGAAGCGCGTCGGCTATTTTTATGAGATTTATTATGACGCCTATCTTGTCGGAAACCTTCGAGCCGCCCAGTATTGCGACAAACGGGCGCGCCGGCTTCGATATGACGTCGCCTATCGTCTTCAGCTCCTTTGCCAGCAAAAAACCGGCGACGGCCGGCAAAAAGGCCGCGACGCCCGCCACCGACGCGTGATTGCGGTGTACGCTGCCAAACGCGTCCGACACAAAAATGTCGGCAAAGCCCGCTAGCGCGGCGGCAAACTGCGGATCGTTCGCTTCCTCGCCCTTTTCAAAGCGCAGATTTTCAAGCAGCATGATCTCCCCGGGCCCCGTCTCCGACGCGAGGCGCCTCGCGTCGGAGCCTATCACGTCCCGCGCCATCCTCACCGGCTTGCCCAGATAGCCCGCGAGGCACTCGCACACTGGCTTCAGCGACAGCTCCGGCTTCCACTCCCCTTTCGGGCGTCCCAGATGCGAACAGGCAATCACCGCCGCGCCGTTGTCCAGCAGATAGTTTATCGTCGGCAGCGCCGATACGATGCGCCCCGTGTCCGTGACGCCGCCCGTCTCCCTGTCGAGCGGTATGTTGAAGTCGCACCGCAGCAGCACCTTTTTGCCTCGGACGTCGAGCTCGGACACGGTTTTTTTGTTATAATCCATGATCTTGGGCGTCTCCATTTACAGGCATCCCTCCATATCTCTCCGGCCCGCGACCGAATCGTCAGTTCACACATTATATTACGCGTGCGTAATAATGTCGAATTATTTTTTACTGCGGAGCGCTGCGCTGCCGTGCGCCCCGGCGAGGTCTAGCGGGGCGCGTTAGGACCAAGTCGGGAGGCCACGGTCTCGATGAACTCGTCGCTCGATACGGCCGCGGCGTTACATCCGGGTTCGGCCAGAAGCACGAGGTCGCGCGTCATGATCCCCGAATTGAGCGTGTCGAGACACGCCCTTTCCAGCCTGTCGGCGTATTCCGCCAGCTCCCGTATTCCGTCGAGCTCGCCGCGCTTGCGAAGCGCGCCCGTCCACGCGAAAATCGTCGCCATAGGGTTTGTGGACGTGCGCTCGCCCTTGAGATGCTTGTAGTAGTGCTGCGTCACGGTGCCGTGCGCGGCCTCAAACTCGTACTCGCCGCCGGGCGAGACCAGCACGCTCGTCATCATGGCCAGCGAGCCGAAGGCCGTGCTCACCATATCGCTCATCACGTCGCCGTCGTAATTCTTGCACGCCCAGATGTACCCGCCCTTCGAGCGTATGACGCGGGCCACGGCGTCGTCAATCAGCGTGTAGAAATACGTTATGCCTAGCCTGTCAAATTCACTCTTGAAGCCGCGGAATTCCTCCTCAAATATCTCCTTGAAGCAGCCGTCGTATATCTTTGATATGGTGTCCTTAGACGAAAACCAGAGATCCTGCCCCGTAGACACCGCGTATCCAAAGCACGCGCGCGCGAAGTCGCGTATGCTCGACTCCTTGTTGTGTACTCCCTGCCAGACGGCGGGGCCTGTGACGCTCTGTACGGATATAGTCTCCTCGCGTCCGCTCACGCCCCGGAACGTCATGACGCACTCCCCTCCCTCGTCCGTGCGCAGCTCGGCGGCCTTGTATACGTCGCCGTAGGCGTGGCGGGCGATGGTGATGGGTTTCTCCCAGTTTCTCACTGCGGGTTTTATGTAGTCGATCACTATCGGCGTTCTGAACACGGTGCCGTCGAGTATTGACCGGATAGTGGCGTTAGGCGACGGCCACATTTTCGTAAGCTGGGGATATTCGTCCATGCGCTGGCGGTTTGGCGTTATAGTGGCGCATTTGACGCCGACGCCTAGTCTCTTTACGGCCTCGGCCGCCAGCGCGGTGACGCCGTCCCCGGTCTCGTTGCGGTTCAGCAGACCGAGGTCATAGTATTCCGTCTTCAGGTCTATATACGGCAGCAGCAGCTTATCCTTTATGCTCCGCCACAGGATGCGCGTCATCTCGTCGCCGTCCATCTCCACAACCGGCGTCTTCATCTGTATTTTTTGAATATTTTGCATAGAAGTTTATCAGGCTCCCCTCGGTAAGAATCAATTTTTCCCGGTCCGTAAGTCCGGCGCAGCGGAGTGATATATCGCGCGTCCCGCCCGTGGACGACACGACCCTTGCCGGGATGTCCTCGATGCCCGCGAGTACCATATCGCGCAGGCCGCGTACATATATCCAGTCGCCCTCCGTGTACGGGAATTTCTCGTCCGGCGCTATGGTGAACGGAACGATGCCCCAGTTTATGCAGTTTGACCGGTAGCGCTTCGTGGCGTATTCGTAGCATATGTTGGCCCAGCCGCCCAGAATTTTCTGGCATGACGCCGCCTGCTCGCGCGCCGAGCCGTCGCCAGGTTTTTTCGCGAACAGGCACGAGCCCACCGTCGTGTCGTCCGGCGCGGCGCCGCATATCTCCAGCGCCGCCGCGAGCTCCGCGCCGCCGGGAGCGGCCGCGTCCGGAACGCCGCCGCCGCGCAGCGTCTCGCCGAGCGCCCGCGTGTCCTTGCTCAGTCGCGTATACTCGGGACATCTCCGGCTCAGGGTGAATTCGGAGAGCGCTATGGGGTTGGAGCGGTACGAGGACGTCTCGCCGGACGGTATCAGCTCGTCCGTCGTCGTCACGTCGTCGCGTATCACCGCGCACAGACGGAGAAGAAGGTCGCTCCTCATCCCGTGCATCGCCGGCCAGTCGGCTATGTTCGGGCCAAAGCGCAGCTCGGCCGATTTGTCGGGCCGGCCAAAGCCGTTGTAGCAGCGTTTTTTGTACGGCGAGCCGTCGAACGCGTACGCGCGCGGAGTCGTCTCATATTCTATGTCCGTCGCGGCGGTCAGGATGCCACCCATGCGGGCCGTGGCGGCGATGCTGCGCGCGTCCATCAGCGCGACGGCGGCGATCTGCCCCGCGCCGGGCTTCGAGCCCTCGCGCGAGGCAAAATTGCGCGTGGCGTGCCGGATGGACAGCGTGTTGTGCGCCGGCGTGTCGCCCGCTCCGAAGCACGGGCCGCAAAACGCGGGCTTGACGACGGCGCCGGACTCCATGAGCGAGGCGGCGACGCCGTTTTTTGTTATCGCCAGACCGACGGGCGAGGACGCCGGATAGACCGACAGATCGAAGTAACCGTCTCCGATGCCGCGGCCTCGCAGTATGTCGGCGGCCTCGCATATGTTCTCGAACATACCGCCCGAGCAGCCGACTATGACGCCCTGCTCGACGGCGATTTTGCCGTCCCTGTTGACGGCGCGCCGCAGATCGAGCGTGACGCGCCCGTCCAGCTCGCGGTTGCACTCGGCCTCGATCTCCGCGAAAATACGCTCCGGCTCGCGCTGCAGCGCATGGATCGCGTACGCCTTAGATGGGTGAAACGGCAGCGCTATCATGCACTCGGCCCGCGAGAGGTCTATCCTCACCATCGAGTCGTAGTACGCGCCCTCGCCGGGGCGCAGCTCGCGAAAATCCTCCGGCCGGCCGACGCTCCTGTAGAAATCGCGTACCGTATCGTCAGTCGCCCAGACGGACGACAGGCAGCCCGTCTCCGTAGTCATTACGTCTAGCCCCGCGCGGAAATCCATCGAGAGGCGTCCGGCGCCGGGGCCGAGAAACTCCAGCAGCTTGTTCTTGACCAGTCCGCCCGGAAACACCGCCCCTACGAGCGCGAGCGCGACGTCGTGCGGACCGACGCCGCGCGGCGGCTCGCCCTCCAGCCAGACTAGCACTACCTCCGGCGCGTCGGCGTCGTACGTGTTGCCCAAGAGCTGCTTTGCGAGCTCGCCGCCGCCCTCGCCTACGCCGAGCGTCCCGTAGCAGCCGTACCGCGTGTGCGAGTCCGAACCGAGTATCATCCTTCCGCAGCCGGCGAGCGCCTCGCGCGCGTACTGGTGTATAACGGCCTGATTCGCCGGGACGTATATGCCGCCGTACTTTATCGCGGCGGACAGTCCGAACGCGTGGTCGTCCTCGTTTATTGTGCCGCCGACGGCGCAGAGGCTGTTATGGCAGTTAGTCATTGCATACGGGATCGGAAACTCCGTCATTCCGGAGGCGCGCGCCGTCTGGATTATACCGACATACGTTATGTCGTGAGATACGAGCGCGTCAAATTTTACGCGCAGCTTATACGGGTCGGCGCCGCCGTCGTGCGCGCGCAAAATGCCGTATGCTATTGTGCGCTCGCGCGCCTGCGCCGCCTCCGGCGCGTCCCGCGCCTCGGCGGCGGGAACGGGACAGCCGTCTATCAGGTATACTCCGCCGCTTGATAATTCGATCATCTATACTACCCTTTCAAATTGGCCGTAATACATCATAACACATGTGAGCGCCGCGGCCGGCGCCGTATCGCAGCGCAGTATGCGCGGCCCCAGACTGACGACACGGCATCCGGCGGAGGCGGCAAGCTCGGCCTCTCCCGGCTCAAAGCCGCCCTCCGGCCCCGTGATTATCGATACGGTTTTCGGCGCAGGCGTCCCGCCGAGCGCCTGCCTGAGCGCGAGCTCACGCTCCTCCTCGTAGAAAAAAAGCGCAAGCTCCGTGCGGAGCGCGTCGCGCACGGCCTCTTCAAACGAACCGGAGATGGATACCTCCGGTATAATACCGCGCCCGGACTGCTTTGCGGCCTCCTCCGCGACGATACGCAGACGCTCCGCCCTGCGCGCCTGCGCCGCCGCGTCAGGACGCGCCACACACCGCGCGGATATGAACAGCGACACGGCCGCGGCGCCGAGCTCCACGGACTTCCGCACGACGGCTTCCGGCCTGTCGCCCTTTGAAAACGCGGCGTAGACGGTACACCTGACTCCGGGCTCGCCCGCCGACGCGCGTTTTTCAAGTATCTCCGCGGACGCCGAGCCGCGTCCGACCTCCGTCATGCGGCACACGTAATCCGCGCCCGCGCCGTCGCAGACGGTGAATATCTCGCCGCGCCTGATCCTGAGCGCACGGATATGCTCCGCGTCACGCCCGCTTATCGTCACGGCGGCGCCGGAAATACCCGGCGCCGCGACAAAAAATCTGTGCATACCGCGCGCCTCCGGCTCACTTTCCGAACCATCCATAACCAAAGTATACTCCCCCGGCTGCGCCATTGTCAACTCACGGGCGCGCTCACGCTGGGGAATATCATTGTGATTGCCCTCCTTGTTATTCTTGTCTTTCAGTTATTGTTACGCAGACGGTATCGCCCGCTTGTTTACCTATCTTGGCGCGGATATCCTTGCGAAGCCCGATGATGTAGCAGACAGAACCATCGGCGTTCTTAACACCCATATTGACGATGCTGCCGTCATAACCCACCCCGTCAAACGTGGCGTGAACTTTGACGCGTCCCTTGCCGAACACTGCGCGGAGGTCATAGGGAAACGCCACGAACGCCCCGTCAATGCCGTCAACCTTTTGAATGAACGCTTCAAACTCATAGACTTTACTGCACTTGGCGGAAGTAACAATGCTCCGCGCCCACTTATCGACATTCTTGCCCAGCTCTGTCCGGATATCGGCAGCCGCTTCGAGGCGATTCAATTCCTTTGTTGTCACAGGCTTTGCTCCCTTTCAATCAGCACAAGCGCAATCTTCAATGCGGCGATTCGCCGTTCAAGCAAGGTTCTCTGGGATTTACCCAACTTCTCCATGTCCATCTTTTCGCACTTGTGGAGCGTGGACAGCAAGGCGCGGTGGGCTTCGTTTAATTGTTCAGATGCAAACTCACTCATTGCTTCGTCCTCAACAGTTCCATTTGCATTTTGCCGGATTCGGTTCGTTTTCGACCGCAACAGCCTGAAGTGCATCCGTGTAATCGGCACAGACTTCCTCCGCTATAGCATCGTACTCCGCTTCGCTTGCGTCAAGCCCCAACCTGTCGTAGCCGACAGCCGCGGCGGCATAAAAGTATAATCCGAGCGAATGCGGCGCGGCGTGGATGCTTCCACACGACTGACCGATTGCCCTTGCGGCGGCTTGCGCCACAGGATTGTCGTCCAACTCGCGGGCGGCGGCGTGACATTCGTTGAGGATGATGTTTTTGACATACGGCAGCTTTACCTTACCATCAAGCCACTCACGGGCGGCGGCTATCGAATGGGCGGGACGCCCATCGTCTGGGTAATGCTTCAAGAACAGCGGAAGAATTTTCTGCTCGGCGTAATCAAGCGTCCAGTTCGCAACAGTTGTTTTGCTCTGCGTCTCAATGAGCCTCATAAGTGCTATGGTGGACGGAGTATCCGGTTTTCCAAATGTCTTTCGTAATTTCTTTTTCATATAACCTTGTCCTCCGCTCTCATATACACATAATAGTTAAACCCGCTTTGCTTCGGGTGTTTTTCCTGAACCCGCATAAATTCCTTAAAGCCAAGCCGTTCATACAGCCTATATGCCGTTTCGTTTGTGTCAGCAACTTCAAGAACATATATAGCGTAACCCTCTGCTTTCATTATGTGTTCAATGAGAGCGAACGCCACGCCTTTTCCGCGATAATCCGGTGCTGTTGCCACAAATTCTATAGAACCGGTATCGGGGGCAATCGAAAACGGATATTTGTGTTCCTGCAAGAATACTTTCAACATTTTGAAAGCTATTGAACCGCGCACTAATCCAAAATGATGCCTGAGTTCTTTTTTATCAAGACAAACCGGCGGTGTGATTCCGTCGGTGCAAGTAGTTATTCCGGCAACCGCATTTCCGTCTACGGCGACCCAGACCTTTGATAAGTCAAACATATGCTCTAACGCTTTGGCGAGCTTTCCTTTATCCTTGGAAAAATATTTTAGCCATTGATAAAAGCCCTCAGCAAACACGCTGCTGATTTGCTCACGAGCATCAAAGTTCAGTTTATCTGCGGTCAGATACTGCATTATGCGCCTCCTGCCAAACCTCGCTATCCCGCACCGAAAAAACATAGTGCGGCATGTCTTTGCCAAAAAATTAATTCCGTAGGCATCCAATCGGAACAACCCACACACCGTTTTTCAATTGGAAAGCGTATTCCGTTGCGGTCAACACCATCAAAAAAGAGGGAGCCGGCATTTTTTCCGTATCAATGTTGTTGCTGAATTTTATCAAGTTGTCCGCAGCCTTCTCTATTTCCCCCGCACCCATTTTGATTTCCACGGCTGCCCAACGCTCGTCTTTTAATTGAATAACTGCGTCAACTTCATTATCCAATTGGTCGCGGTAATGGTACACAGATCCATCAAGGCTATCCGCATAAATCCTTAAATCGCGAATACACAGGGATTCAAATAAAAAGCCAAAAGCTTTAAAATCTTTGAGCAGCTTTCCGCTGTCGGCACGCAAAGCCGCCGCCGCAATCGATGGGTCGATGAAATGCCTTTTTGCAGTAGTCCGAATAGCTCTTTTTGAACGTAAATGCGGACTCCATGCGGGCAAGTCTTCAACAACATATAATTTCTTCAGAGCGGTTACATAGTCGTTAATAGTTTTATCCGACAAACTTTCGTCATTAGATATTAAGTCCTTGAGCAAGGTCGCGGTGCCGGCTTGTGTGGAAATATTCCGGGCGATTGAGCGAAGCAGCGTATAAACTCTGTCCGGGTTTCGTTCTACTTCGTCTATCCTTGACATATCTTGATTGGCAACAGCATCCAAATAGTTGTATACCATTCGCAGCGCGTATTTTTCGTTTTTTTCATTTACCGCTTCCGGCCAACCGCCGCGTGTTAAAATGAATGCGATTTGCTCAATAGACAACTTATTTTCATCGAACATATCCTTTTTGCCGTCGAACAGATCCTCAAGAGAGATTGCCCCGGAGGATTCTTCCGATTCAAACAAAGACATGGTACGCATGGTCATGCGGCTGATCCGGCCTGTGCCGGTGTGCATATCAGAGGTTTCCGGGGGAACAACCGAGCCGGTAAGGATAAAATGTCCTCGCGCTCGTCTTTTATCGACAGCAAAACGCACAGCGTTCCATAAAACCGGTGCTGTTTGCCATTCGTCTATAAGCCTGGGGGTCTCGCCTTCCAAAAGCTTCGATGGTTTGGTATCCGCAAGAAGTCTATAAGCTTCCGCATGGTCTGGGTCTTGCATATACAAAACACTTTTTGATATTTCTTCAGCGGTTCGAGTTTTTCCACACCATTTTGGTCCGACAATCAAAACGGCGCCGGAAGTCGCCAGTCCAAGTTTCAGCTTTTCATCTGCAATACGAGGTAAATATTTTTCGCTCATCAATTTTGCCCCCTTTAAAGATGCTTTAATATTATACCCACAACTTCCGTATTTGTCAAAATATTGTTTCGCAATTTGTCATAATCGTGAATGTTAAGAGACTGAAAAGTCACACATCAAAAGAGCCGCGTTCCCTGAATCCATCAGGCTTACGCGGCTCTTTTTCGCGCCCTGCAAGCGGCTCGGAGGTTTGCATCCCCTCTGACGGTTTTGCCCCCCCTGAAATCGCCCATCCGAGGCAAAGTTATAAGGTTCAAATGTACTTACTCGCTTCCTTTATGCTGAGCGGTGCCATCGCGTTCCGGTGCCGCTCAATGAAACCGCGCACCCAACCGGGATTCGTCTTGCTGTATTCACGTAGGCTCCAACCGATAGCCTTATTCACGAAAAATTCTGTTTGCCCGAAGTTGTTCACGATGACCCGTTCGAGCAAAGTGGCGTCAGTTTTCTCCTTCCGTTTCAACTGATGGTCTATCGCTATGCGGCGAAGCCAAAAGTTGCCGTCGGCACTCCACGCTATCAACGTGTCATTGACCTGCGGAAAACGGAGCGCGATG
>JAISXU010000012.1 GCA_031270395.1 Oscillospiraceae bacterium
GGCGAAAAGAATTTTTGCGAAGGAGTGCGCCCCGTGCGACGGAGCAAAAATTGTTATATCTCCGTCAGTAGATGGAATTCATTTCCATCTACTGACACTCTGCGAGCCGCGCACGGCGAAATCCAACCTTTCGTAACTCGTTTGTTACGGCTCAAGCCGTGACAAACGAAATGATTCCTCCAGTTCACCGGATATTCTATTCTATTCCTCCGTACAAAACAAGTATGTGACAGGCGTCAAATTGTGAATATTCAACTACCCTTTGCCCGAATGCGCGTATATTGCTTGTAAACTGTTCCAAAAAAATTTCACCAAAAAAATCGTCTCTGATTTTTGTGGTAATTTGGGCGGCCATTTGTTATAATATCCGCGTTGCGGATATTATAACTTGCTGTCCCCATCGGCTCGCCGCTGCGCGGCAACCGCCGAGGGACGACACATTATACCATCGCCGCTTCGCGCCGTATGTTATAATATCCGCGTGCCAATCGGCGCGTGGGGGTTTTGATCAAATCGTGATCAGGAGGGCGGAAATGAACGTTGAACTCACGGAAAAGGAATACAGACGTCTGCTCGATATGGTGTATATCGGAAACTGGGTGCTCAACTCGATGCGCGGGGACGACCGCATAGACGATTATGACGAGGTTGAGGGTCGCATCTTTTCCTATTGCTTCAGCCACGCGCCCGCGCTCGTCGAGCTTGACGACGACGCTCCGGTACCCTCGGACGCCTTTATCGACGGCGGTATCCACGAGGCGATTGCGGCCTATGAGGATACTGTATTCTTTGAGATACTCGCCGAGGAGCTCGCGCGCAAGGACATGGAAATACAGGAGATAGGGCCTGATAACGTCGACGAGTTGGCTTGCAGGATTGACGAGTATATCGAAGAATTTGAGGAAAACGGCATGAACAACGTGTCGCTGAACATATGAACGGCGCCGAACGAAAAATGAAAATAAAAGTAAAGCGGCTCGACGCGCGCGCGCGGCTGCCGGTCTATGCCTCGGCGGGCGCGGCGGGCGCCGATCTGTGCGCGTGCGCCGCAGGGCCGATTGAGATACAGCCGGGCGAAACCGTAAAAATCGGGCTGGGCTTCTCCGCCGCCTTGCCGGAGGGGTACGTCGGGCTGGTCTTCGCGCGCAGCGGCATGGCGACGGAGCGCGGAATAGCTCCCGCCAATAAGGTCGGCGTCGTGGACAGCGATTACCGCGGCGAGTGGATGGTACCGCTGCACAATCACGGGAGCGTGGCCGCAACGGTGTCGCCCGGCGAGCGCGTGGCGCAGCTCGTGGTGACGCCGGCGTACAGGGCGGAATTCATAGTATCCGATACGCTCGACGAGACGGAACGCGGCGGCGGCGGCTTCGGCTCGACGGGGACGCGATAATGATACGCGGGAAATACGTCACAATAGCCGAGCTCCGGTCGCGCCCGGTGGGCGGGGAGCGGGTGCGGGTGCGCGGTTGGGTGCGCACAAACAGATACGGCGGCCGGGTCGGCTTTATCACCCTCAATGACGGCTCGTGTTTTTCGGGCTGCCAGATCGTGTACGACGCGGAGAGCGGAGGCGGCCCGCGCGGGATGTCAAAGCTCCAGACCGGCTGCGCCATAGAGGTCGCGGGCGAACTCGTCCTGACGCCTGACGCGAAGCAGCCGTTTGAGATACGGGCGGACGAGGCGTCGCTGATCGGGGACTGCGACGGCGACTATCCGATGCAGAAAAAGCGCCACACGCTGGAGTTCCTGCGCGAGTCTCCGCATCTGCGCGTGCGCACGAACACGTTTCTGGCGATGTTCCGCGTGCGCTCGGCGCTGTCCGCGGCAATACACGGATTTTTCCGGGATAACGGGTTCATATACGTCACCACGCCGATAATCACGGGCAACGACGCCGAGGGCGCCGGCGAGGCGTTCGGCGTCTCCGGAGGCGGAGGCGGGGGCGACTTTTTCGGAAGGGGAGCGTTCCTCACCGTGTCGGGACAGCTCCACGCGGAACCGTTCGCGCTCGCGTTCGATAAGGTGTATACCTTTGGGCCGACGTTCCGCGCCGAGAACTCAAACACCACGGTACACGCGAGCGAATTTTGGATGATCGAGCCGGAGATGGCGTTTTGCGACCTCGAGGACGACATGGAGGTCATGGAGTCCATGATAAAGCACTGCATACGCGCCGTGCTCGCCGACGCGCGCGAGGAGATGGACTTTTTCAGCGCGTTCTACGACCCCGACGACGCTCTCGTGGGCCGGCTGACATCCGTCGCGGATTCGCCGTTTGGGCGTCTGACGTACACGGAGTCGATAGAGCTGCTGAAGAAATCGGGGCGTAAATTCCAGTTCCCCGTGGAGTGGGGCGCCGATTTGAAGACAGAGCACGAGCGGTACCTCTGCGAGGAGGCGGCGGGCGGCCCCGTGTTCATCACCGATTACCCCAAGGAGATTAAGGCGTTTTACATGCGTCTCAACGACGACGGCAAGACTGTGGCGGCCTGCGATCTGCTTGTCCCGGGCGTCGGAGAGCTGATAGGCGGCTCGCAGCGCGAAGAGCGGGCGGACGTGCTCTCGGCGCGCATAGACGAGCTGGGGATACCGCGCGACTCGCTGCGGTGGTACTCCGATCTGAGACGTTTCGGCACGGCGCCGCACTCCGGCTTCGGCGTGGGGCTGGAGCGCTTTCTGCTGTACCTCACGGGTATAGGCAACATCAGAGACGTCATTCCCTATCCCAGAACGCCGGGAACTATGTTATTTTGAAAGGTATGGTTTAGTATATGGAGCCTCTTATGATAGCCGTCGCCGGTAAGGGCGGCACCGGCAAGACGACGGTGTGCGGTATGATAATAGAGTATCTCGCGTCCGCCGGGGACGGCCACATTCTGGCGGTTGACGCCGATCCGAATTCCAACCTGAACGAGGTGCTCGGGGTCAAAATTGAGACGACGCTGGGCGACATCCGCGAGACGATGGTCGGCCGCGAGCTGTCCGGTGAACCCATCCCCGCGGGGATGACGAAGCAGGAATACGCCGAATTCATGTTCGGCGACGCGCTTGCGGAGGGCGACAGCTACGACCTGCTCGTCATGGGCCGCACACAGGGCACGGGCTGTTACTGCTACGTCAACGGAGTGCTGAAGGCCCAGCTCGACAGGTACGCCGGTTCGTACAGATATATCGTCGTGGATAACGAGGCGGGTCTTGAGCATATCAGCCGCGGTACGCTGCCGCATATCGACGTGCTGCTGCTCATAAGCGACTGTTCAAGGCGCGGCGTCCAGGCCGCCGGACGCATATCGGAGATGGTGGGACAGCTCGGACTTAAGCCGGGCGCTGTGAAGCTCATAGTCAACCGCGCGCCGGGCGGGTCGCCCGACGCCGGAGTTTTGGAGGAAATAGCGGGAAATGGTCTCGAGCTGATCGGCGTGCTGCCGCAGGACGAGACTATATACCGGCTCGACTGCGAGGGCAAGCCCACGGCTAAAGCGCCGTCCGATAATCCCGTCAAAACGGCAATCGGCGGGATAATGGGGAAATTGGGCTGCTGACCCGGGCGCAGTCGCTTTTGCAATATGGGCGGGGTCACTATTCACAGCCCCAGCCGCGCCCTCAGCTTCCGCTTATAGCTCTCCACGCCCGGCTGACCGTATGGATCGACGCCTGACAGCGCGCTCGACATGACACAGGCGGACTCGAAGAAGTATATCAGCGCGCCGAACGATTCCGCCGACAGCTCGGGTATGCTCAGCGTGACGACCGGCGCGCCGCCCTCGATGTGGGCCTCCCTGACAGCCGCGATCGCATCTGAGTTGATGGCGTGCAACTCGCGCGACGCCACGGCGTCAAGCCCGTCGTCAAACAGACGCGAGTACGGTACGCGCAGGGAGGAGCGCGGTTTGTCAGTAGTGACAAAGGTCTCCATGAGTGTGCGCTCGCCCTGCTGTATATACTGTCCCAGAGAGTGCAGATCGGCCGTGAACAGCGCCGTCGCGGGGAATATTCCCTTGCCGTCCTTGCCCTCGCTCTCCCCGAACATCTGCTTCCACCACTCGCCGAGATACCGCATCGACGGCTCGAAGCAGCCCAGAATTTCAATTTTCCGCCCCGAGGCGTAGAGCGTCTGCCGCGCGGCAGCGTACAAGGCCGCTTCGCGCGCGCCGGAAACCATCTCCCCGCGCGCGCCGGCCATCACGGCGTCGATGTCGCAGCCCGCCACCGCGGAGGGCAGCAAGCCGGCCGCGGTCAGCGCGCTGAACCGTCCGCCCACGTCGTCCGGTATATAAAAACGTCTGCACCCGCGTTCCCGCGCGAACGCGTCGAGCGCCGTGCCGGCTCCGGTAGTCACGTATAACCTTCGGGCGGCACCTCCGGAACCGTATTTTGCCTCTAATAGGGAGAAAAAAACGCGAAACGCGAGGAGCGGTTCCAAAGTGGAGCCGGATTTGGAGGCGATACTGACGGAAAAATCGAGTCCGGACAGGAGCGCGACGACGCGCTCCGCGTGTTCGGCGGATATATCTCCCCCGGCAAAAAATATCCGCGGCGAGCCGGACGCGAGCAGATTGTACTCCGGCGAGCGTATATATTCTATGGCGGCGCGCGCCCCGACGTATGATCCCCCGGCGCCGACGACGACGAGCGCCTCGGATTCCGACGTTATCTCCCGCGCGGCGCTCTTGATTGCGGCCGCGTGCGCGGGATATTCCTCCGGGAGCCGCGCCCAACCCGCGCCGGCGTGCGACGCCGCGACCGGCAGGGCGGCCTCCGACAGCGCCGCCGCGCCGCGCTCGAAACCGTCAAAGCGATCCAGTCCGTCAATTCCGACCTTTATCATCTGCTTCACCTGTTTTGTTCACGGGTTCACGGGTTCACGGGTTCACGGTTAGAGTAACATGATTGGCGGCCGTTTTCCTGAAAACGATTGCCGCAACGGGAAAAAGGATAACATAAAATATCGCGAAGGTCAATAAAGCCCGGAACGCCGGAAAACCCGGGTAAAAACCCGCGCCTGAAACCGCCCTTCCTTTTTGCCCCCTTTTTTGACTTTTGCCGCCGGGCGTGGTATACTTCCAAGCGATTGGGGTGATGCGGTTCCTTGGAGAGAAGAAGCTGCGCGGATAACTCCGCTGCGACCGCGATGTCCGAAAAGTCGCCGGCGGCATTGCCGCCGTATTTCCGCAGGAAATCTGATAATACCGCAGCCGCCCGCGGGCTGTCGCGCGCGGGCACGATACTTGGCGGCGCGCGGCGCGGCGAGAGGCGGCGGCATGCTTGAGATACTGTCTCCCGCGGGCTCCCCGGAGGGCGTCACGGCGTCCGTGCAGAACGGGGCTGACGCCGTGTACCTCGGGTTTGGGAGCCACGACGCCCGCAGAAACGCGAAAAATCTGACGCCTGACGAATTTGCGCGGGCCGCGGAGTATTGCCGCGTGCGCGGCGTGAAGGTATATTTTGCGCTCAATACGCTGGTGTCCGACAGGGAACTGCCCGACGCCGTCGAACAGGCGAAGCGGGCCGCCGCGTACGGAGCGGACGCCGTGATCATACAGGATATAGGACTGATGCGCGCCGTGCGCCAGGCCGCGCCGTCGCTCCCGATACACGCGAGCACGCAGATGAGCGTCCATAATCTGGACGGGGCGAAGCTGGCGGCGGCGATGGGAGCGAAGCGCGTCGTGCTGGCGCGGGAGCTGTCGCGCGGGGAGCTTGAGTACATCTGCGCACGCTCGCCCATAGAGACGGAGGTATTCGCTCACGGTTCCCTCTGCATGTGCTACTCGGGACAGTGCTATATGAGCGCCATCATCGGGCGGCGCAGCGGCAACAGGGGACTGTGCGCGCAGCCGTGCAGACTCAATTATGGCACGGAGAGGCGCTCCGGCGAATATCTGCTGAGTCTCAAGGACAACTGCCTCGTCAAGTATTTGCGCGAGATAGAGCTGTGCGGCGTGACGTGCGTCAAAATCGAGGGGCGCATGAAGCGCCCGGAGTATTCCGCCGTCGTAACGGGCATATACTCACGCGCCGCGCGTCTCAGGCGGGACCCTACGGCCGAGGAGATGCAGCTGCTGAGAAGCGTTTTTTCACGGCAGGGCTTTACGGACGGGTATTACACGGGCAAGCTCGGACGGAGCATGTTCGGGGTGCACGCGGAGAGCGACCGCGACGCGTCCGCGCGCAAGATCGATAATTACAACAAGGGCGAATTCCAGCGCGTTCCAGTGCGGTTTGTCGGCGGCGTGCGAGCGGGCGAACCCGCGAAGCTCGCGGTCGCGGACGACCGAGGCAATACCGCCGTCACGCTTGGAGCGACGCCGGAGGCAGCGTTTCACCGGGAGCTGACCGCCGCGGAGCTGCAGACACAGCTTTACAAGACGGGCGGCACGCCGTTTTACTGCGCCGGCGTGAAATGCTCGGTCGAGCCCGGCCTTTCGCTCTCCCGGAGACACATCAACGAGATGCGCGGAGCGCTGCTCGCGGAGCTCATGGAAAAGCGGAAATATCTGGAGCCGCGCGAGCTTGGCGAGTTTACGCCGGGCTTTCAGCTTGTCAACAGGGAGGAGCCGCCCGTAATCACGGTTCAGGTGACAAAGCTCTCGCAACTGTCGGAGGCGATGGCCGAGTTGAAGCCGCGCGTCCTGTACGTGCCGGCCGAGGAGCTCGCCGGCGGCGCCGACGCGCTCGGGCCGTTTCTGCGGGACGACGACATAACCGTGGCGGCCGCGCTCCCGCGCGTCGTACACGACGACGAGAGGCGCGAGCTCGCCGATATGCTCGCCGCCGCGCGCGGTCTGGGGATATCCGAGGTTCTGACGGGCAATCTGGGACAGATAGTCGCCGCCGGCCGCGGAGACTTCTCGGTGCGCGGCGATTTCGGTCTGAACATTTTCAACTCGCAGTCCCTGCGCGCGGTGAGGGACCTCGGCCTGAAATCCGCGACGCTGTCGTTCGAGATGAGACTTGAGCAGATACGCGACGTTTCAAAAGGGCTGGATACGGAGATAATCACTTATGGCAGACTGCCGCTCATGTATACGGAGAATTGCATAATTAAAAACAGCATGGGAGTGTGCGCGTGCGATAACTTCTCCGGCCTGAAGGACAGACAGGGCGTGTCTTTTCCCGTTATCCGCGCGTTTGGGTGCCGGAACACGCTTCTCAACTCCAAAAAGCTGTTCATGGCGGACAAGCGCCAGGATACGGCCGCCATAGGCCTGTGGGCGGAGAGGCTGCTGTTTACCACGGAAAACGCGATCGAATGTCTGTCGGTAATGCGCCGGTATATGGGTCTTGGCGACTACGCGCCGGGCGGCTTTACGCGCGGACTCTACTACAAGGGCGTGGAATGATATTAAGGAGGTTGACATACCGTGAAGACCTTGCTGAATAAAAGGAACGTCGCCATAATCGCGGCGGCGCTTATAATCGCGATCATCGCGCTTGTCTCGGTGAACACCCGCGGTACGTCGGGCGCCGTGACGGGTTTGGCGGAGCTGGTCAGCGTACCGCTCAAGCGCGCGGCGGAGTCTATTGCGCGCTCCTTCGAGAGCCTTTACGGGTACATCTACGAATATGAGAATCTCGTCTCCGAAAACGCGGCGCTCAAGGCGCAGATCGCCGACTTCAGGCAGGACTACCGCGAATATACCGAGATGTCCGCCGAAAACGCGAGGCTGTACGAGCTGTTGGATTTCAAAGCGCGAAATTCAGACCATGTGTACGACCACGCCGTAATAATAACGTGGGGCGCGTCGAACTGGGAGTCGAGCTTTACGCTCAACCGCGGCTCCGCAAACTCCGACGTGGCGGTCGGGGACAGCGTGATAACGGAGACGGGAGTGCTTGTGGGGCGCGTTACCGAGGTGGGGACGATCACGTCGTCGGCCGTGTCCGTCATAGACACGACATTTTCCGCGGGAGTCCTGGTCGGTGAAAACGGGGAACAGTCCGTAGCGTCGGGCGACTTTGCCCTGATGCGCGACGGTACGCTCAGACTCGACTTTCTCCCGGAGGGCGACAGCGTCCTGTCGGGCGATACGGTGGTGACGTCGGGCAAGGGCGGGGTATTCCCCGAAGGGCTCGTGATAGGCGAGGTCGCGGACGTGATGATAAACGACACCGGGATCGGCTACCGCGGCGTCGTCAAGCCAACCGCGGAGCTTAACAATGTGACGTACGTCTATGTTATAACCGATTTTGAAATATCTATTTCGGAGTGAGCGTATGAAGAAACGTTTTGTGCTTGTGGGTGTTCTGCTGCATGTGCTCTTACTGCTCGCCGCGTACGCCGTGCAGGCGCTCATTTTTCCCTATCTGTCTCCGACGGGAATACGGCCTGTGCTTCTGCCGCTGGCCGTGGCGGGCGTGGCTGTGTTTGAGGGCGGTACGCGCGGCGCTCTGTTCGGACTGTTCGCCGGCGCGCTGTGCGATATGTCGTTCAACCAGCCCGTCATGGCGCTGACGGTTCTTTTTACGCTGTTTGGGCTCGCGGCAGGCTTTTTGTCCGACATAGTGATAGCTCGCGGCTTCCCGTCGTATATCGTGTGCTGCGCCGCCGCGCTCGCGCTGACGGCGTTTACGCAGATGTTCGCGTTTTTATTCTTCGAGGGACTCCCGATTTCGGCGCTTATGAGGACTGCGCTCCTCCAGACGCTGTATTCGCTCGTGTGCGCGGTCCCCATATATTTTGCAGTAAAGCCGCTCGGATACAGGGATATGAACGCGCGGCGCCCGATTCGCTGAAAGGAACCGAAAGCAAATGTACAGATTTTTCTCGCGAGCCAGAATGGCTGTGATTTTCGTGGCGACAGGGGCTCTCCTCGTCGTCTATCTGACTACGCTGTATAAGCTGCAGGTCTACGACGCCGGCGCGTCGGCCGATGCCGGTCTTCTGCAGCCGAGCGCCGTCTCGGTAAGTACGTCCGTTCTGCCGGCGCAGCGCGGCGATATACTTGACCGAAACGGAGCGCTGCTCGTGTCCAACAGACCGTCATATAACGTGACGCTGACGCGCGACGCGCTGCTTGCGGCCGGCGACACGAACGGGATAATCAGGGAATTGATTTACGCCGCGGAGGAAAACGGTGTGCGGTACAACGACACGCTGCCTGTCACGCGCGGCGCGCCGTTTGAGTATCTGTCGGATATGGACGCAAGGCAGCGCGGTAGGCTGGATAAATACCTCGACAACTTTTCGCTCCCCGGAGACATCTCGGCGTCCGAGCTGATCGCATGGATGAAGAACCGTTACGGTATCGACTACACCACGGGCATAGCCGACGCGCGGCTGATTATCGGCGTGCGGTATGAGCTCGAGCTCCGCGTACTTCCGACAGTCAATATCGGGACATATGTATTTGCCGAGGACGTCGGCGTCGATTTTATCGCGGCTGTAAAGGAGCGCGCCTATCCGGGCGTCGGGACGGAGACGACGTCCGTCAGGGAGTACCACACGGCGTACGCGGCGCATATTCTGGGAAATATCGGGAAATTAGACGATTCAGACTACGAAAAGTATACGGCGCTGGGGTATCCCATGGACGCCGTCGTGGGAAAGGCCGGCGCGGAAGCGGGCTTTGAGCAGTATCTGCACGGTGTGGACGGCGCCAGATCAGTGTCCGCCGCCGACAACGGGGCGGTTCTCGACGTAAACGTCACGCGGCCGCCGGAGCCGGGCAGCAACGTCTACCTCTCGATAGACATAGGCTTGCAGGGGTATACCGAGAACGAGCTGGCAAAATTCATAGACGTCATAAACGCGGAGCGCGAGGAGGACGCGAAGGTCGTCGGAGGCGCCGTGGTGGTTACGGATGTAAATACGGGCGAAATACTCGCTATGGCCTCATATCCGACGTACGATTTGGCGGCGCTGAGCAAGAATATGGGAGCTTTGAGCGGCGACCCGACGAAGCCGATGCTGAACAGAGCGGCCCAGGGCATATACAACCCCGGCTCGACCTTCAAGATGGTCACGGCGCTCGCGGGGCTGCGCGAGGGGACGATAACGCGCTGGTCGCAGATCAACGATACGGGGCAGTACATAAAGTACGACGACTTCAGGCCGTACTGCTGGATATACTCGCAGACGAGCGCGGGCCACGGGCCTCTGAATATAGTGGAGGCGCTGCGCGATTCGTGCAACTATTTTTTCTATCACGTCGGCGACTATACGGACAAATACGCGATAGCCGACGCCGCGGCGGATTTCGGGCTCGGCGTCCCGACGGGTATCGAAATACCGGAGGCGATCGGTACACTGGCGACGCCCGAATACAAGGCGCGTGTCCTGAACGAGGGGTGGTGGAACGCGGATACGCTGCTGGCGTCGATAGGTCAGGGGCACAATATGTTCACTCCGCTCCAACTCTCGGGCTACGCCGCCACAATAGCCAACGGAGGCGAGCGGCACGCGCTGACGATACTCAGCCGCGTCAAGAGCGCCGACTACGGCGAGAACATCCTCACGCAGACGCCGAGGACGCTCAATACGATAGCGGGGAGCGATTATATTGAGATGCTTCAGGAGGGGATGAGGGCGGCTGCGCAGTCGGGTACGGCGGCGCCGGTATTTAAGGATTACAAGATCAGCGTGGCGGCGAAGACCGGCACGGTGCAGATCGACGCGTCGAACGTCAACAACGGAATGTTCGTGTGCTACGCGCCGGCGGACGAGCCGGAGATCGCCATATCGGTGGCGATTGAAAAGGGCGGCTCCGGCGCCACAATCATGGAAATCGCAAGAACGGTGCTGGACTACTATTACAGAGACCAGACCGTCTTTGAGACGCGTCCGGAGGGCGCGCTCATACCTTAAAATAACGGCGGCGCCCTCCGCGCGTGACAGCGC
Source organism: Oscillospiraceae bacterium (assembly GCA_031270395.1). Taxonomy (GTDB): domain Bacteria; phylum Bacillota; class Clostridia; order Oscillospirales; family Oscillospiraceae; genus JAISBX01. Next base: position 10,844 of record JAISXU010000012.1, read on the forward strand.
GTCCTGATATGTGTTATCGTATACGCGGTAAACGATAAATTTGCCGGGGTGATAAAATCGGTAGACGTAGCGGACTCAAAATCCACCGCCGTTTGGAAAAATGCTTTGACTTTCTCCCGTTTCTTACCTTTTTCTTTGTTTTCCAGCAGTACATGCCGGAAGAATTTGCAGTTGACGGAGTAAGATATGCTCTGTGCACAAACACATGAATCCCCGTCATCCAGCAAGAGGCAGCTGCCATAGTCATAATTACAGCAGATTTTGCGGATGAGCTTCACGGCCGTTTGTCGTTGTTTCGGCGTCATACGGGGCAGGGAACTATCGGGGGTTCGCTCGTGTATGATACCATTTACGCAGATAATTCTTGCGAACATTGATATTCCTTGACTCAAAATCTTCTTCACATGGCATTTCCCGGACTACGTCAAGTATGGGTTGAAAATTCGCTTCCGCAATAACCTTTTTAACGGGGTAGGCTCAAAGGAGAGTATTCTTGAAGGTTTCCGCCATCTTGCAGTATGGCGAAAGGCGCGTAGGATAAGGGCTGCTACGGAGCAAACGGCTTAAACGCGATTTTAGAATTGAATCGTCGAAACATTCTTGGTACAATTATCTATAATCATGTCTTATGTTGCTTACCATTCGCGTCACTAACGAAAACCGAATCAGCGGCTATAAATCTTCGCGGGCAGCAAGGGGATTTTTGCGGCAATTGAACACAATCCCAGATGGAACGGCGGCGCTCGGCGCAATCACCCGCAAAAAAGGGCAAGAAGATTTTTGTGAATGCGTGGCGGATAAATGGCTTGCCCGCTCCGTTCCGGGGCAAAAAATATATGAATGCACTCGCGGTAGTTTTGAAAATGGAGTAGCAATGACGATATTGAAGTGGTAAGGGGGAACCGGCTTGCCTGCACACGTTTTTGTACTAAATAGAACAAATTATGAGATTTGTACGCACAGAGGTATTGTGGGGCTGCCGGAGGCTACTCCTGGCTCCAAAAACGAAAACTATACCAATGACGCCTTGCTTTCCCGTATTGCAATAATAAAAGAAGGCGACTATATATTTTTCTATATCACTAAGGATAAAAGCAAAAAAGATGAGGGTAAAGAGCTTCAAGGAATTTGGAGAGCAATTGGCCAACCCTTTTATGATATAACGCCAGTATGGGAAGATAAAACCTATCCATTTCGTTGCCGCATTGAAAGTACAGAATATAGCTTCAAAAAGCCGTTGCGCCTAAATGATATTTTCGATTTAAGAAACTCAGGGAAAATCTGGACATTTGCGCTTAACCGCGCAAGTGGGACAAACGCAATGTTTTCTCTCTCTGACATTGAGTGTGATGTGCTTTTGCAGGAGTATCTAAAAATCAATCCATTTACAATAAACAGAAATGTAATAATGGAGCCCTATCCGGTTAAGCCTGCCAACCTTTTTGAACAGGTGCATCGGCAGGAGGGCGGGCATATGCCGAGTTTTGAAAGCTCGCTTATGGCAATGCTCGCAAGGGCTTTTGTCGAAGGGAATTTTCAGGACGTTTTCGGAAATTATTCTGACTACCTTTGTTATGTGCCTACAAACTTTGGAACCGAAATTGACATCCTTTTGTTTTTCAACAACCCGCATCATGAAAGACAAATTCTGTCTTATGATATTTTGGAAGTAAAGTCAGATCGCTTTGATGCCGACGCCCTCCGGCAACTAATTGGATATGAATCATGGTTTATACATAAGAAAGTGCAGGGTGATATGAATATGGTACGGGTTAGTGCCATAGCAAAACGGTTTGACCCTAATGTGGTAGAATACGTCGAAAATCGAAGAAATTATGAGAATAAGGAGATAAAACTTCTTGAATACAATGTTTCATCGAATGGAGAATTAGTACTGCGGTTGGTGTAAGCGTGTATGCCTTGCCCTCCTTGCCGAAAACGGGGCTGGGGCCCCTTTGGAAACCCCATGTATAGCTGCTTGCGTAGCCACGCAGGCAGCTATACCACAAAAGGAGTTGCATGTGTATCCTTCTCATCAGGGCGCACATGAAACTCCTTTTGTATCCAAATACGTTGGAGAAATGATTTGCCTTATAACTCGGCTCACCATTCTTAACGACACGATAATTGTTTTGACAAACAAACTATTATTGTGTATAATCTAAACATATATTACACTTAGCATTTTGAGTTATTCCAAGTGGAGGAGTTAATGTGACATGAGGCTTGAGGAATACATAATTAAACGCAAAAAGGAAGATGGAATCAACGAATACGATCTTGAAAAACGATCTGAAAATACCCGTATCTGTGTAAATTATGTTTTCGAATACTTCAATAATTATCTTGATACTAAGCCTGCTGATGAAAAAACTGTTTTACATGAACAGAAAATTGATAAGTATCGGAATATTATTCGAGACTATGATTCGGAAATAAGAGAATGGCTTGTTGCTATCTACTCATCACATGGGAAATATATGCATAAGCAATTAATGAATCTCATAATGGATGATTATTTTCTTTTGTATGATAGTGATGCAGAATTCAGAGCTTTGTCGTATGATATTTTTCCAAAGGCCGCTAAAAAATTTAAGTTCCTTGAAGGACAGTCGGAAATGGTTTTTCAGTTTATTAAAGAGGCGCACAAAGTTAGAAATATTTTCCCGCCATACGGACAAGACTTTTATATTTCCGATGACGTAAACGAGTGGATATTTGATACTTATAGAAAACACGGGGTGAATATTTACAATTTCTGCTACGAATGGGCGCATTCGTATTATGACTCCCCTGAAATATGGCCTAAAGGGCATAAGAAAAAAAGCGAGTATTATGAAAAACGATCAGAGTATAGAGGACTTAACCTTTTCAACTCATTATTCTGGAATTATGATTATAAACAAAAGAGCAACTTATTTGGACTGGATGCTCTGTATAGAAATATGCCAAAGAAAAACTTTATTAAAGGCAAAAAACAAGCATTTGAAGCAGTGATCATGTATTGTTGGTTACACAGCGTCACAGGTGATGACGATTGCTGGGATGAGTATTCATAAAATGTACTGTAGTATACTACGAAGGAGCTTTTGCTATGAAGATAGTCAATGAAAGGTTGCGTTCACTCCGTGAAGGAGTTAAATTATCACAAGCGAAAATCGCAGAGCGCCATTTCCAAATTAACCCGCTGACCGCGCCTTTTGTGCTTGAAGCGTTTAAGCGTTATGATGCGGGCGCTACCATGACCGAGGTGCGCAACTGGCGCAATGAACAAGGCGTAACCAATACATTGGGCAGAGAACTTAATTACAACAGAGTTCAGCTTCTGCTTAACAATGACCCTGTTATAATAGGACTAAGTTAGGCAAACCCGCATAAACACTGGGGTTTCACGAACTTAGTCCTATTTTTTTGCGCCCTTTTTCAAGGGCAATCAGCAATCAGTAATCAGCAATCCAAAACGAAAGGAAGGCGACAAACGAATGTGTAAAGTCATAGCCATAGCGTCGATGAAAGGCGGCGTAACAAAGACCACAGTATCACTCAATCTGGCGACAGCCCTCGCCCTGATGGGTAAAAAGGTGCTTGTGTGTGATTTAGACCCGCAGGGCAGCTTAACCATCTGCTCCGGCGTGAAGAACCCGGACAAGTTGACCCATACGACCTATTCCCTGCTGGACACCGCTTTGAGCGAGGAAGAACTGCCCGAACCGAGGGAGTACATCATACCCTGTGAGAAAATCGACGTGATACCCTGCAACATCACCCTTTCGGCATTTGAGTTGAACAGAGGTCACGAAATCGGCGTGGAAAAGGCGTTGCAGACGGTCATTGAGCCGTTACGAGAGGTATACGAGATAATCATTATCGACACTCCCCCGTCGCTCGGCATCCTTACCGCCAACGCGATAACGGCAAGCGACGGCGTGTTGATTCCCGTCACGCCGCAACTTCTCTCAGCGGTCGGATTGAAAATGCTCATCAAGACAATCCAAAAGGTGCAGAAGCACATCAACCCTGCCGTCACCATTGAGGGCGTGTTGATGTCGATGTGCGACACCCGCACCAACCTCTACAAAGAGGTCAGCGGCATCATTGAAAAAACGTACAGCCAATCGGTGAGGATATTCGATACCATCATCCCCCACTCCACAAAAGTCGGAGAGGCTAATCTGCGGTGTCAGAGCGTGTTGCTCTACGATGAAAACTCGAAGCCGTCACAGGCTTACAAAGATTTTGCAAAGGAGTTGATGAACAATGGCTGATAACAGAAGCAAAGCGGAAGTCACGCGGAACGTCATGTCGATACTGCTTGACGAGGAAGTGCCGATTGAAAAGCCCGACCCGGACGCCCGTAAGTCACTTAAACTTGATTACCTCGTACCGTTTGCAGACCACCCGTTCAAGCTGTATGAGGGTGAACGCTTGGACGATATGGTGCGGAGCGTTAGGGAATATGGCGTTATCGTGCCTATCATCGTCCGACCGCTTGACGCGGAGGATGGGACATACGAAATTCTGAGCGGTCATAACCGCGTCAACGCCGCCAAAATTGCGGGGCTGTCCGAAGTGCCGGTTGTCATCAAGAAAGACTTGAACGACGACGAGGCAAAACTGATTGTCACCGAAACTAACCTTGTACAGCGGTCATTCGCCGATTTATCCCACAGCGAACGGGCGATTGCCCTAAAAACGCACCTTGAAGCGTTGAAAGGCGCAAACGGCGGTCAGGGTAAAAGAACCGACCTTTTGGACGAGATAGAAATGCTCTCAAATCCGCATGGAATCAAGGAAAACGGGACTTCATATCCACTGGATACGAAGTTAAGGTCAAACGAACAAACGGGTGAAAAATATGGATTATCAAGCGCAAGCGTGGCGAGGTACATCAGAATATCTTTCCTGATAGCATCATTACAAAACCGAGTTGATACTGATGAAATTGCTATACGCCCCGCCGTGTCGCTCTCCTATCTCTCACCCGATGAGCAGACCGAACTCAACCGGCACTTGGGCGAGAGCGCCTACAAGGTTGACATGAAGAAAGCCGAATCCCTGCGGGAGTTTTCCGAGGGCAAGAAGCTGACCCCCGATAAGATGATACAGATTTTATCGGGAGAGCTTAATAAAAAGCCGAAGCCCAAAACCGCGCCGGCGTTCAAGCTGAAAGCGAAAATCTATCAGAAGTATTTTAACGGCGATACCCCGCAGAGCGAAATGGAAAC
>JAISXU010000028.1 GCA_031270395.1 Oscillospiraceae bacterium
CAACGCAACGGAGCGGATACCGCCCATAGGGCGGTGTAGCGCAGTGTAGTTCGCTCCGACGAGGGCGCACTCCTTCGCAAAAATTCTTTTCGCCACAGGCGAAAAGGACGAGAGAGCGATAACGAGTGCATACGAAATTATTGTGTCATATGTGAGTTGCATTCTTGTGTGAAAAAGGATATACTATAATAAATAGGGGCGCTTGGCAAAACTGCCGCGGCCGTCGTGTCCCGCTCCCCTTAATTGAACAAAATTTTTATTTTGTTCAATTATATGTGGGCGCCGCCCTTCGCGCGCCATACCTCTACGGCGCCGTCCCTCGCCCTAAGCGCGCCGCCCGACTCCACGCGCACCGCCCGGCGCCGAACATACCGCCCGCCGCTCCGACGGTCCCATCCCGCCGAACACTCCGCCGGACGCCCGTACAAGGTCAGACCTCAAAAAACAAACGCGGAGGCTTCATCATGGATTACCGTGACCAGACGCCCGACATAATTCGTGATTTTCTTACATATCACGAGACCATCAAGGGCCACTCAAAAAAAACCGTGGATGAGTATTATCTCGATCTGCGGACTTTTTTCCGTTTTATGAAGTTATACAAAGCTAATCTCCCGCTCGACACGGATTTTTCAACGCTCTCCATCTCCGATATCGACCTCGGGTTTGTAAAGAGCATCACGCTGTCCGACATTTATGAGTATCTGGCGTTTCTCTCGCGCGACCGGCCGAACACCACCGGCGGAGGCTCCGGATACGGTCTGAGCGCCGCCTCGCGCTCGCGCAAGATCGCGGTTATACGCTCCTATTACAAATATCTGACAGTGAAGACACACCAGCTTGACAGCAACCCCGTGCAAGACCTCGACTCGCCGAAATCGGCTAAAACCCTCCCCCGTTTTCTAAATCTCGAGGAGAGCAAGCAACTGCTGTCATCGTCCGGTGAGGGCGCGAACGCCGATCGCGATTACTGCATCCTGACCATTTTCCTCAACTGCGGGCTGCGGATATCGGAATTGGTGGGACTCAATCTGACCGACATATCGAGCGATTCACTGCGCGTCACCGGCAAGGGCAATAAGCAGCGTATCGTGTTCATCAACGACGCGTGCGCGGAGGCGATAAACGCGTATCTGTCCGTCAGAAAGGATATCGCCGCCATAGACAAGCGCGCGTTTTTCCTGTCGAGCCGCCGTACGCGCATGAGCCGCTCCACAGTACACGCGCTGGTCAAGAAGCATCTGCTGGAGGCCGGCCTCGAGCGGTCGAAATACTCGTCGCACAAGCTGCGCCACACCGCCGCCACCCTCATGCTGAGGAACGGCGTTGACGTCAGGACGCTGCAAGAGCTGCTCGGCCACGAACACTTGAATACGACTCAGATATACACGCACGTGGAGAGCGACAGTCTGCGCGACGCCGCGAAGCGCTCCCCTCTCGCCGATGTGAAGCGCAATTCAGACAAGAGGATACCGGGACGATGATTAGGGATTCACCCCTTATAAGCGACGCGAGGATCATCAGCGAAGGCCGCGTGCTGCTTCAGCGTCCGGACGTATCGGCGCTGCTTGAGCAAGCCGTTTCATGTCCGCTTGTCACCGTCGTCGCCGGTTCGGGTTACGGCAAGACGCAGGCGGTCTACTCCTTTTTGCAGGAGTACCGCGCGGTAAAGCTGTGGCTTCAGATCACCGAATTCGATAATCTCGGCGAAAAATTCTGGGAGGGACTGACAAACGCCGTCGCGATACGCAACGAGTCGTTCGCGGCAAAGATGCTCTCCATTGGTTTCCCGGAGACGCAGCGCAAGTGCGAGCAGTTTTTCTCACTGATAAAAAAGGAGATGTCTCCGGAGCAAAAGCTCATAATAGTTCTGGACGATTTTCACCTCATAAGCTCGAAGCCAATACTGCAATTCATCGAGAGGACGGCGCTCGAACGCCTTAACAGTGTCACTACTGTACTCATATCGCGCACACAGCCGGATATAGACGTCATAGGTCTGCTGTCAAAGGGTCTCATATCCCAGATAAACGAGGACAGTCTGCGTTTTGGCCGCGACGAGACGGCGCAATATTTCAAAATGCTCAATATAACGCTGACGCCGGACGCCGTCGCGGAGATCTATGCCGTCACAGACGGCTGGGTTTTCGCCGTCATCCTGATCGGGCTGTCGCTCCAAAACGGCCTGTGGCAGAAGGAGCACGCGCTGTCGGCAATGAAATCAAATGTGTTCCGGCTGATAGAAAAGGAGATATTCTCCGCGGCGTCGGACGATTTACAGCGCTTCCTGATAAAGCTGTCGCTGGTTAGCCACCTGTCCCCTGCCCTGCTGCTCGAGCTGTGCGGCGATGAATCGCTGATAGGCGAAATGCGGAAAATAAGCTCGTTTATCCGTTTTGACGCGTACACGGGGGTTTACAGGATACACCACTTGTTTTTGGAGTATCTCAGTTTCAAGCACGACTTGCTCTCGGACGAGGAAAAACGTGGCATATACGTCCGCGCGGCGCGCTATTGCGCGCGCGACGGCAACAAGCTTGACGCCATCGCGTACTGCGAGAAGGCCGGAGATTACAAGGGTGTGGCGGAGATCGCGTACGCTCTCACCAGAATGACGCCGAGCCGCGTCGCCGAATTTCTTCTCGAAATCCTCGGCAGGACGCCCGAGTCCGCGTACCGCGATAACGCGGAGCTGTACATCATAAAAATCAAGCTGCTCCAGAGTCTGGCGCGCTTTGACGACGCGACGGCGCTGGCGCGGGCCACCTTGGCCGCGTTCGAGCACATGCCGGAGACTCCGGAAAATTGCTGGCTCCTGTCCGAATGTTATCTCAATCTCGGGTACATAGGCATATATACCGCCCTGTACACCAATATTCGCGACCATTCGCACTGCTTTGAGCGCGGGCGCCACTATTTCAAGCGGAGCGGAGGCATACCAAAGGGCCCGCGCGAGCGGGCGCTGGTCAGCTCGTACGTGTCGCGCGTAGGGTATCCCGCCGCCGCCGGGGCTCTGCAGGACGGAATAGACGCTTTCCTGAAGTACGTCGATTACGTCATAGAGGTGAAAAACGGCATGATGCAGGGTATGGCGGATCTCGCCGCCTGTGAGGCCGCTTACTATAAGGCGGACATAAAAAGAGCCGAGGGCATGGCGTATCAGGCGATAGAAAAGGCGCGCGCCGGGGAGCAGTTTCAGATAGAGAACCGCGCGCTTCTATTCCTGCTGCGGATATATATACACATGGGCGACACCGGCGGACTCCGGAATGTGCTGACTCAGCTCAAGTCACAGCTCGATAATGCGGAATTTTTGGGCGGTTACACGCTGTACGACATCGCGTGCGGGTGGTTCTTCGCGCACATCAGGCAGCTTGACCGGGTCGCGGAGTGGCTCAAGAGCGACTTTGAAAAGAGCGATCTGAACACGCTGCTGTACGGACTCGAAAAATTGGTGCAGGCGAAGTGCTTCCTCGCCGAGAAGAAGTATTACGCGGCGCTTGCGGCGCTGGAGGGTCAGGACGGCAGATACGGGCTCGAATCCTTCCTCATCGGCAAGCTGGAGGTCACCGTCCTCCGCGCGGTCTGCAAATATAACTCCGGCGACAGGTGCGGAGCTGTCACTACGCTCACTCAGGCGTACAATATCTCGCTGGCGGAGGAGCTCGATATGCCGTTTATTGAGCTCGGCAGGGACATGCGTACTCTGACGGCCGCCGCTATGCGCGACGACGCCTGCGAGATACCCAGGCCGTGGCTCGTCAAGATACAAAAGAAATCCTCCGCCTACGCAAAAACGCTCAGCTATGTCATAACGGCATACAGAAATTTCAACCAACTGAACGAGAAGCTGTTCGCGCTCACAATCAAGGAAAAGGAGATATTGTCGGATCTGTGCCACGGACTGTCACGGACGGAAATCGCGTACAACAGAAACATATCGGTAAATACCGTTAAGCTTCTGCTCCAGACGGTGTACTCAAAGCTGGGCGCTAAAACCACCGCCGACGCCGTATGGATAGCCGCCAGCATGAAGCTTGTGGAATAAACAGAGGGAGGAAGGTGTTGAAGTTTGAAAGAAGTCGGCTACCTCGAAGCGAGCGGGCATTGGATAACGTATCTCACGGTAGCGGCGGGTATTGTCTATATTGTCTTCCTGACGCTGGTGATCCTGCGGAAATCGTGGCGTCACGGGTTAAAAATTGGCTACACGAGAAAGCAGCTTCTCAAAATAGTAAAGGTGGCGATACCGCATACGCTCGTGCCCGCGGCGGCGGTGCTCGTCGGTTTTTTCACCTTGGCGCCCCTTCTCGGTATCCCGCTGTCATGGTGGCGGCTGTCCGTTATAGGTAACACCACCTACGAGATAATCGCCGCTAACACCGCTCTCACGGCGGCGGGAGTTGCGGACGTCAAAGCCGCCTCCGGCCGTGAATTTGTGCTCATAATATACGTAATGTCGATCGGCATTATGGGGGGCATGGTGCTCTCAGTCGCCCTCTCCCGCCGGATACACCGCGGGATGTTCAAATTACGCGCCGCCGACAGGAGCTGGAGCGTATTGAGCGTCAGCACGTATATGACGACTATCGCTATAGTCTTTACGGTTCCCGCCTTTTTCCATCTGTCGACGTCGCTTTTGACGCTTCTCACAGGTGTCACGGCGACTTTAATTCTCACCGCCGTCAAGCGGAGATGGTCGGTAACATGGCTTAATGAGCTCTCATTTACCATGAGCGTCCTCGTCGCCATGCTGTCGTCCGTCCTCTGGGAGCGGCTGCTGTAATGGGGGTAAGCTCGATATGAAATCTGCGGATACAGGGGGCAACTCGTACATAGAGTCCATGCACAGGCTTGGCCGCGCCGGTATGCTCGGCGCCATCGCGGTCATGCTGGGACTTCCGACGATTCTCGGCATATGCTTCGGGCAGTTGCCGAGGCTTGTCGTCATATTTCGCGCGGCGCTTCCGCTCCTGATAATTTTTGTGCCTTCAAGCCTGTTTGAGGTCATATCCTACACGCCGATTCTCGGCAGCTCCATATATCTGACGCTCATTACGGGCGAGGTTCTCAATTTGAAGCTCCCCGTCGTGAACAACGCGCTGAAGCTGATGAACGTCGAGCAGGGGTCGGAGGAGTCCGACGTCGTGTCGTCGATCGCCGTATGCACGGCGACGTTCGTTACCATCGCCGTCGTGTCCGTCGGGGTGCTGCTCGCCACGCCGTTTCAGTCGCTGCTGGCAGCGCCCGCCGTGCGCACCGCTTCCGCCAACATACTGCCCGCCCTGTTCGGAAGTCTCGTGATCAACGCGCTGGGCGGGCCGCTCGGGGGCGGCGTCACGGTAGAGGGCAGAGCGAAAAACGCGCTGCTGCCCATCGCACTCGTCGCGCTGATAACGCTCTTTGACCGGCAGATCAGCGTGTTTCTGCGGCTCGACCGGCTCTTGGGCGCGGAGGGCGCCGGCGTGATAATGACATACCTACAGGGCTTTGTCGTCATAGCGACCATGCCTGTGACGTACTTTTGCACAAAATGGCTGTACGGCAAAAATCATATCCGCGTCCGTCTGCCGGACGACGCCGCCAAGTAGAGGCCGGCCGCGTCGCGCAGCTTTATTTTGCTTCCTTGAGCGCTTTTTCGGCGGCCTCTCTGAACTGGTTATAGGTCGCGGTGGCGCCGCTGATTGCGTCCACAGACGACAGCTTGCCCTTGTTTACAAGCTGTTCGGCATACGACTTCATCGCATTTACAGCCAACTGCGCCTCCGCGTACAGATCGCTGTTCGTTATCACGCCGTTTTCCTTGCCATAATTTTCATCCTTTATAGTGCCGTCGGACTGCCATGTCACAAATTTGCAGTCCGACACTTTTTTGTCCTTTATGGTTATTGTCACCTCACCATACGCGCCGTGTTCGTCCTTGCCGCTCGTCCCCGTATACGTCCCGTCCTTGTAGCCTCCGAGTCCGCAACTCGCGAGCACGGTCAGAATCAGCGCGCACAGCGCCGCCGCAAGCATCCTTTTCACAACAATATTACTTCCTTTCAATTCTCAACGCGTCAGTAATTGCACAATCAGAGCACTACAAACGCACTGTTCTTATTCTCCTCAAATATTTCAAATATATTTCCAAAAAACACTTGACAATGCTTGGAAAGAAAGTTATTATATCACTTATTTACAAATTGTAAATAATAGTCTCCGATATGATACCAGATTGAGTCAATAATGTAAATTAAGCGAGGTAGTTGTTACAATGATTCACAAAGTCAAAGCGCTCCCCCGCGCCGTACGCGCGGCCATGCTGCGAATGTGGCGCTTCCAAGCGACAAAAATCCGTGAGCGCGGGCGTCCGCGGGCCGCGCGCGTTCACGGGAGAGTTATGAGGATATCTGCGTATTTGAGCGCCGTCTGCGTAGCGGCGGTATCGGTCGGGCTCATCATGAACTCCATGATATGCTATGCCATATATGTGGGGGGCGAGCCTGTGGGAACGGTGAGCAGCATAGCCGAAGCCGGCGCGGTAATTGACCGCGCGCAGCGCCGTCTGACCGAGATATTGGGCTATGAGTACGCATATACGACTACCGTCTCCGTGACTCCCGATCTCGGCGTCGCCACAAGCGCGCCGGAGGCTCTGGAGGACGCCGTACTCCTCAACGTGGGCGACGTCGAGCTTCTGTACGCGCTCGAGGTCAACGGCGAAGCCGTCGGCGCGGCGGAGGACAGGGAGACGCTCGCAACGCTTTTGCGCGGTATCCGGGACGCGTACGCGACTGACGAGACCGTATCCTCGCGCTTTTTGGAGCAGGTGTCCATCTCGCGCCGGTATATAGGCGCCGGAGTCACGCGCGATATAAGCGAGATAAAAGCGAGTCTCGCTCCGGGCGGCGAGTACGCGCTCACCGTCAGGTGTCTGGAGCGCACGACGGCCTCCGTCCCGCTCCCGTTTGAAATTGAGTATTATGACGACGGCGAGGTGTATATCGGCGAGGGCGGCGTCGTATCGGAGGGCAGGAGCGGCGTGGCGCTCGTCACGACGGAACGCGTGCTGCACAACAACACGCTCGTGTCCGAAAACGAGATTGAACAGACGGTGCTGACCGCGCCTGTCCCGGAGCGCGTCGCCGTGGGCGTCAGGGAGCGCCCGCCGACAGCCTCATACGGCGAGTATGTATTGCCCGCGGACGGGAAAATAACGTCGTTTTTCGGCTTCAGGAGGACGACAATAGGTTCGTCAAACCATCAGGGCATCGATATATCGGGCAAGCTCGGGCAGGAGATATGGGCGTCCGACGGCGGCGAGGTCATATACGCGGGAAGCAAGTATTCAGGCTACGGGCAGATTGTACAGGTACTGCACGACAACGGAGACGTCACGTATTACGCGCATTGCAGTAAGCTCCTTGTCTCCGAGGGCGAACGCGTCGCGCGCGGACAGACGATAGCGCTCATGGGGCGCACGGGCGTAGCCAGCGGCGTACACTGCCATTTTGAGATACGCGTGGACGGAGTGCCCGTCGATCCGCTCAAATTACTGTCCCTGTAATTGCGCACGCGGCGCGAGCTCCCGCGTGTTCCCGTCTCTGACAGCGGAGTTATCGAAAACGCGCGGAAAATATGTCGCCGCCGCTTGAGTCAATCGCCACGGTCAGCGGTAGGCGCTCCACGGTGATACGTTTTATTGATTCGCAGCCGAGCTCGCCATAAGCGATCTCGGCTGCTGATGTGATGTGGCGGGCGATGAGCGCGCCCGCACCTCCCACGGCGCACAGATACACGGCGCGGTTGCGGACTATGGCAAGCCGCACGGCCTCCGAGCGCTCGCCCTTGCCTATAGTGGCGGCAAGCCCCATGTCGTACAGTCCGGGGGCAAACGCGTCCATACGCCCGGAGGTAGTAGGCCCGCACGAGCCTACCGCCCACTCCCCTTTTGCCGGCGTGGGCCCCGCGTAGTATATCACCGCGCCGCGCACGTCAAACGGCAGCGGGTCTCCCCTTTCGAGACATTGAAACATCGCCTTGTGAGCGGCGTCGCGCGCCGTGTACGCCATTCCGCTGACGACGACTCTGTCTCCCGCGCGCAGCTCCGCCGCGCGGGAGCGCAGCTCGCCGAGCGGCAGCTCAATAACTCTCTGTGACATCTTCCCCGCCGCCGTCCACCCCCGCGCCGTCACCGGCCGGAATATCGTATCCGACAGGGGCGCCCGCGCGATCGCTTAGCTTCTCACGTTCCGCCGACACCGCGAGACGCGCGTTGTTAAAGCTCTTGAATATCTCGTCAAACGCCGGGGACAAGAGCTCCGCGCGGTCACACGCCGCGGCAAGCTCCCCGCGCGCGCGCGCGACCGCCGCCGCGACATCCGAGCGGACTGCCGAGTACGTCTCCTCAAGCTCGCCCAGTCCGCGCAGCGCGCCGTCAAGCACGCCGTCTACAGTCTCTCTCGCGCGCCGCTGCGCCTCCCTGATCTCTTCCCGCAGAGACGATGCCCTGTTCTCAAGCGTTCTGATCTCGGAGCGCAGACCGCTCGCCTCGGCGTCTATCGATCGCAGCTCAGACTCCAACCGTGCCGCCTCGCTCTTATATTTGTCGCGCTCGACTGACAACTCCCTTATGTAAGCAATCACGTCGTCCCTGTTGAAGCCTCCGAAAACCTCCCGCTTGAACCTCTTTATCTCCCCTGTCATCCCTTTCGCTCTCCTCTCTTTTACTGCCGGCCGAGCGCGGCGCGGATAATACGCGCCGCGCGGCGGCCGGAGCTATTGACCGGATTCCGCAGCCTCCGCCTCGCCGCCGTCTTCAAGCTCCGTCTCCGCTTCCGCCCCCGCCTCCGCCTCCGCTTCGCCGGCGACGGTGTAGAAGTCCGCGTACGTCAGCGCTCCGCCGCAAGCGGGGTATTTCCCCGCGTTCCACGAATACCCGAGCTCCCGCATCTCCGCGTCGCTTCTCAGAAACGCGGTCTCTATCCCGCCCAGATCGCACATCGACGCGTCGATATGGTAATAGTCGCCGTTAATATGCACTATATTCCACGCGTGCGTGTAGTAATCGAGCTCGCCCAGCACGACGTCACATTCGAGGCCGAGCTCGTCGCACAGCGCCTTGAAGGCCATTGCGTACCCCTCCCCTATCGCCGTTCCGTACACCAGCGCCCCGTACGCCGTCGCGTTGAAATTCTGTGTGCTGTACTGGCCGATACGCGCCGCGTCGGCGTCGTACTCCGACGAGTCGATGAGGCCGCGCAGCAGCGCGAGCAGTATGGCGCCGTCGCTGTCCCCGCTGACCGCCTCGGCTATATTCCGGGCCGCGCGCACGAGTCCGGCCGTATACGTAAGCAAAATGTTGGACGTATTGCGCTGGCCGAGCGTGATCTCAACTATCCTCTCGCTGCCGTGGTCCGGGAACACCTCCACGTCGGCCACCGGCAGCATTACGACGTCAAGCGGATTGCCGTAATATATCTCCTCGATATACCCGCGTATATCGTCGCCTGTTATATCGCCGAGGCGCGTATTTATAATGGCGCGCTCGCTGTATCGGCTCATTATATTGAGAAGCTCCGAACGGAGAAATCTCTGCGACGACGCCGTGACCATGCCGTCGAGCTGCCGCTTCGCACGCTTATAGTCCACGTTTATTTCCGCTTCGTAATATGACACGATTTTTACCACGTTCCGGACTATACTCGACACGGTATACGCGCCTACCGGCGTGTCGCGGGTCACCTCGTCGCACGCCCTCGCGAGGTCGGCGTCAATATCGCCGTCATAGCTGTATATGCTTATGACCCCCGCGTCCTCGTGCGCCGTCACGAGTTCGAGCACGGCGGCCCGCAGCTCCTCAAAATTGCGCGCCTCGGCGCTGCGCGCGGACGTCTCCGGTTTTGTGACGCCCGTATGCGCGGACACTATCAATTCCTCGGTTTCCAAAATTGAAGCGCAGCCCGCGCACAGCGCGACTATAACGGACGTCAGCAAGAGCGCCGCCATTATGTTCTTTCCCCGACGTTTCATCCTCTTCATTCCAATTCCAGCGACAGCTGGCGTTCCTCGCGGTCGCCCTCGCGAAGCGCGGCGCCGGCGGCGGGCAAGCTCCTGACCCTGTATCTCCTGACATCGGTGATAGGCGTGTCCCCCACCGGAACGGCCCTGACGAGCTTTTGATTTTTCTTCAGCGTCATAACCGAGACGCCGTGCGTCGCGCGCGCGGCCTTCGGAGCGATCAGCGCGGCGCTGAAGACGACCGCGCGGTCGTCGCTCGAGTAAACGGCGAGCTCAATATCGTCTCCGGCCGCGACAAATGCGACCGCGGGACTTCTGTCGGAATACGCGCCTGTCAGCTTTTTTCTGTTTGTCTTTGTGGCGTACGCCGACAGCTCGACGCGCGCCGCCTTTCCGTTTTCAAAGAAGATTATTATACTGCCCGTATAGTCGCCGGGGTCGAGCGCGTACGCCACGCTCTCACCCTCGTCCATGTTGAGAAACGACGGCAGGAACGTACCCAGCGCGGACGCCTTTGTGTCCTCAAAGTCGCCGACGCGCGTCTTGTACACCTGCTGCTTGTCCGTAAAAACGAGCAGCTCTCCGCGGTTGCGCGACTCCATAGCCAAAAACGGCCCGTCCGACTCCTTGTACTTCTGCTCTCCGCCCATTCGCAGCGAAAGCGGAGTTATCTTCTTGAAATACCCCTCGCGCGACAGAAACAGGTTGACGGGATAATCGGGGGCGGCGTCCTCCTCGTCCGGTACGGCGGCGGCGTCGTCATAGACGATGTCCGTGCGTCTCTCGGCGCCGTACTTTTTGATAACGTCCTTCAGCTCACCCGTTATTATTTCCCTGACGCGCTTGGGGCTGTCGAGAATATCGCGCAGATCTTCTATCTCCTTTTCAAGCTGCGCCGTCTCCTGAGTGCGTTTGAGGATGTATTCCCTGTTTATGTTGCGCAGCTTTATCTCGGCGACGTATTCCGCCTGCGTCTCGTCGATACCGAAGCCTATCATCAGGTTTGGCACAACCTCGGATTCCTCCTCTGTGCCGCGGATGATAGCTATGGCCCTGTCGATGTCGAGCAATATCTTTCCCAGACCGCGCAGCAGATGCAGCCTTTCGCGCTTCCGCTCCATCTCGTGGTACACGCGGCGCTTGACACATTCCGTGCGCCACGCCGTCCACTCCGTCAGTATCTCGCGCACGCCCATCACCCGCGGCATACCGGCGACAAGAATATTGAAGTTGCATGAGAAGCTGTCCATCAGGGGCGTCATCCGGAACAGCCTTGCCATCAGCTTGTCGGGCTCCGTACCGCGCTTGACGTCGATTGTCAGCTTCAAGCCGGACAAATCGGTCTCGTCGCGCATGTCGGATATCTCGCGTACCCGTCCCGAGCGCACAAGCTCGGTCACCTTGTCGATTATCGCCTCCGACGTCGTGGAGTACGGTATTTCGGTGATTTCGATAATGTTTTCACTCTTTATCCAGCGCCACTTCGAGCGCACCTTGAAGCCGCCGCGCCCCGTCTCATAGATGGACGCTATCTCGTCCGCGTTGTATATCAGCTCGCCGCCCGTCGGAAAGTCGGGCGCCAAAAGCGTGGAGGTGATGTCGTGCTTTGGATTTTTCAGCAGCTCTATCGCGGTGCGGCACGTCTCCGCGAGATTGAATCCGCATATATTACTGGCCATACTCACGGCTATACCGGTATTAGCGGATACTAATATATTCGGAAACGACGTCGGAAGAAGCGTGGGCTCGCGCATCGTGCCGTCGTAATTGTCGGTAAAATCGACGGTGTCCCTGTCGATGTCGCGGAAGAGCTCGCCGCATATCGCCGCCAGCTTCGCCTCGGTGTAGCGCGAAGCGGCGTACGCCATATCGCGCGAGTACACCTTTCCAAAATTGCCCTTGGAATCGACAAACGGGGCTAGGAGCGCCTCATAGCCCTTTGAAAGCCGCACCATTGTCTCATAGATGGCGGCGTCGCCGTGCGGGTTTAGGCGCATAGTCTGCCCGACGATATTGGCGGACTTCGTCCGCCCGCCCGTCAGGAGGCCCATCTTGTACATGGTATACAGCAGCTTTCGGTGCGACGGCTTGAAGCCGTCTATCTCCGGTATCGCGCGAGATACGATGACGCTCATGGCATATGGCATGAAATTTATCTCGAGCGTGTCGGTTATGGGCTGCTCTATGACCTCGGCGCGCAAGCCCACTACGCCGGGGTCGGCGCGTCTGCGCTTTTCGCCGTCCTGCTTCTTTTTTGCCAATACTCTAACCTCTTATCGATATTCCTGTTTTCCCAGTCTACCGAAAAAGGCGGTGAATGTCAAGCACACCTGCCTGGCGGGGGCAACACTCCGGCGGGGGCAAATAGCGGAACGTGAGCCTTGACATAGATTTGACATAAATACGGTATTGGAATTTACAAAGCGGGTATAGCATATGGGCACAACGGTAACAGAAGACCGAAAAATAATGAATAAACAGGAGTGATATCGTATGAAAAAGCGCATAACAGCATTTTTGACCCTTGCCCTCGTTGCCGCCCTCATCCTTATCCCCGCATCCGCAGCACTTGCGGCGCCCGCAATCACGCTGGAGATAGACGGACGCGTGGTGGCGAGCGATCAGGCGCCCATCGTGAAGGACGGCCGGACGCTCGTGCCGGTTCGCGTGATCACGGAAACACTTGGCGCGACAGTGTCGTGGAACCAGACCAGCAGACGCGTCACCGTGGAGACGGCCGGATTTACGGTGGTGTTTACCATCGGATCGAAAAGCTACACGGTAAACGGCGCGTCCAAGACTCTCGACGTGCCGCCGGAAATATCGAACGGGCGGACGCTCGTGCCGATACGCGCGCTGGCCGAGTCTATAGGCGCCGATGTGAATTACGACGCCGCCGCCAACAAGGCGACGGTAAACTATTTCACCGGACTTAAAGGCTCCGTCAAGGTCTCCGGCTCGACGACGGTGCTGCCCATAATGCAGGCGGCGGCGGACGAGCTTCTGAAATCAAACTCCGGTCTGTCGATCGCCGTCGCGGGCGGCGGCTCCGGCGCCGGCATCAACGACACGCGCGACGGCGCGAACAACGTGGGAATGTCCAGCCGCGAGCTCACCGCCGACGAGAAGTCCACACTGAATCCCGTAGCGGTGGCGGGCGACGGCATCGCGATAATCGTACATCCCTCGAATCCCGTAAAAAGCCTGACAAAGGAACAGGCCGCCAAGATATTCCTCGGAGAGATCAAAAACTGGCGCGACGTCGGCGGGAACAACGCTCCCATATTCGTGCAGACGCGCGAGACAGGCTCCGGTACGCTCTCGACGCTTGAGGAGATGTTGCTTGAAAAGAATCCCGTAGTCGGCACGGCCACGCCGTTCACGTCCTCCGCGCTGATAAAGCAAGCGGTAGCCAAGTCGGAAAACGCCATCGGCTTCGACTCCATCGGCTTTGTGGACGCCACTGTCAAGGCGGTCGCCCTCGACGGCGTGACTCCCGGCGAGCAAACGGTCAAGGACGGCTCATATCCGCTCTCGCGCAGTCTGTATGTGCTGACAAAGGGGCGCGCCGACGGCCTCAGCGCGCGTCTTATCGACTACCTCCGCACCGCGGGCGTGCAGAACAACATAGTTAAAAAAGAGGGATATATCTCGATCTATTGAGGTTTCGCCATGAAAAAGAGAAGCATGTCCGTGCCGCCCGGGGAGCTTGTAATGAAGCTCCTCGCGGCGGCGGGCATTGTCGTGATACTGTTCATATTCATTTTCGTGTTTATGAAAGCCGCGCCCACACTGGCGCGGAGCGGGCCCGGGCTTATAACCGAAACCGGCTTTGACAGACAGGTCGCCGAGGCGTTCGCCGCGGCGCCGGATACGCCCGCGCCGGCGTTTGGACTGTGGGGACTCATTGCCGGCACAGCCCTGTCCACGCTTCTCGCGCTCGCGGCGGCAACCGCCCTCGGCGTCGGCGCCGCGGTGGCCATCGGGGAGTTCGCGCCCGCGCCGCTGGCGTCCGCGCTGCTCGGTCTCGTGCGGCTGCTCTCCGCCATACCCTCCGTAATATTCGGGCTTATAGGCGTCATGTTTGTCGTTCCGTGGGTGGAATCCGCCTTCATAAGCGTCGATATGCAGATCGAGTATCTCGATTTTTTCCAGATGACGGGACGCAACCTGCTCTCGTCCGTCATAGTGCTCACGTTTATGATAGCGCCAATGGTGATAACGCTGAGCGCCGACGCAATAGCCGCCGTGCCGGATTCGCTGCGGGAGACGGGACTCGCCTTCGGCATGGGGCGTTCCAGAGTAGTATTCAAGCTCGTGTTGCCGTCGGCGCGGAACGGGATCGTCGCCGGCGTCATTTTGGGTGCGGGCCGCGGCATAGGCGAGGCGATAGCGGTATCGATGGTCTGCGGGGGCGTGGGCGTGCTGCCGTCCCTGCGGCACGGCGTCGCCGCCTTGTTCACGCCTGTACTGCCGCTCTCGGCGGCTATAATCAATAAATCCGAGGCTATGAGTTCTCCTGCCGTGGAGAGCGCTCTGTTCGCGTGCGGCGCCGTGCTGCTCGTGATAGGGGCGGCGCTGTCGGCTCTCTCGCGGCTCATGCGCCTGTCGCGGCTCCGTCGCAGCGAAAAGGCGTGACGGCGCGGGTATAAGTCTGTCAGGAAGGAACGTCGGACAATATGCCGAAATACAGAAACAGACGCGCGTCGTCCGCCGCGGGCGCGCTGTACGCGTGGCTGACCGTGGCGATGATAGCGGCGATATGTCTTCTCATAGTGGTCACTGTCGCGTTCATGGGAAAGGACGCCGTCAGCATTGATTTTCTGCTGAGCGAGCCGTCGGCGTCCGCGCTCGGCGCGGGGGAGGGCGGCGGCGTATCGACGCCGATAGTCGGGACGGTCATACTCACGCTTATTGGCATCGCCATAGCGCTGCCCGTATCGCTCGCGACGTCGATATATATGGCGTATTACGCGCGCAGGGGAGTGGCGGGCGGTGCGATAGGTCTCGCCGTAGACGTGCTGGCCGGGGTGCCCACGGTCGTGATAGCGCTGTTCGCGCTTGCCGTGTTCACAAATCCCGCGTTTACGTTCCTCTCGACGCCCGTGGAGACGGGCTCCGGCATAGTCGAGCGGGCGTACGGGCGTTCGTTTCTCGCGGCGGGCGCGGCGATGGCCGTGATGATACTGCCGTTCGTGGTAAAGTCGATAACGGAGGCGCTTCGCGCCGTTCCGCAGGAGTACGCCGACGGCGCGATGGCGCTCGGCGCGACGAAATGGCGCGCGGTGTTCCGCGTATCGGTTCCGGCGGCACGGCGCGGGATCGTCACGGGCGCCGTACTCGGCATGGGCCGCATTATGGGGGACACGGCCATCGTCTGGCTGACGCTCGGCGGTACGCTCCGCATGACTGGCCCCCAGCCGTGGTACGCGCCGTCAAACTGGCTCGACACGCTCAGAAATACGGGCGGAACGCTGACATCGTACATATATTACACGTCTCCGGCCGGCGAGGGGGACAACCCGTCGGCCGCTTTTGGCGCGTCGCTCGTGCTTATAGCGGTGATAATACTGCTCAATATCGCCGCGTCCGTTCTGGGGAGAGCGGGCTCGGAGAGGGGGCGGGGAAGATAGTCGGGATATATGTGAACGCCAGCGGGATCAGCGCCGGCTACTTCGGAACGGGCGCGCTGTTCGATGTGAACCTCAGTGTACCGGAGAACAGCATTTACGCGCTCATCGGCCCCTCCGGGTGCGGGAAATCGACGTTTCTGAGAAGTGTAAACAGACTAAACGACCATATACGCGGCTTCCGGCTGGAGGGCGAGATAACAGTCGGCGGGCAGCCGGTATACGCGCTGCGCGATCCGCGCCGCGTGCGCGAGCTTCGGATGGGAATCGGAATGATCTTTCAAAGGCCGAACCCCCTGCCGATGACCGTCATGCAAAATATGCTGTTCCCCTACAGGGAGCACATACGCGGAAGACGCGAGGACGCCGTCGAGCTGGCTATGGAGCTCAGACTTGCCGGTCTGCTCGACGAACTGGGCGGACGTCTGAACACGCACGCCGAACGGCTCTCCGGCGGACAGCAGCAGCGGCTCTGCATAGCGCGCGCGCTGATGCTCGATAGCAAGCTGCTCCTGCTCGACGAGCCGTGCTCCGCCCTCGATCCGGTATCGACGTACCGCATCGAGGACCTTTTGCTGAATCTCAAGAGCACGCACACCATAATAATGGTCACGCACAACATGGAGCAGGCGCGGCGCATCTCCGACTACACGGCGTTCTTCTGGAACGGGCGTATCGTGGAGAGCGGCGAGTCGGAGCGGCTTTTCGCGAGCCCCGCCGAGGCGCTGACAGACGCCTATGTACGGGGAGTGCGCGAGCCCTGAGCAATGACGCGCCGTGAGGCGCTCTACGACACTATGTTGAGGATAAGCGTCAGCACGACGAACGCGCCGGCGAACCATTTTGTCGCGCGGGCGAGCCGGGCGTCAAACGATTTGGATTTATTTCTTGAAAGAAACGTGTCGGAACCGCCCGCTATCGCTCCGGACAGCCCCGAGGTCTTTCCCGATTGAAGTATTACTATGGCGATCAGCGCCACGCATATTATCAAGTCCAGAACAGTTATGACTGTCAGCATATATTCTTACTCTCCCCCAAATATCCGACTCCGCTCACGCGGACGTCTTGTTACGGACACAATATTATCACCGATCGCCCGGCAATGCAAGAAAAATTTTTCTTCGCTTGTTACTTCGCTTGTCACGGCTTCGCCGTAACAAGCGAAATTATTCTTTTTGCGCCGCGCTTGACACACATGACAAAAAAATCTAGAATGAGTAAACGCGCCGAAAGGATGTTTAATTCACAATATGTTTACTCAAAAATACCCATATCTGTCCTCGCCGCTGCGGATGGGCAATATCACGCTGCGAAACCGCATGTGCGCCGCGCCGACGGGCTTTCCGTACATAACTGCGGACGGTCTGGTGACGGACGACATGATAGCGTTCTACGAGCTGCGCGCAAAGGGCGGCGCGGCGGCGGTCACGGTCAGCGAGGCATTGACGCACCGCACGGGCCGCAGCCACGGGCGCGTCATTGATCTGACAGCCGACGGCGTTTTGCAGGGGCTGACTGACCTCGCGCGCGCCATACGGCGGCACGGCGCCGCTGCGTCCATAGAGCTAAACCACAGCGGCATGTACGCACAGATGGATATCTCCGACTCCGAGCGCGACGGCGCCCTGTTGAAATACGGCCCGTCCGACGCCGCCTTGCCGGGTGGGAGACGCGTCGCGGAAATGCCCGCCGGCCTTATAGCCGAGATAGTGGATTCTTTCGGACGCGGCGCGGCTCTGTGTAAGCGCGCGGGCTTCGACATGGTGATGATCCACGGCGGCCACGGCTGGCTGATAGAGCAGTTCCTGTCTCCCGCCGTCAACCGCAGGAGTGACGGGTACGGCGGGAGCCTCAAAAACCGCGCGCGTCTTGCGGCGGAGATAATCGAGTCCGTGCGCGCGGCCGTCGGGCGGGACTTCCCCATAGAATTCCGCATGAGCGGCGTGGAAAACATAAGCGGGGGATATGACGCGGACGGGGCTGCGGATTTCGCGGCGCTCATCGAGGACAGGATAGACCTCCTGCACGTCTCGGCCGGCTTCGGAGAGGAAAATTTCGCCATGACGCATCCTCCGATGTTCGCCCCGCACGGAGTAAACGCGCATCTGGCCGAGGCCGTAAAAAGGCGCGTCCGCGTGCCCGTGGCGACTGTCGGCGCTCTGAACGAGCCGGACGAGATGGAGAAAATAATAGCCTCCGGCGGAGCCGACGTCGTATGTATGGCGCGCGCACTGCTTGCCGACCCGGAGCTGCCGCGCAAGGTCATGGCAAACCGTCCCGACGAGATACTGCGCTGTCTGCGGTGCTTCACGTGCCACGCGGAGCGTATGCTCACGCAGACGCGCGTCTGCGCCGTCAACCCGATTATCGGCCGGGAAAATGAGAGCCGGTTCGCGCAGCCGTCCGGCGCCCCTAAGCGAGTGCTCGTGGCGGGAGGCGGCCCGGGAGGTATGACGGCCGCGCTGACGGCTGCGCGGCGCGGTCACGCCGTCACGCTCTGCGAGAGCCGCGACGCGCTCGGGGGCGCGCTTCTGGCGGAAAGAGGCGTGCCGTTCAAGCGCGCGTCGCTCGATTTTATAAGGAATCGCGAGCTGCTGATGCGCCGCGCGGGCGTGGATATAAGGCTCGGCGTCGAGGCGACGCCGGAGCTTATCAAAAATATCGCGCCCGACGCGCTGATAATCGCCGTGGGCGCGGAGCATGTTATACCGGACATACCGGGTATAGACGGGGACAATGTATTCACCGCGAGCGAGCTTCCAGACGCGTTACCGCATCTCGGAGAGCGCGTCGCGGTGCTCGGAGGCGGACTCGTCGGGTGCGAGAGCGCATTGCATCTGGCACAGACGGGGCGGCGCGTCACGCTTGTCGAGATGGGCGCAGGGCTCGCGCCGGACGCAAATCCGAGGCACAGGCCTATACTTCTGCGCCTCCTGGACGGGGACGGGCGCGTCGTGACACACGTCAACACGCGAGCGTCCGCCGTGTTGCGCCGTGGTCTGTGCGCTGTCGGCGAGATGGGAGAGCAACTGCTGTTCGAGGCCGACGCGGTAATAGTCGCCGCCGGTATGCGACCGCGCCGCGCCGCGGCGGACACGCTGCGTCCGCTCGCGCCGGAGACGGCGTTCGTGGGCGATTGCGTCGCGGTAAAAAACATCCGCGAGGCCGTTTTCCGCGGCTACCACGCGGCGCTTGACCTATAAGCGCGGATTTCCGGCGTCGCGCGGACGCCGTTCGCATATAATTTTTACAGAGAGCGAAGGCGCGGTTCAATATTGACGCCGCACAGCGGAGGGACGGGGCTTTTATGATCAATTCGAGCGAGATATTGCAGACCATTGAGATGATAGACCAGCAGCACCTCGATATCCGCACAATAACCATGGGGATATCGCTGCGCGACTGCGCGCGCTCTGACATCGGCGACGCCTGCGAAAGGATATACGACAAGATAGTCGCGAGCGCGCGCGAGCTTGTGCGGGTGGGCGGCGAGATAGAGAGCGAGTTTGGCATACCTATTGTGAATAAACGCATATCCGTCACCCCGATAGCTCTCGTCGCGGAGAGCTGCGGGTCGGAGGATTACGTCCCGTTTGCCGAGGCACTTGACAGGGCGGCGGCGGAAGCGGGAGTAAATTTCATCGGCGGATTTTCCGCTTTAGTACACAAAGGCTTTACTCACGGCGACAGACGGTTAATAGACGCAATTCCGCGCGCTCTCGCGTCCACGGAGCGGGTGTGCGCGTCGGTAAACGTCGCGACGACGAAGGCGGGAATAAATATGGACGCCGTCGCCTTGATGGGGGGCGTTATTAAGGAGTGCGCCGAGCTGACGGCGTCGTCCGGCGGTGCGGCGTGCGCGAAGCTCGTCGTGTTTGCCAACGCGGTCGAGGACAATCCGTTTATGGCGGGCGCGTTTCACGGTGTCGGCGAACCGGAGCGCGTTATAAATGTGGGCGTTTCGGGGCCGGGCGTCGTCGCTCACGCGCTGCGCGCGGCGAAAGGGCAGTCGTTCGACGTCGTGGCGGAAACTATAAAGAAGACGGCGTTTCGCGTGACGCGGATGGGGCAGCTCGTCGCGCAGGAGGCGTCGCGCAGACTGGGCGTGCCGTTCGGCATTGTCGATCTCTCGCTCGCTCCGACGCCCGCTGTCGGCGACAGCGTGGCCGACATCCTGCGCGATATGGGGCTATCCAGCGTCGGCGCGCATGGCACAACCGCGGCGCTCGCCCTGCTCAACGACGCCGTAAAAAAGGGCGGCGTGATGGCGTCGAGCCACGTCGGAGGGTTGTCGGGCGCGTTTATACCCGTATCGGAGGACGCGGGCATGATAGAGGCCGTACAGCGCGGCGCGCTCACTATCGAAAAGCTCGAGGCCATGACGTGCGTGTGCTCCGTAGGGCTCGATATGATAGCCGTGCCGGGCGACACTCCCGCCTCGGCCATATCCGCGATAATCGCCGACGAGGCGGCCATCGGCGTCATAAACAATAAGACTACGGCGGTCAGGATAATACCCGCGCCAGGGCGCGCAGTCGGCGACGTCGTCGACCTCGGCGGTCTGCTGGGTACGGCGCCCGTGATGCGTACAAGTCCCGGAGACAGCACGGAGTTCATCGCCCGCGGCGGCCGCATCCCCGCGCCGCTGCACAGCCACAGAAATTAGAGCGGCGCCGCACATATAACGCCGGGCGCCCGCGTACTCCGCGCCGGCCGCGTGAACAACGGCGTACAGCCGGCGTCCTCCGCCCGTCGCATTTAGTCAATGTTTACTATATTTGACAGCATAATGCCGGCGATATATAATGAAAATGTATATTTGGCGGCACGGTCAATCGCACTCAACCGTTGAGTACAGGAGGCGAAAACAGGAGGCGATTCGGTATGAGACTAAATTTAGGACTTATTAAGGACGCAATGGATACGCCGTGCGAGTATGTCGCCGGCAATCCGGATACGGCGATGACGCTTGAGAACGTCTATCCCGTCGCCGCCGGACGCGTCCACGACGCGGCGAATATTCTGTACGTCGCGCGCTGGGAGCTGCTGCAAATTCTTGAGCACCCGCCAAAAAACGTGGTCTGCGCGGGAGGCGGCGCCGAGGCGCGCGAGTATCTCCAGGCGCGCGGAATCACGGGAATCGTGTGTCCGCGCGAATATGACGTTATGGCCATTCTGCAGGAGATACAGGATATTTTTATGCGCTACCACGTCTCGGAGCACGGGCTATTGGACGCTCTGCTGACAAACGCGCCCCTGCGAGCCGTGCTAAACGCCTGCGCCCGATTTTTCGAGTGTCATATGATGCTGTTCGATACGGAATTTCAACTCATAGAGTACAGCGACAACTTCCTGCCGTCCGCCGAGGATACCATCTGGCGCGACACCCTGTTGCAGCGCCGGAGCGTCGTTCCCATGATTCCGCGCGAAAAGGTACATATGCTGCCAAGCAACCCGGCCGATTTCCCGCGCTCTACATTTCTCGACATTGCCGGCGTCCCGCGCCATATAAACATGGCCTTTGACAGCGGAGACTCCCGCATCGCCACACTCATATTTTATGAGACCGGACGACCGCTCAGCCACCGCCAGCAATGGCTCGCGGACTACGTCGCGGACGTCATACGTCCGACGATTACCGAGAATTACAGTACCTTTCTCGGTCTGCGCAACTACATGCGCAGCAGCGTCGCGTCCGCCATAAGACACTCAAATACGGACTCGACCTTTTTGCGTTCCGTCCTCTCGCACAGCGACTGGAAGATGCGCGACTACTACCAGCTTCTGCTTGTGACTCTGCCCTCGGAGTGCCGGCACTCCAGCTACGGGATATATAACTATGAAAACGTCTTTGCCAGCGCGTATTCCAACTGTATTGCGCTGCATTACGGGGATTTTATTCTGATTCTGCTCCACAATATTTCAGACGACACCTTCCGGGAGTGTCTTCCCACGCTGGAGAGGCAGTTGACGCTCGACGACGCCATCTGCTGCGTGGGGATGCCGTTCTGCGATTTTTCGCAGATAAAAGTGCAGTACGACCTCGCCACGGTACCCCTTCGCGTGGAAAACACATACCATCACCGCATCCTCTACTACCGTGACGTGTCGGAAACGCACATAATACACGAGCTGAGCTCCTGTTTCCCGCTGCGCGCGACGTGCCACGTCGCCGCCGTACGTCTGCGCGAGTACGACGCGGCGAACGGGACGGACTTCCTTCTGACGCTTGAGACTTACCTCATGAACAACAAGAGCCTTATGACGGCCTCAAACAAGCTCTACATACACCGCAGTACGATGACATACCGCCTGAAGTGTATAGAAAAGCTCGTCAGTATGCGTCTTGACGACCCGAATGATCGTCTGCATCTGCTCTTATCCTGTATAGCGCTGCGCGTATTGGATTCCGGCAGCCACGTCCGCGAGACGGCGACCGCCACATCCGCCACACCCGCCACATCCGCCGCGTCAATCCGGGCATCGGGACGCGGGTAATCAGTGCGTGCTGTACCAGTTGCGGGCGTAGTCGAAGAAAAAATTCTTTATGACCTCTCGCTTCTCGTTTGCCTCGGGGTCGTCGGGCGGCCCGCCTATCATCGCGCCGAAAGTGAAGCCGCCGCCCGGCGCGAAGGTGTCGGTGTACTCGGCCAGCGCGTCTTTGAGCGTCTTGTCGTCCACGCTCTTGTTACTGAGCGGCCCCTGCGAATCCCAGCAGCCGGACAGGGCGAGACGCCCCGTATACTTGCGCTTTACCGCCTTCAAATCATTTGAAATCTGCGCGGGGTTCCACTCGCGTACGCCTATGTCCAGCCAGTCGTCTATGAACTGCTCGCTCTTTCCGCAGTCGTGCCGCTCCACTATGGCCCCGAACTCGTGCGCTATGTCGCATTGGCGCCGGTGGAACGGCTTTATGAGACGCCTGTACATGTCCACGGAGAAGAAAGGCGCCTGATACGCGGAGTCGTCGTCCATGAGCACGTAGACCTCCGGCCGCATGTAGTACATCTGGTTGCGCAGCACGGCCATGTAGAACTGCGATACGTATTCGAACAGCTCCGTGACCTCCTCCGGCTCCTCGTGCATCGCGAGCAGCGCGTTCTCAAACCCCATGAAGCTGGCGAGCGTCAGAAAGAAATCGCCCCCGTCTATCATGACGCAGAGATTTTCGCGGTCGATATTCTCAGTCTTCTTTTTGTAATAGCTCTCCCAATCACGGCCTGAAATATCCGGCGCCTTTATGATGTCACGCCACTTTGTTATGTCCTCCAGTATGTGTATGCGCGGATCGGGCATGGCGCCCCAGTTGTTCTCCGCGTTGCCAATGTATGTGACTCCGAAGCTCGTGATTATCGGGCCGTCGGGAGCGGTCTGCGGCGTCAGCAGCTCCTCCTTTACCGGCGCCATATACGGTTCAAAAAACGATGGCATGAATTCGGGCATCTCCCCGCGCAGCATCCTAAGATAGTTTTCTTTCGCGTTCATCGCTGATCCCCCCTCCTGTTATGTAAATGATAACACATCGGGTATCGGCTGTAAAACGTCCCCAAAGCACAGATGTTTGCGCCGCGCGCTGTGCCGCCAGTATGACGATAAGACTTTTCGAGCGGAGTATTAATTCGCACGATATGTCGTGCCGAATTAATAGCGCGCAAATGTTTCGGTTGCCGCCAAAGGCGGCGAGAAACATGCGCTTATGAGCGAGAAAAGTCCCGAGCGGCTTTGCCGTAA
>JAISXU010000054.1 GCA_031270395.1 Oscillospiraceae bacterium
TATCTCCGTCAGTAGATGGAATTCATTTCCATCTACTGACACTCTGCGAGCGCCGCAGCGCGAGAACTAGCTCCCGTAACTCGTTTGTAAGCGCGAAGCGCTTGCAAACGAAATGATTCTAAAAAATAGTTGTTGCATTGTGCGGCGAGGTGTGATACAATCCCTCCACCTGTCGGCGGGCGGGCTTTCGCGCGCTCAAAACGCGATCGCCATTGCCGGTCAATCTAAAGCAGGGAGGCGTATCACTAATCAGGAGGAGCCGAAATGCGAGTAAAGGTCACGTTGAGATGCAACGAATGTAAGCAGAGAAACTACAACACGACGAAAAACAAGAAGAATACCCCAGACAAGCTGGAAATGAACAAGTATTGCCGCTTTTGCCGCAAGCACACTGTTCACAGCGAAACGAAGTAACGGAGGTGTCGGAGCTTATGTCGGAAGAAAAGGAAAAAACGCAATCCCCGGCCGTGACGCCCGCCGCCAAAACGCCGGCTAAAAAAAAGGCGCGGCGGAAGAATCCGTTTGCCAAGTGGTTTCGCGAGATGCGGAGCGAGCTGAAAAAGGTGGTCTGGCCCACGCCAAAGCAGATCGTAAACAATACGGGCGTTGCGCTGGCCGTCATGGCGGCCTCGTCGGTCGCCATATGGGCGCTCGATTTTGTCGGGTCTGAGATATTCAGAGCGCTCATATCGCTCGGAGGTAACTGACGGACATGGCGGATGAAGCGAAGTGGTATGTGGTACACACATATTCGGGCTATGAAAAAGCCGTGGCCGCGACGATCGAAAAGGCCGTCGAGAACCGCGGTATGCAGGATCTGATTTTAGAAATCAATATTCCCACGGAAATGGTAACGGAGCTGACGGACACACAGCAGCAAAAAACCGTCGAGCGGAAGATATTTCCCGGATACGTCCTCGTCAAGATGATAATGACGGACGACAGCTGGCATCTTGTACGCAATGTGCGCGGCGTCACGGGCTTTGTGGGCTCGGCAAACAAGGCGATCCCGCTCAGCGAGGAGGAAATAGCGTCGCTGGGTATCGAGAGACACGAGATAATCCTGAAATACGAGGTCGGCAGTACCGTCAAGATAACGGACGGCCCGCTGCTTGACTTTTTGGGTACTGTGGACGACATCGAGGCGGACAAGGGCAGAGTGAGAGTCATAGTGTCAATGTTCGGGCGAGAGACGCCCGTCGATCTCGACTTCGATCAGGTTCAGGCGCTGGAATAGCGTCCTTTGCGTTGACTTTGCCAACGCAAAAAGGGAAACGATAGGGAGGAAAATAAAAATTGGCTCAGAAGGTAACAGGCCAGATAAAGCTGCAAATTCCGGCCGGCAAGGCCACGCCGGCGCCGCCGGTAGGTCCGGCGCTCGGACAGCACGGCGTGAATATAGGGGCTTTTACAAAGGAATTTAACGAGCGCACAGCAAAGGACGCGGGCATGACGATACCCGTGGTCATAACCGTGTACGCAGACAGGAGCTTTTCGTTCATAACGAAGACTCCGCCCGTGCCCGACCTCCTCAAAAGAGAGTGCGGCATTGAAAAGGGCTCCGGCATACCGCAGCGCGATAAGGTCGCGCAGCTCAGCCGCGAGGCGCTGCGAAAAATAGCCGAACAAAAAATGCCCGATCTCAACGCGGGAAGCGTCGAGGCGGCGATGAGCATGGTGGCGGGCACCGCGCGCAGCATGGGCATAACGGTAACGGAGGGATAGAGATGTTCAGAAGCAAAAACTATAAGGAGAGCGCTAAGCTCGTTGACAGGGCGGCTCAATACGACGCACCGGACGCGTTCGATCTGGTTATCAAGGCGGCGAAAGCAAAATTCGACGAGACCGTCGAATTGCACATAAAGCTCGGCGTCGATTCGCGGCACGCCGACCAGCAGGTTCGCGGCGCCATCGTTCTGCCGCACGGCACAGGCAAGACGCGGCGCGTGCTCGTGTTCTGCAAGGAGGAGCGCGTACAGGAGGCGCTTGACGCCGGCGCCGATTTCGCGGGCGGGCAGGACATGGTGGATCGCATAACAAAGGAGAACTTTTTCGATTACGACGTCGTAGTCGCCACGCCGGATATGATGGGCGTCGTCGGGCGGCTCGGAAAGGTGCTCGGGCCGAAAGGTCTCATGCCGACGCCAAAGGCCGGCACCGTGTCGGCCAATATAGCGCAGGCGGTAAGCGAGATCAAGGCCGGCAAGATCGAGTACAGACTCGACAAGACAAACATCATCCACTGCCCGATCGGAAAAATCTCGTTCGGCGTGGAGAAGCTGGTGGAGAACTACAACGCGCTTGTGACGGCGGTCGTCAGGGCAAAGCCCGCGGCGGCGAAAGGACAGTATATCAGAAGCTGTGTCACGGCGTCCACAATGGGCCCGGGCGTAAAGATAAACGCGCTGAAACAGATATGAAAATTCGCCCAAAGGGCGGCGACCGGCGACAGCCGGGCACCGCCCTTTGATTACGGGACGGCGGACGACGGTAGGAATGGCGGCGCGGTACGGGCGGAGCTTGAGCGGCGCCAACGGACCAAGCCTGAGCCGCGGAGGGACAGATTGCTTTTTTGCCCTGTCACGGCGGGGCTTCAGACGCGGGCGGCAATCTCCAGCGCCAACTCCATATACCGCGCGTGGTCGTCGGGCGGCACGCTCCCCATCGTCCGGCGATCCCACTCCTGCCCGTCGAGGCTGTCCTCCGCGTAGAGAAAATGATATACGGGCACTCCCCTGAATTGGCTCACGGCGGCCAGCGAGGCGCACTCCATATCGACGGCGATACAGCCGTCGATTTTGCGTTTTTGGGCGTTGCCGCGCGTCTCGCGGTAGAGCGCGTCCGTAGTCCACACGCGCCCGGAGACGAACTGGACGCCAATATCGGCCATGATCTCCCCCAGACGCGCGGCCGTATCGACCTTTATCCAATCGCCCGCGGGGGCGTAGTGATAGCTCGTCCCCTCGTCGCGGTACGCCTCCGTCGGCACTATAAAGCGTCCCGCGGCGAGCGCGCTGTCCAGAACGCCGCAGGAGCCGAAGAATACCAGCTTACGTCCGCCCTTTGCGACGATCTCCTCAAGCATGGCCGCCGCTATGGAACCGCCGAGAGGCGTCCTGTAGACGGCGATGTCGCGCGGCGCTCCGGCGCCGTCGTGCCGCACCGCGTATATTGGGACGGCGGTTCCGGCTCGGAGCTCGTCTATGACGTCCGGCCTCCGTGACGCCACGAGCGAGTCCACGGCGCTCTGCTGGAACGCCGCGACGACGACCTCCGGGAATCCCGGGACGCGCCTTGTCATGTCGGACGGCTTTAGTATTTCCTCTGTTTCCGCATCGTAAGCGTCAATAATACTCATTGATATGACAGTTCCTCTCATTAACGCGGGTATTTTATCACTTCAAATCGGAAAAAGCAAGCACGGCGGATACATTTCGTTTGTCACGGCTTCGCCGTAACAAACGAGTTACGAGGGTTGGATCTCGCCGTGCGCGGCTCGCAGAGTGTCAGTGTCGGTAAATGAATTACCGACACTGACGGAGATATAACAATTTTTGCTCCGTCGCACGGGGCGCACTCCTTCGCAAAAATTCTTATCGGCTCCGCCGATAAGGACGAAAGAACGATAACGTGTGTAAACGAAATTGTTCATAATAGGCGGTTTAGAAATGTTCCGTGTTGAACCGCTCTATTTCAGCGTCGATTATCGCGTCGGCGTGCGGGTATATGCACCCCGGACCGCCGTAGGTTATGCAAGGTATAAAATGCCCGCCGGGCGCGTAGGCCACGCACGCGCGGCGCGTCTCGGCGCGAATCTCCGCCTCGGTCGAGTCGGATCTGTCAACGACGGCGGCGTCAATGCCGCCCATAAGCGTCATACGTCCCGCCAGCTGCTTTTGCAGCTTGGGAATGTCGTTTTGAGGCAGTACGCCCTGCCATACGTCGATGTGCAGGTCAACCATATCCTCAATAATCGGTTCGCAGAAGCTGTCGCAGTGATGCATAATGATAACGCCGTTTTCGTGCAAATAGTCGTAGGACCTTTGAAAGTTCGCCTTTATATACTCGCGCCACAGCTCCGGCTGCATAAACAGGTTGGTCTTGCTGCCCCAGTCGTCGTGCGATAATATTATGTCGGGTCTGACATAGTCCGTCATCAGCTTGAAGCCGTTATATCGGTATTCGCCTATCGCGGCGCATAGATCCTCCATCGCCTCCGGCTCGGTCATAAGGTTCACGAACGTGTCCTCAAAGCCCATCAGGAAATGCAGCCGCTCGAAAACGCCCGTCGGCGCGAACATCATAAGCAGATTTTCGCCCCGGTCGATTGCCGCCGCGCGTTCAAGGTACGGTTCCCACAGCGCGCTGTCGGAGCAGTTGGCGATCAAGTCGGGAACGCGCGTGAAGTCACGCCAGTGCGTAATATCCCGGACGACTTTGTTATCCTCCGTGACGTGCGGCATAGCGCCGGGCGTTCCCTGCTCCCAGATAATCGTAGTGCCCCAGCGGTCTGTCTTTGGCGGCATTCCGGGGAAGCGCTCCCCGCGAACGAAATAGTTCACGGGATCGCCCGGCAGAAAAACCGTACCCTCGAACTGCTTTACGAGTCTGTCCGGTTTGCCGCCCGGCTTAATTGTTTCAAGAAAGTTTTGTTTCGCCGTGAGCATAAAGCTCCCCCTCATTGCTTATTGAACAGTTCTTTTTCGTACGCCGCGACTTCTTCCTCCATCACCGCCATGGGGTGCTCGGCGCCCGTGCCTATCACATAGACATACGGGATATGAAACCCGCCCGGAGCGAGCGTCCGCAGACTGTACCGAACCGTTTCGCGTATTTCGTCGTCACTCACGCCGGGAGCAATGATTTTCTGCCCGTCGTAACCGCCGCGGGTGACCAATTTATCGCCGTAAAGGCGTTTTACTTCCACGATGTCGTTTTGCGGGTATTGGAGCGTTTGGATCGAGTCTATGCCGATCTCCACGGCGTCGCCGAGCATCGGCGTGATATGACCGCAGCTGTGCAGCTCAAAGTACATGCCGAGGCGGTGACATTCATCGACAATGTCTTTGAAAAACGGTCTGATAAAATACCTCCAGTGCGCCGGGTCAAAGAATGTGCTGCGCTGGGTTCCCCAGTCGTCGTGATAAATGACGACGTCCGGTTTATAGTGTTCTTTGATTTTCCGCAGACACTCAAATTTGTATTTTGTCAGTTCCGCGAAAAAGTCGCACATCGCGTCGGGACTCTCATAAAACGACATTAGCGCCTCTTGGAAGCCCATGAGTGAGTGCAGACGCTCAAAATGCCCTTCAAGGAGAATGATCGCGCCCATTTGCGTCTCCCGATCCCAATTCGCGGTTTGCCTCGCGGCGTCGGAAGCCCAGTCATACGACGAAAGCTCGTCAAACGGGATTTTCGCCTCACTGCGCCAGTCGTCGAGGTTACGGATAATATACTCGCCCGTCTCCGTCGTCATCTGACCCATCGCCGGCACGGGCGTCCAATGGACGCCGAACCAGTCCGTCTGTTTATCCTCGCCCTTTGCCCACGGGCCGCCCCATTCGCCGGGGAACATCATGGTGTGCGTATCAAACCCGCGCGGAAAGCGCTCATGGGACTCATGCCGGAATACCCTCAGCAAATTT
This sequence comes from Oscillospiraceae bacterium, assembly GCA_031270395.1. GTDB lineage: Bacteria > Bacillota > Clostridia > Oscillospirales > Oscillospiraceae > JAISBX01. The sequence continues at coordinate 5,646 of JAISXU010000054.1, forward strand.
TCGCGACCGTTCAGCAACTGAAATATCCTCCTCCAAATCAATATTGTCCGCCGTCAGCTCGACAGCAGTTGCTTTTGCCGCGCCCTCTCGCGGTAGAAATCCAGCGCCAGCGCCGCGACGAGTAAAACGCCCTTGGCGACGACGCGATAGTATGAATCCACACCCACGACGACGAGCCCGTTTTGAAAGCTCGTGAGCAGCATGATACCGAGAAACACCCCGAACATATTGCCGCTGCCGCCGGTAAAGCACACGCCGCCGAGAACAGCCGCCGTGATGGCGTCCAAATCCGAACCGGACAGCGCGAGAGGCGAACCCATATGCATCCGCGCGGCGAGCAGCGAGCCGACAAGACTCGCGATTACCCCGTTATTGACAAAGAGTATGGTCGTAATTTTCTTCGGATTGATTCCCGCGAGTCTTGATGAGTTCGGATTGCCGCCGACCATATACAGTCTGCGCCCGAACCGCGTGGCGAACAGGATTATTCCGTACGCGGTCAGCAGAATAATCATGATAAAGAACGGCAGCGGAAATACCTCGAACACATTTATCGAGCCGAGCGACCAGAACGCCGGATTGCCTATAGGCACATTCTGCGCGTTCGTGAATACGAGCGCGAGACCGCCATACACCGTGCTTACGCCGAGCGTGGAGATGAATGCGGTAAAGCCCAGCACGTTCACGAAGAACGCGTTTATCAAGCCGGTGACCGCGCCGAAGAAAAGCACGATTATCAGCGCCGCGACCCACGGCACGCCCGCGTTCATGAGCAGCGAGATGAGGACGCCCGCCATCATACCCGTGTTCGCCGACGATAAATCAAGCTCCCCGCTGATGAGCAGACACGACATTCCCACGGCAAACGTCCCGACGACAAACGCCGAGTTGAATATGTTCCGTATATTGTCGAGAGAGAGAAAGTTCCTGTTGATAGCCGTAAAGACGACGACAGCCGCCGCCATCACGAGAAACAGTGTGAACTCCTTCGCCCCGATGATTCTCCTGACCGCTGATTTCATACCATACGCTCCATGCTCTCTTGATAGTCGCTCATCGCGAGCGCGAGGACGCGCTCCTCGGTCGCCTCCCGCCTTGCCACCCTGCCGGTAATGCGACCGTCCCGCATAACGATTATATTGTCGCTGACGTTGATCACCTCGGTCAACTCGCTCGATATGAAGATCACTCCGATTCCAAGTCCGGCGAAATCGCACACCATCTGATAGACCTCCGCCTTTGTCCCGACGTCGATGCCCTTTGTGGGTTCGTCGAGAATCAGAACCTTCGTATCCATTTTTCCGGACGTCCAGCGACCGAGAATAATCTTCTGCTGATTGCCGCCGGAGAGCTCGCCCGCCTGTTTTTCGCTTGACGGAGTTTTGATTTTATATGTCCGGACAGCCTCGCCGGCAAGACTCTCCTCCGCCCTGACGTCGAGGAAAGGACCTTTTTTCACCTTAGACAGCACGGGCATACTGATATTGTCGCGGATCGACCGCCCCAGCACGAGCCCCTGTTCCTTTCGGTCTTCCGGGCAGAGCGCGACGCCGTTGGCAATCGCGTCCTTAGGAGAGCGGAACCGCACTTTTTTGCCTTCAAGCGTTATCTCGCCGGAGATAATCGGGTCGGCGCCGAAAATCGCCCGCATCGTCTCCGTCCTGCCCGCGCCGATCAGCCCCGCGAAGCCGAGCACTTCACCGCGCCGAAGCTCAAAGCTCACGCCGTGAACGCCCTTCGCGACGAGGTCCTTCACACTGAGCAGCACGTCTCCGATATTGTCGCTGCGGTTAAGGTTCGCGTAAGTGTCGCCGATGTCGCGCCCGATCATCGCCCGGACAAGCTCCGCCTCGTCTGTCCGCGCCGTCTCGAACGAATTGACAAGCCTGCCGTCCTTGAGTACGATAATCTCATCGGAAATCCTGAATACTTCAGCCATGCGGTGAGAGACATACAGGATTATTTTGCCGCGCTCCTTCAGCTTGGCTATCAGCCTGAACAGAATGTCGATCTCCTTATCGGTCAGCGGCGCGGTCGGCTCGTCAAACGCTATTATATCGGAGTCGCGCCTGTATGCTTTCATGATTTCAACCATCTGCTGATGAGCCACGGAAAGGCGCCCCACAATGTCCGCCGGTTTGATGGGAAGCCCGAACACGTCAAGTATCTCCTGCGTACCGCGCCGCAGCTCCGATCTGTTTACAAAGCCGGGACCGCTTACGGGCAGGTCCTCGAAGAAAATGTTTTCCATAACGCTCATATCGTTGACAAGCTGCCGTTCCTGATATATCACGCTGATACTCGCCTGAAGCGACCGGTGCGGCGACTCGAAGCTCTGAGCCTTGCCGTCGATACTGATACCTCCCGCGTCCGGACGTATGTCCCCGCTTAGAATTTTCAGCAACGTGCTTTTACCGGCGCCGTTTTCGCCCATGAGAGCGGCTACTCTGCCGCCCTTAACGCTGAAGCCGACGTCGTCGAGAGCCTGCACGCCGGGATACGCCTTGCTTATGTTATTAAACTCCAGCAGCTTTTCCATGCGCGCGCCCTCCTTTCGTTCCGCGTTTGGTGAGATAATCCAGCGTCAGCGCGAGCAGCAGCAGAAGTCCCGACGCGACATTTTGCCAGAACGGGGATACCCCCAGCACTACCAAGCCGTTATTGAAGCCGCTTATTATGAGCAGCCCGAGAAAGCACCCGAGCATATCTCCGTTGCCGCCGCCGAGGGACAGACCACCGAGAACCGCCGCCGTTATCGCGGGGAATACATAGTGGTTCGTTCCCGTCAGATTGCCCGCCTTCAAGCGCGCGTCATACAACAAGCCGGCGAGCGCGCCGAGCATTCCGCTGTTCGCGAACAGTATGTAAGACATCAGCCTGGGACTTATGCCGGTCAGGCGCGCCGCCTCGCGGTTGCCGCCGCACAGATAAACGCAGCGGCCGAATTTCGTCTTCGCGAGTATGACGCCGTAAATGACGATCACCGCCGTGGAGATAATAATTGTATACGGAACGAAGCCGCCGATTCTCCCCGTGCCGATAAGCGCGATAGCGTCATTTTTGATTTCGAGCGTTTTGCCGTCTACCACGATATACGCAAACCCGCCGGCGATAAACGAGCCTATCGCAAGCGTCGCGATAAAGCTCTGGAGCTTCAGTTCATTGATAAGAAACGCGTTGATAAGTCCGAACACAACGCCTATGGCGAGGCACATGACGACCACGACAAGCCACGGCAGTCCGGTACTGTTCAGCAGCGCCGCCATAACCGCGCCCGCCGCCGTTCCCACGTACCCGGGCGACAAATCTATCTCTCCCGCGATGATAACCAAGCCGCCGCCTACCGCGAGAAGCGTGTAAATAACCGTTGAATTGAGGATGTTTCTGATGTTATTCAATCCCAGATACGAGTGATTCTTTGAAAACGCCCAGAAGAACGCTATCATCATCACGAGCAGGACGACAAGGGAAAAATGTTTCGAGCGCAGAAATTTATTGATTCGCTTTGTCAATGAATCGGCCTCCTCGGGTTCAGGTATGAGTTAGGGCGCGGGGAGGAGATCGCCTCCCCGCGCCTTTCTGCGATGGTTACGCCAGCCCGGAGTCCACCAGAACCTGCTCAAAGAATTCCTTGTAGTTATCCCGCGTCAGCAAGCCGTAGGAGACGTTATAGAACGTGACCTGATCCCCCGGGGCGCGGCGCGACTGCCACAGCGTTTCCGGAGTCGCCTTGCCGTCCATTTGGGCGACCAGCGCGCAAATTCCGGGTATTGTGTACTGGTAATTGGACAGCGCGAGGCAGGAGACCCAGCTGCCGTCGTAGCCGCCGTCCCACTCTGCGGGCAGCACGTCACTGCCCACGGCCGTGATTAGCACGCGGTCGTCCATATTCAGCGTTTCCACCGCGCGCGCCGCGCCCTGCGAGTAAAGCTCTATGCAGCCCGCCACAAACCAATATTTGACGTCGGGGTTGGCGGCGAGTATGGCGGAGGCGAGGTCGTAGCCCGTCTGCTCGTCCAGCGCGCCGGATACGCCGTCGGCTGAGAACACCTTGCTCTCATTGCCCGGAAGCAGCTCTAAGAAGCGAGCCTTCGAGCCGTTGTGGCGATCGTCGAAATCGACGTTGGGCGAGAAGTTGAAGTCGAGCAGACCTATCTCGGATTCGTCAATGTCGCCCCAGTAGGTTTTGTAGTTGTCATAGAGCCATTGAATAGTCTCCGCCCCGGCGATTTCCCCCTCAATACCGACGCAGGGGACTATTTCACTGCCGGTCTCGTCGCGCACGGAGTTGAGCATCGCGACATACGGGATACCCGTGCCGTCGAGAACCTCCTTGATACGTGCGGACGCCGTCGGGTCAACAACTATCATAAACCCGTCCACGCCCTGATCGGAGTATATCTCAATGGTCTGGATCATCGCGTCGATGTCGCTGTTGGCGCAGTATTCCGTCGTTGTGAAGTTGAGCTGCGGTTCAAGCTCCTTCAGCGCCGTCGTGATATTCTGAAACAGCGCCATCGGGCGCATATACGCCCATACTATCTCGTATGTATCGCGCGAGGCGGGCTCCACGCCGCTGGAGAAGAAGCCGATAGTGTTTTCGAGTGCAGACACGTCCGTGACCGTGTCTGCGGACGGCGGTGTTTCCGCGTCCTCACCGCCGCCCGCCGGGCTTTGCGCCGGCTGACTTGCCGACGGCGTCGGTGTCGGCGTCGGGGACTGGGAGGGACTGCCCGATGGAGTGTTCTCGGTGGTTTGCGTACACGCAAAGAGCGAGAAAACCATCAGGAGCGTCAGGATTACTGCGACTGCCTTTTTCATACGTTGTTCCCCTTTTCATTGTTTTTGCGTGAATGTGCCGTGTCAAAAAGCTGCGTTTTGTCGACGGGAATCCACTTACAGCAGTTTGACATATCAAAGGGGCGTATGTCATTGACGGATTACACAATTTGCACAATGGATTTTTTTACGTTTTGCAAATCCTGTTATTTTAGCGCCATGTTCAGCGCAATGTTATGGGCGGACTGCGCGGCGGTGCGGGGCGGGTATTACGCGGCAAGAGGGAATCATTCGGCGTTTCGCAAAAAAATCATTTCGTTTGTCACGGCTTCGCCGTAACAAACGAGTTACGGGAGCTAGTTCTCGCGCTTTGGCGCTCGCAGAGTGTCAGTAGATGGAAATGAATTCCATCTACTGACTTAGTATAACAATTTTTGCTCTGCATCTCCCGTCTGGGGCCGAAATGAAGCCCAGCGGAGCGGGTTCATTTCGGAGAGGAGGAGCAACGCAACGGAGCGGATACCGCCCATAGGGCGGTGTAGTTCGCTCCGACGAGGGCGCACTCCTTCGCAAAAATTCTTTTCGCCACAGCGAAAAGGACGAGAGAGCGAAAACGAGTGCATACGACATTATTCACGTAGTAGTTCTCCCCGGTGATAATCGTGATAATCGGTGATAATCTGGACGTTGGAAGCCCCTCCTGTTTTGAGATATATCTTTATTTTTTGACTGCCGTGCAGTATAATGTGGGTGATATGAATGAACTGAAAGTAAAATGTTTTTTAACGTTGGCGGAAGTCCTGAGCTTTTCTAAGGCGGCGGATGCGCTATTTGTGTCGCAGCCGGTCGTGAGCAGGAACATCTCCGCGATGGAGACCGAACTCGGGCTCAAGCTCTTCCTCCGCGACAGCAAGAGCGTCCGCCTCACCCCCGCCGGGGAAGCGCTCTACGCCGGTGTGAAAGAACTCTCCGCGCAGTATACCCGCGTATTGTCGGACGCAAAGTCCGCGCAGGACGGCGTTTCCGGTTCGCTCAAAATCGGCGCGCTTGCGGGACAGTCCGTGCGTGATTTCCTGCCGCTGCTGAAGTCATTTGAAGAGAGGTTCCCCGGCATACAGATTCATCTGGAAGCGAAAAATCTGCGGGAACTCAGGAAACATCTTTGCGGTTGCACGCTTGACATCGTCTTCGGCGCGAGGACAGACTTTGACTATTTCCCGGAACTCACCCACGAGGTCGTCGCGAAGGCGGATATTTGCGTCGTCGTACCGCGAAGCCACAGGCTTTTCGGGACGGGCGAGGCTAAGTTGCGCCTCGCCGATTTCCGGGAAGACATATTCATCACGCTTTCCGAAATCGAAAACTCATCTCCGGCAAAACGCTTCGACAAGATATGCGAGGAAGCGGGAATTTTTCCAAACCGTCTGGCGGCGCCTGACTTGGGAACGCTTATGTTATGGCTCGAGTGCGAACGCGGAATCACCATTCTGGACGACACTCACGTTTTTTCAACGAATAAAGATATGCGGTTTATCCATTTTTCTGAACTGGGGTTTACTGAGCTTTCGGTCGTTTGCTGCATCGGCAACACCAACCCGTGCGTAGAATCGTTTATGGCACATGTCGTCCGGCACAAGTCAAAATTACATCTGAGATGACGCTCCCGCGCGCTCTATACTGATAACTCGTTGCGCGAAATAATGTCGTCCTGAAGAGTCTTGTCAAGTTCAACAAAGTAAGCCGAATACCCGGCAATCCGCACAACAAGGTCGCGGTAATCCTCCGGCGCGGCTTGGGCTTTTTTAAGCGTCGCACTGTCGACGATGTTATACTGTATCTCCATTCCCCCAAAATCAAAGTAAGACCTTGTGAGCTGCGCCAGTTTTTCAGCGCCGTCCGGACGCGAGAATACGCTTGAATGTATCTTCATATTGAGCGCCGAATTGTTCGGTAACAGCGTGTGGTCATAGCTCGACGCGGACACCATCACGGCGGTCGGTCCGTTTCTGTCCCTTCCTTGGCACGGGGAAGCCGCGTCAGCAAGCGGCGTCCCGGATTTCCTGCCGTCAGGCGTTGCGAATGTCCTGTAGCCTTGCGCGATATGGTCGGACGCGCCGATTAAACCCGGGCGATACTGCGGCGCCCTTATGCTGTGCGCGCGTTTGCAAATCTCCGCGTATGTGTCGACGCACCATTTGAACTCCTCGTCTACATACGAATCGGCGTTCCCGAAATGCGGTACTTCGTTCAGAACTTTTTCTCGTAACGGTTCATAGCCCACCCAGTCTGACATATACGCATCGTATAGTTCGCGAGTCGTGCAAAGCTTTTTATCGAAACACATATATTTTATAGTCGACAGTGAATCCGCGATTGTGGCAAAGCCCGTAACCGCGCCGCCGTTCGCGTTGTACTTTGCGCCGCCCGCGCAAACATCTTTCCCGCTTTCCATACAGCCTTCCATCGTAATAGACACGGTTGCGTGAGGGCAATAGTACATAGCGAGGTAATCCGCATAATTCTGCATAGTCATAAACATATCGCTGACATATGACATCATACCGGCAAAAGCGCCGCGAACATCTTCAATTGACTTCATATCATACAAAAAGCCCGGATGCAGGTTCGACTGATAGCCGTTCATCGGGTTTTTTCCGTCATTCAAGGCGCAGGTCAGGATGATACCGGCGTGTATCCCGGAGTGGTTCGGGTGCGTTCCTCCACAGGCAGGATAGTCGCAGCCCGAACCGACCGCCTCCTGGAATCCGACGAAGCTGTGGTCGCGCGCGTCTTTGAGTTCAAATCCGGCGGATTTTACGAGCGCCGGAATCACCGCGTCGTCGTTTTCAAACAACGGAAGTCCGCCGACCAAGCGTGACGTTTCTATTGCTAGATTCCACAGTTCAGGCGGGGTGTTTTTCGTGATTCGCAGCGACACGGTCGGGTCGTGCAGCTTAAGCCGCCCGATTGTTTCAAGAACCATATATGTGACAGGGTTGGATGCGTCTTCGCCCGTATCCGGGTCGCAACCGCCGATTGTGGTGTGCTGCCATGTGTTTCCCGCGCCCGAGGCAATCGTGACCATTTTCGGCCCCGGCGTAAAGTTACAGCTTGCTTTTAAGAAAAACGCGTCGGTGATTTCTTGCGCTTCGTCGGGCGTAAGTCTGCCCGCGTCCAAATCGCGTTTCAGGAACGGCCAAGTGTACTGGTCGAAACGGCCGAGCGCCACACCCGGAATCGTCGCCTCCGCGCGCATAAGAATAAGGTAAATCATAACCGCCTGGCACGCTTCCCAATACGTGTGCGCGGGATTTTCAGCCAGATGCGCCAAACCGTCCGCCATTGTCAGGAGTTCGGTTTTACGCTTTTGGTCTGACGCTTCGCTTGCTTTCCGGCAGCACTCGTCCGCGTATCGTCCGCATAGAAGTGAGCCGGCGTCACACGCAAGCACCGCGGAGCGATAGAACAAGTATTTGGTAATATTGTCGCCCATAAGGCAGTTTTTGTGCCCGTCTATCCAATCCTGCGCTTGCTGTCTTATTTTGGCATAACCGAAGTTCAGGATTTTCGGGAACCCCGGAACAAGGTGTCCGTACGGTATTGAGCCGATCGGCACACCCGACTTGTTATAATTCGTTACATCAAGGTTATAGAGTTCGTCATAACATTCCGGCTGCCACGCTCTGGAACTTGCGCAAATAGTGTTATCCTCCGTCCAATAGGACGCAAGTTCATTCATTATTTCAACGTCTTCCGGTGAAACTGAGAGCTTAACCTCGTCTTCCGGCGGGCTGTGATACAGCCCGTCGCCGCCAAGTTTCCACTCACCGCTCTGCGCGGAGATAACCGCCCACAGAAGACCGCCCGCGCCCCACTCGGGGTAGAGTGCCGCGCCGCCGTACTCCCTTGCGTAGTTTCCAACGATAATTTCAAAATCTTCAACCCTTATCGTCTTTTTCCGGCACACTTCGAGCGTAGCCATTGCCCTTTGTATAACAGGCGGCACATTTTTATGGTTACTGTAAAAATCAGTTACAATTTGCGCTCGTTCGGAATCAAACTGCACCACGCGGTTCCTCACGAGTTCCCGCACGTATCGGGTTCTTTCGGAAACCTGCCTGAATTTATACGTCGTTGTCACTTGCATAGCGTTCGCCTCCGCAATGAACATTTTGGTGAATTTTATTTCATAAGCGCAGGTTAAGTCAATATCATTGCAGATATAGTTCTATTCGTTTTTTGTCAGGACAGCCGCTTTTGGGCAGCTTTTTTTGTGCCGAACGCTCACAAATGAATTTTGTTTTGACCTACTCAACTTTTGAGTCTCTCTTTGGCGGGAACGGCAAATTCCTTAATGACAAGCCATATGTTGGTTTGGGTTTGGACTGGGCAAAGCGTTATTTTGACTTCTTTGTCCTCAGATATGTAACAAACGGGGAGATAAACAGAAAGTTTGATGGGCATTTTCCAAGAGGCGCTGCTGAAACATGGGTAAAGGGTAAACTCCTTTGCAATGAGTCAGTCACTGATGAAGAATCAGCATGGCATCACAGTGGCTGAAATGGCTGAAGCAATATCGCGAAACAGTCGAACTGTGCTTCGCACTGTTCGTGCTTTGGTGGAACAGGGCGTTATAGAACGTGTCGGTTC
>JAISXU010000007.1 GCA_031270395.1 Oscillospiraceae bacterium
CAATACATATCTGCTCGATGAGTTGAGCATGGCTGACCCGGAGCAATACCTTCTGCAAGTCTCCGCGTCCGTGTCGGAAGTCCGGCGCGACCCGGTGAAACATATCCGCCGTTGGACAAAATGAGCGAGACGCCCCTAAGCCTTTCGGTGAACCGCCGAAGGGCTTTTTTGTTGCCCTCGGCGCGACGGCGGCCGGTGAAACACGGAAAGGCTATAAATTTAACTTCGGGAAATAAAATATTTGAACTACCCTTGACAGCACAGTCCTAATAAGCGGTATGCCTACACGGTTGAGTTTGACACGCCGGAGCTTATCGAAAAATCCGTCGCCGCCCTCAATGCAAATCTCCGCGTGACAAGGCTTTCTTACACGCTTACAGAGGGTGTTCAGACCGGCGCGGAATTTGACGTGGAGCGCACAAGGACGCGAACGCTTGACCATGCGGCGGGCAGCACCGTGCCGTATGACCTCATAGGGAAAATCGCGGAGGCAACGACGCTGACGCGCAAATCCGTAGCAACCATTCTCACGGGCTTGACGTTTGAGAAGCGCGGAATGTTCAGTCAAAACCCGGAGGAATTTATTCGGCGCGTGGTCGATGAAATTGACAAACAAAAAGCCGCTATTATCGTTGAGCATATCAGGTATCAACCAAGCGCGGAAGAACCGTATACGCAGGATATTTTCAACATGAACAAGTCATCGCAAGAGTACGCGAAAGCATTTCAGGCGAAAAAAGCAATCCAAGAATATGTTTTCACAGACGGTACTGCCGAGAACAGCGTGGAACGGAGATTCGCCGCCGACGTTGACGCAGCTGATGAAGTCATCGTCTATGCAAAACTGCCCGCTGGTCCGAAAGGCTTCTATATCCCTACACCTGTAGGCAACTATTCGCCGGATTGGGCGATTGCGTTCAGGCGCGGCGCGGTGAAGCACATCTTCTTTATCGCGGAAACCAAAGGCACGACGAACAGCTTGCAACTCAAACCGGTTGAACAAGCGAAAATCAAATGCGCCCGAAAGCTGTTCAACGAAATATCCGATGCAGGTGTGAAGTACCACGACGTTGACAGCTATCAGAGCTTGCTTGATATCATGCAGACGCTGTAACGGGCTTGTATACCAACTCGTACAGCATATACCGTCAGCGACGCGAGGGAAACACGAGCGTAAAAGTTACCACGCCGCCGCTGCCCAAATTCGCGCTGATTGCGCCGCCAAGCCGCCGCATGGCCGTCCTCGCTATGTATAGTCCGAGTCCGAACCCGCCGCTCTCGTGTGAGCGGGAGGCGTCGGTCCGGTAAAATCTGTCGAAGAGCTTAGGAAATGGGACATGACCTCGGATATGACGGCGCCGATATCGAACGGCGAATTGGCGGCCTCCAAACCCTCTTCTGACCATGTTTGGGTTCAAGTCTGCCGTTTTCGTCGTAACTGCCGTAGTAATCGGCTATCGGAGCCATGTTATAGTCCATATGTCACACCTTGGAATAATTTCGTTTGCACCCATTTGCACCCATTTTAGCCGCGAAGAAGGAGCGGGAGAGAGTAGACGGGGGCAATTTATGAAGGGCATTGAGCCCCGCAAACTGTGGAAAACCTCGCAGTTTGCATTTTTGCACAACACTGCCAGGCCCCACGTGTTTCGCGGCGCCGTTTTTCGGAGTTATTCAGTTGTCTGTCAGATATGTTACGCGGCGGGCGGCAGTCCTGTCTGCGTCATAGCCGCCAAGCCTTTCTTTACGCCTCTCCTGAGCTTGCTTACCGCCAGTGCGTTCATCGTTATGAGCGATAGCGTCACTCTCGTGCGCATCTTGTCCAGCCCGCGTATGCAGTGATCCTCGAACATGAAATCTCTGTCCAACCGTCCGTTCAGCCGCTCTACAGACGTGCGTCCCTTGTAAATCTTCTTGAACTTCGCGCTGTCTCGGGCTATCGGAAGGAATATACGCTCGTCGTAGCTTATGTAAATCTTTCGGACTTTACCCTCGTGCGAGTACCGCAGGCAATTTTTGTTCCTGTCGTATCCTTCATACTTCATTTTCGCAAGTTCGCCGTTGCCCTTGCATATGTACACCTCGCCCCTGTGGTTGTACACCATATCCGTGTCCTTGTACTGCTTTGTGGCTTCCCCGTCTTTCCAGCAGTTGCGTATGTCCACTACCGGACATATGCCGCGCGACTTTACCGCGCGTATCATCCCTGCCGAGTCGTAGCCCCTGTCCAGAGCCAAGCTCTCAGCGCGCCGCGCCAGCGGTTCGGGGAGAGCGCCGACCAGTTCAATCATCTTTTCGCGTTCACTCGCGTTCCCCGCCGTCACGTCGTACGCTATCGGCAGTTCCGTGGGCACATCGCATATGAGGTGTGCCTTGAACCCGTAATGCGTCTCTTTTTTCTCGTGCTCTTTCCCGTCGCTTCCCGTGTAACGGTACTTCTTTATGGAGTACTCCGCATCGTTTTCCGTTCGCCTGTCAGTCTCCGAACTCCCGTCTTTCGCCGGCCTCTTCGCGTAGCTGTCCAAGTACTTGCCGTCGCCCGCCAGATGCTTCCCAAATTCCGGCAATAGCTCCACCAGTTCCTCGACCGTCATCTCAAACACGCGCTCCAATTCCTCGCGTTCCTCCGCCAGAAGCCGCAGAAAACCGCTAAACACACGTGCCGGAGGCACCATGTGCCTCTTCCTGGCCCAGTCGCACAGCCCGCATGTCCTCCGTAACTGCGCGTTCCTCCACAACTCACGACGGAACGATTCGATGCTCCTGTGCCCGAATACCGTCATCGCAATAAGCAGATTCCATATCACGCGCACCGGGTAATCGTTCCGTCCTTTCCCGCGCCGTGCTTCCAGCTTCCTCATCAGCGCCTCGTCGTCCATCCCATCCAGCGCCATCTCAAGCCTCTCTAAGTCGCCCTTTTCCTCTATCCCGAGGTGTTCATATATTGACATCTGTGATATAACATCCGCAGAGCGGATGTTATATCACGCGCATGCGCCCGCTGTGCGGGCGCGCGCTTAAACTTTGAGCCGCGGCGCGGGACGCGCCGCATGGCGATATATCATAAATTGCAAAGCAATTTAATGATATATCATGTGTGCAAAGATGTCAACAACAAATCTGAAAAAGAAAAATCTTTGGTTAAATCGACATAATATCCTCTTGAATTTCACGCGAGGAGGATAAAATTTTTGGCTAAAATGCGCGCTTCAGCTCGCGCTCGATCTCAAAGCACCGGGGCGCGGATATATCCTCGAGATTTATTCCCCCGAAGCTGCCCGCGAGCAGGGCGACGGTGTTCACAATCTCGTCGGTATCCCTTGAGCGGATACAAAGCGGCACGGCGTCCACGCCGCCAAACGCATTATAGCCGACATGCGGGATAAGAACGCGTGAACACCGGTTCACATGTTCCCGACGTCGCCGGCAAGAGTCCCGCCGCCCGGCGGCGGCTGACTTCTCGCGTGGAAAAACATGTACTGCTGCGCGATGCCGGCGTATCCACCGAACACCGACGTATCCAAGCTGCCCCCGTAACGCTCGCCGATGACCTTTTTCATCCACGTATCAACGGGAAACACGTCCAGCTTATGCAGTCCGAACAGCGCCACGCAGTTTGCCACCTTGTCGCCGACGCCCGGCAGCGCCTTCAGCGCGCGCGGGGCGTCGGCGCAGTCCTCTGCCGCCAGCTTTTCGAGGTCGATCTCCCCGTCCGCGACGGCTCGCGCCGCGGCTAATATGTACGCCGCCCTGTAGCCGCTTCGCAGCGGCGCGAGGTCTCCCTCCGTCAGCGGCGCAAGGCGTTCGGGCGGCGGAAAATCCCGGTACTCGCCGCCCTCAAACTCGATAGGGTCACCAAACTCGCGGCACAGCGCCTCCACTATCTTCTTTATGCGCGGGATATTATTGCACTGCGATATTATAAAGGAGCAGAGAGTCTCCCACTTATCCTGACGGAGTATGCGTATGCCCGCGCCAAACCGCGCCGCCCGCTCCATAAACTCGTCCACGCAAAGGCTGCGGCGGATCGACGCGTAATCCATGTCGAGGTCGAAATACTGCCGCCATATATTCTCAAAGTCCGCCAGATCCCCGGTTATGTACACGAGTCCGTCCTCGCTGCGGACGCGGGCGGCGCGGCCGCGCGCGACTCCCGTATACGAGCCGCTCCCGTCCGGATTCCAGCGGAAGCACTGCCCGCACTCAAACGTCCGTCCGATGTCGAAATCCGTCACACCGGAAATCTCGACCTCGCCGTCTGCCTGCCTGTACTCCACGCCGCCTTACCCCCCGAAACCCGTTTTCGGGTCCCTAAACTCGCGCAGACGCGCGTCATACGCGTCCATCGCCGCGCGTTCAAACGGCAGCTCGTTCGTATCGGCGCCCATGTCGCGCAGAAGCTGCTTCGCGAAAGGCGGATTTACAATGAGCAGCGGCCCCAGCAGATAGCTCGCCATAAAATTGTTGCGCCGGAGACCCTCGCGCCTATCGCCGGGGCGTCTGCCCGCGCCCCTGACGACCTCAAACAGCGCCTCGTCGTCATCCTCAGAATCTGTCCACATGTGCGAAAACTGGCTTTTGAATCCAACTATATCAATATTGTCATACTTGCCGAGGAACAAGCCGTTATACCTGTTTAACATGTCGCGCTTTGCGTGTACGCCAAACAGCCCGAGGCACTCAACGCGATGTCCGTCCCCGCAGTCGATGTATTCGCCGAATAATTCCGGCGCGTTACCTGTGGCCAGTATACGGGCGCCATCGTCTATCCGCGCCGATATTTCGTCGCGCCAGGGCGCGAGAGCAGACGCCGCGATAGCTTGTCCCCGCTCCGTAGATGAGCCGATATAGCATAGATCGACATCCCTGTCCAAAAAGGCGGGGCGCGCGCGCAGGGGTGTTTCAACTACGACCGCGCCCGGAACCGCGCGCGTCAGAAGCTCCATATTTCCTCTGTCCCCGAAGAGATTGCACGTATCGGGGAAAAGTATCTCAATTACTATGACACGACACCTCCGCAACGCGTTTTGTCTCCGCGCTGACGCGCTCAGCCAGTTCTATCGCGTCCGCTCCATAGAGAATGTACACGCTCCCTCCGCGTCGAAATTCCAGATGCGCGGGGGCGTCCAACTCCGGAACCGAGCAGCGCAGCCTCTCCTCCGGCACTCCCGCGAGCAACAGTCTGTAGTAATAGTCAAGCGCGCGCGGACCTGCCGCCACAATACGCGTTATACCGTCGCGGCGCAGAAACTCAAAATCGCAATCATAGAGCCAGCTTGTGTTTTCAGACCACTTCTTCGCGTCATGCAGATCGTTCATAATCAATATCAGTTCCTTTTCGCCGGGGCGTGAACTGACGTAGTCAAACACGCGCGAACAGGCGAGCGCGTTTTTGCCCTTGGCCATCTGCATAATGACGGTGACATCGCCCGCCCGCTCCTCGTTATAGCGCGAGGACGGTATGGTCACGCCGCTATCAAAGTCCGCGCGTATCCCAGCGTGCTCGTACCCGAGTTCCCGCATTACAGCTACGGCTGTAAGCTGATTATACGCGTTGAATACGCTGTCACTCAAAAGCGCGTATTCGCATTCGCCGTCCGCGTCGCTGACAGTCATCGTCATGGCGTCAAAATCGACGCGGGACGCCCTGTAGTCCGGCGTCGGCGACCGAAATCCGCAAGATGGGCAGCGCGCCCGCCCGATATGGTGATAGCGTCTGTAGTCGTATACAAGCGCGCCGTCACACTCGGGGCAAAGGCGCATATCGTTAATTCGATTCACGCACTCCGTAACGTCGTCGTCGAGGCGATCGACACCGAAATACACGCGGGCATTGCGCGGCGCTATGCGCGAGGATAGCGGGTCGTCGCAGTTGAGTATCAGCTTTACCGTATTCGGCAGCGCGTTTTCGATTACGCCCATAATGAACTCAGGGTGCGCGTTGCGCATGATCGAGTCGCTAAATAGGTTTGTAATTACGAGGTAGTTTGGTATAACGTGCGGAAACAGCAGGCGTGTCGTGCGCTCGTCCGTCTCGAAAACCGCCGTCCGGAATCTGCTCTTGCCCGTAAGTTTGCAACCGGAAAGCAGACTGGCGGCTATTCCCGCCACAGTATTCGAGCCGAGCCGGTTATGGAGAACTGACACGCCGTTGCGCGTGAGTAAACCGATTATGAGGTTGCAAACCGTCGTCTTCCCATTTGTGCCTGTCACGGAGATTATCATCTCCGGCTTACCCGCGCGGGCAAGAAACTCGGGGCATATCCGCAAAGCCGCAGCGCCGGGCAGATACGTGGCATTGCGTCCGAGCGCACGCATAATAGCGCGCATTAGCTTGCCGATCCAAAGCGCAATTATAAACCTGATAAAAGACATAGCAGCCCCCATTCAGAGAAGTATATCCGCGAAGCGCGCCCGTGACTCCCGCCGCTACGAGGCCACGCACCGGCATATCTTTACGCCCTCGGAGTGAAATTTTTGCTCATAGTCCGTCATAGGCTCGACCGCCGCCTCAGCGTGCAGATCGCGCGTCACCTCCGACAGCGTAAAGCCGCGCGACTCAAACTGCCGGAGCGAGAACTCAAACAGCGGGACGTCGTCCGTTTTGAAGTGTATCTCCCCGCCCGGTCTCAGTATGCGGCGGTATATATCCAGAAATCCCGCCGCTGTGAGCCGGCGCTTGGCGCGCCGCGCGCCCGGCCACGGGTCGCAGAAGTTTATATATATGCGCCCCGCCTCGCCGTCGCCGAAAAACAGGTCCGCATCGCGCGCGTCGCGCGTTATAAACCTGATATTGCGCAGACCGAGCGCGAGCGCGCGCTCCAGCGCCACTATCTGCGCGTCCGCCGAGCGCTCCAGCGCCGCGAAGAATATATTCGGGGCCTTCAGCGCCGAGCTCGCGGTAAACAATCCTTTACCGCATCCGAGCTCCACAAACAGATCGTCGTATCCGGCAAACTCGCGCAGCCACCCGCCGCGCAGCCGCTCCGGCTCGAGCTCCCGCAACGCGGCGCACCGCTCCATGCGCGGAAGCAGATTGGGCTTTTTCCTGATCCTCAACTCGCGGCTCCGATAAGCCTAAAAACCCAGATTCAGCCCGCCGGTGAGCTTCATCATGCGATCATTCGCGGACTCGTCCGCCTTGCGCATCGCCTCGTTGACGGCTGCGATCACCATATCGCCGAGCATCTCCACATCCTCCGGATCGACCGCCCCCGGGTCGAGCTCCAGAGCGGTCAGCTCGTGCTTTCCGTTTACCGTCGCCTTTACCGCGCCGCCTCCGGAGGACGCCGAGAACGTCTGATCCTCTATCTCGGTCTGCAGCTTCTGCATGTCCGCCTGAAGCTTTTGCGCCTGACGGAGCTTGTTCATATTCATCCCGCCGCCGCCGTACGAGCCGCCGCGAAATCCGCCTTTCGCCATGATACCGAACACCCATCCTTTCACACCCGTTTGCGGTACGACGGCGCTTTGCGCGCCGCGTCACGAACGGGTATCTATTCGCACAGCTTTATGACGCAGAGCTCCGCGGCGAGTCTGCCTCCGAGCCCGCGCGTTATCTCCTGCGCCGAGCGGGCCATCGCGTCGAGACAGCCGTACAATTTTTCACCTGACGCCTTCCCCGAAAGACCTTCGAGCGTCGCGGCGTCATATCCGCCGCTGAGCAAGCCGTCTCCGCCCCGCGGCATGAGCTTTGCTATGAGACAGTCGCGCGTGAGGCGCGACAATTCACCTATGACGGCCGTCATATCGCCGCCCGCCATATACACCTCGTCAAGCGCTTTCAGCGCACGCGGCGCGTCGCCGTCGAGCACCGCCGATACGATTCGGACGGCGCGGCTCTCCCCCGCGAGTCCTAGCGCGGAGAGCACCCTCTCCCTGTCCACGTCTCCGCCCGCCGAGCACTGGTCGAGCAGCGACAGCGCGTCTCTCATAGCGCCGTCGGACAGGCGGGCGAGCAGCCCGGCGGCGGCTTCTTCGAGTTCAAAGCCCTCCGCCCGCGCTATTTTTATCAGGCGCGCCGCCACAATATCCGCGGGTATGCGCTTAAACGAAAAGCGCTGACAGCGCGAGACGATCGTCGCGGGCACCTTGTGTACCTCGGTGGTAGCCAGAATAAAAACGAGATGCTCGGGAGGCTCCTCAAGCATTTGCAAAAGCGCGCTGAACGCCTGCGACGTCATCATATGCACTTCGTCGATGATATACACGCGTTTTCTGACGGACGCCGGAGTGTACACGACCTCGTCGAGAAGCGCGCGCACGTCGTCCACGCGGTTGTTCGACGCGGCGTCAAGCTCCAGCACGTCGAGTATCGCGCCGCCCTCTATCCCGCGGCAGGACGGACACTCGTTGCACGGATTTCCGTCCGCGGGAGACTCGCAGTTTACGGCGCGCGCGAGTATTTTCGCGCAGGACGTCTTGCCCGTGCCGCGCGTCCCGACGAACAGATACGCGTGCGAGAGCCTGTCAAGCGCCACCTGACGTTTGAGCGTCTGCGTCACGTGCTCCTGCCCCGCGACGTCGTCAAACGTCCGCGGACGCCATTTTCTGTACAAAGCCTGATACATCTGTATCTCCAACTCAAAAGACCGGATCGTCCGCCGCCGTCCGTTGCAGAGCCCGCGCACCCGCCTTTGAAAGCCGCGTTATACCCGTTACCGGGGCAGCCGGCTCGGGGCCGGTCGCCTCGCGGCACACACGGGTCTCCGCTTAATGCTGCTCGGTTCCCCGCCTGACATGATTCACGGATCCATGTTGCGCGAGACCGGCCCGTCAACGCCGCTTACCCCGGGCTGGCGGCACAGCGCGTTCCCTGGGGCGGGAATTCATCCCTGCTATAGCGGGTTGCAGGCTACAGGGCACCGCTGACTCCCCGACTAGCGCGGACTCTGCAACAGACGGCGACGGCACAGCGGATTATCTCTTTGAGAACTGTGGCGCGCGGCGCGCGGCCTTGAGTCCGTATTTCTTGCGCTCCTTCATCCTCGGGTCGCGCGTGAGGAAGCCCGCCGCTTTGAGGAGCGGGCGGAACGAGTCGTCTATCTGCAAGAGAGCGCGCGCGACGCCGTGCCGTATGGCGCCCGCCTGCCCCGTGACGCCGCCGCCGGCGACCGTAGTCTCGATATCGACCTTGTCGGCGGTTCCCGTCGTGATGAGCGGCTGGCGAACGAGCAGCTTGAGCGTCTCCAGCCCGAAATAGTCGTCTATGTCTCTGCCGTTGATTGTCACGGAACCCGTACCCCCGGGGAACACGCGCACCCTCGCTACAGAGGATTTTCTTCTGCCCGTGCCGTATACGTATGGCTTTTTACTCGTGTACATGTTGTCCCCCCTGATTTTGCCGCCACTCGACAGGCTTCTGCGCGGCGTGCTTGTGCTCCGCGCCGTTGAAAATGCGCAGACGCTTCAGCGCCTCCGCGGACAGCGTATTTTTCGCCATCATCCCGCGCACGGCGAGCTGCATGGCAAAGTCCGGACGCGTCTCCATTATGCTCTTATACTGTATTTCCTTGAGCCCGCCTATCCAGCCGCTGTGACGGCGGTAATACTTCTGCGTCAGCTTATTGCCGGTGAGTACCGCCCGCGACGCGTTGATTATGATAACAAAATCACCGCAGTCCACGTTAGGCGTGTAGTCCGGCTTGTGCTTCCCGCGCAGCAGTACGGCCGCCTGCGCCGCGGTGCGCCCGAGCGGTCTGCCCGCGGCGTCAAGGATATACCACGCGCGCTGCACCGTCCCTTTTTTCGCAAGTGTAGTTGACATCACTTTACCTATCCTTCCCCGTTCGTTCTGCTTGTACTGACTGGGTCATAATCGCTCTCTCTGATTTACGTTCCGCCATTGTACAACGCTTGCGCGCGCATGTCAATAGCAATTTTGAAAATTTTTATGACCGGCGTCCCGCAAACTCGTATTTTCACTGCTTTGCTTCCGTATGCTCGCCCGTGCTCGTTTTCATTTTCATTTTTTATCGCATGTCGTCACCGCGCGTGCCGCCTGAGATTATAGAGGCTCTGCGGGAGTCCCTTGACGATTTCGTTCACGCCCGGCTCGGTCGAGAACGTCAGTTTTACGCCCATCTGCCGCAGCAGTACCGCGCTGAGCTTGTCGCTGAGTCCGAACGGGTAGGCGAACGCGACGACACTCTCCCCTGTCGCCGCCTCGATTTCGGCGCGCGAGCGCGCGTAGTCGCCGCGCAGCACCGCGATATACTCCTCCTCGCTCTCGTCCGCGAACCGCAGAACGCCGGGACGCGGCGGGTCGTCGCGCCCCTCGACCTGGTGCATATCGTAGCTGTGGCTCTGGATGGAGATCAGACCCGAGTCTGCCATCTCGCGCATCTCGGCCTCCCCGAAATGCGGGAGCATCGGCTCGCCCGTATTTTTGTACGTATCGCGTCCGACGGAGACGCCGATAATGAACATCACAGCCTTGTAGCCCATGCTCCTGAGTACGGGAAACGCGAGCTCGTAATTGCTCATATACCCGTCGTCAAACGTGATCAGCACGGGCTTTTCCGGCAGGTCGGTCCCCTGCTCGACGTAACCGATGAGCTCGTCTATGCCGACGGTCGTATATCCCCCGTCCGCTAGCGCGCGCATGTCCGCCTCGAACGCGGACAGCGACGTCCCGTTGGCCGGAGCCTCCCCGCCCAATGTCGCGTCGTCATAGATGTCGTGGTACATGTACACGGTCAGCTCGCTCGTGTAGTCGCCGGAGTCGTCCGGGACGTAACGGCCGGCGTCGCCGAACATCTCGGCGAGCATCATATCGCCTACGCAGTTGCGAAAATGCGTCGTGTCGTAAAAATATCGCGCGTCGTCCGGTATGAAGCCGTCCGAAAAATCATGGTACGGCGTTATTTCGCCGAGCAGCTCTCGAAAAACGCGTATGTCCTCCGGGGCAAACCGCTCGAGCTCTCCGGAGCGCAGCGGGGGAATTACCACCGTGAGCGCTATCCCGCGCCCGTCGCACAGCCGCTTTAGCTCGCGCACCGCATCCATGCACTCGCCGAGTCCCGTGAGTCCGACCTTGTAGTCGGGCGGACGCGTGAATTCCGGATACAGCGCGAGGTATTCCGCCAAAGACCCGATCGCCTCCGCGTCGCGCGACGTCTTATCGTACGCGCCGGTCTCCGGCGTAAAGACGTCGAACTCCATTTGCAGATAGCTGTCCCGCGCTTTGGCGCCCATCTTCGCGATCGCGTAGTTCGGATTCGCAAAGAGGAACCGCAGCCAGTCGAGCGGGTCGTCGGAAAGTCCCGGATGTGCCCGCTCCGTGTCGTTTTCGGCGTCCTCCGCGTGATCCGCCGCGCTGATAAACGGCAGATTGAGCAGAATATGACGCGCCTCGTAATTGTCCGCGATATATTCGGCCAGTCTGAGCGTATACGCCATGTCCGCGCCATAGTTGAACATGTTGTACCATGACAGTCCCGTGTATTCGCCCAGCGTTCGGGTTGAGATGGAGCTCGAACCCGACGGGCCGAGGATATACGCGTCGTATTTGTCGTGATTGCGCCGGAGGTACTCAAATTTCGCGGCCTTAGGATTGTTCGTCATATCGAACGAATACCAGTTATACGCGACGTCGCCGAACACGCCGAACGGATCGACCACGGCGTTCAGGACGCAGATCGCCGCCGCGACCGTAAAGACGGCGGCAAGCAGCAGCAAAAACCACCGTCTCGCCGGCATAGACGTATCCGTTTGCGGCATCTCCACACTCCCAAGCTTTTCAACGAAAATATTCGTTTCAGAATCAGAAGGCTCGGCGGCGCCCGTTTCGTTTCCGCGAGAGAGCATACCACACAACCGTCCGATTTTCAATCAGACCGCCGCTTTCGGGTCTTGCCGTCGCCCCGCAGAGCGCCGGGGAGGCCCTGGAGCGTCACTCCGGCGGCGGCGAGTCTGCGTATCTCGCGCATGGCGTCTTCGCTTATCACCTCTCCCGCCGCAATGATCGGCGTCCCCGGGGGATACGCGCGGATGTGCTCCGCGGCCACGGCGCCCACCGCGTCCCCAAGCGCCGCCAGCTCGCCGTCCTCCGGCCCTCCGCGAACGCGCGCGCGCGCTCCGGACGCCGGAAGCGCGGACGGCGCGCGCGCGTCTATCGCCAGCAGCGCGTCGGCGAGGGCGTCCAGATACCATTCCTCGTCGCAGACCGTCGCGACGGCGACTACGTAATCCGCCGCCGCCATCTCCGTCTCTATCCTGAACTCCGCGCGCAGCAGCTCCGCAAGCTCCCGCCCCGTAAGGCCCGCGCCGCGCGCGGAGACGACGATCTTGCCCGGATCAAAACCGTAAAACCCCGGAGCGCCGCCCGCCGCGCCGTTCCCCCGCCGGATTGCGCGCAGTCTCCCGAGGCTCGCTATACGCGCGTCAAACCGTCTCAGCCTGCCTTCAAGGGCGTCGAACATCTCCTTGCCCCGTGAGGCCAGAAGCCGAAGGCAGCGGTCGATCGACGCCAGAAGCACGTACGACGGACTGCTCGTCTGAAATACCGCCAGCTCGCGCCGCAGCGCGCCGGGCTCGACAAGCGGGCCGCGCGCGAGCGCGAGCGCGCATTGCGTCAGCGCGGGCAGGGTCTTATGCAGACTCACCACCGCCGCGTCCGCGCCCTCGCGTATCGCCTGAGCGGGGAAATAGTCCGAAAAGCCGAGATGCGCGCCGTGCGCCGCGTCGACGAGAAGCGGAATGGAACGGCTGTGCGCCGCCTCCGCAATTGCCGCCACATCGCTGACGACGCCCTCATACGTGGGCGAGGTTATTATGACGAGCGCGCAGCCGGGATTGTCCGCAATGGCTCCGGCGACGCTCTCGGGGTTGACGGAGCGCGCGATTCCGCTGTCGGCGTCCGTCTCCGGCGTTATGTAAACGGGTCGGAGACCGCACAATTCAACGGCGGAGTACACCGACATGTGGCAGTTGCGCGCCATGACGACGGTGTCCCCGCGTGAGGTGAGCGCGCGCACGGACGCGAGCAGTCCGCACGTGCCGCCGTTCACGAGCGGAAACGCCCAAGTGCATCCGTACAGCGACGCCGCCAGCTCGGCCGTATCTCGCAGCACCCCGCGCATATCGTGCAGATTGTCAAAGCCGGGCAGCTCCGTCACGTCAACGCCGTATGGGAGTTCATCTCCCAGCATACCGGAATTCCGCTTGTGACCCGGCACGTGCATGGGTATCATCCCGCTCGACGCGTAAGCGCTCAGGCGCTCATAGAGCGCGCCTCCAATATTTTCCCGGTCGATTTTGGTCACCTCCAACGATAGACGGCTTTGCCTGTAACGGATAAACCGTCGTAAATGAGAATATTCCACTGTAAATATATCTTGCCAAGACGGTATTGTAAATGATAAAATTATTTCGCGGATCAAACTACAGGTGAAAGTGAGTCTTATGAGAGAGATTTCGTGCGGTGAAATAACGGACGCCGTGGAGCGCTTGTGCGTCACGGCCGCCACGGTGCTGCCGCCCGCTCTGGGGATATTGCTCGAGTGCGCGTCCGAAGCCGAGTCGTCGCCCGCCGGCGCGTCCGCGCTGTGCGACGTCGTCGAGAATTTCAAGCTCGCCGCCGAGAGCGGCCTCCCGATATGTCAGGACACGGGGATGGCCGTCGTGTTCGCCGAGCTCGGGCAGGACGTCCACATAACGGGCGGCCTTTTTGAGGACGCCGTCAACGAGGGCGTCCGGCGCGGGTACGAGAACGGCTTCCTGCGCAAATCGGTAGTCGCCGACCCGCTCCGGCGTGTCAATACCGGCGACAACACGCCGGCAGTCGTACACATGCGCCTGACAGCCGGCGCGAGCGTCCGCCTTTCCGTCGCGCCTAAGGGCTTCGGGAGCGAGAATATGAGCGCCATGCGCATGTTTCTCCCGACTGACGGCATAGACGATATCGAATCGTTCGTAGTCGATACGGTGCGGGCGGCGGGTGCGAACCCCTGCCCGCCCACCGTGATCGGCGTCGGACTGGGCGGCACCGTCGAGATGGCGGCGCTGCTGGCCAAGCGCGCGCTGACGCGTCCCGCCGACAGGCGCAGCGCCGACCCGTTTTACGCGGAAGCCGAATGGCGTATCCTCGGAAAGCTCAACGCGCTCGGTATCGGGCCGCAGGGCTTCGGCGGCGATTTTACATCGGTGGCCGTGAGCATCGAGACATACCCGACGCACATCGCCGGTCTGCCGTGCGTCGTCAACGTGGGCTGCCACGCGACCCGCCACGCGGAATGCGTAATTTGATTGAGAGGAACGAACACAAAATGAAGTTTACCATCACCGAGAAGAAAGTCCAGATTTCCGACGAGCTGCGGGGTTACGCCGAGAAGAAGATAGGAAAGCTCGACCGCTTCTTCAAAAAGGAATCCGAGGCGTCTATCGTCTTCACCGTCGAGCGCGGACGCCACATCGCGGAGGTCACGCTGAAAAACAACGGCATATATTACCGTGTCAGAGAGGCGACAAGCGACATGCACGCCACAGTCGATTCCGCCGTAGCCGCGATCGAACGGCAAATACGCAAGCACAAGACGCGTCTCGAAAAGCGTCTGCGGGCGGGCGCCCTCGCGCGCGACGTCAGGCCGTCCGTCAGCTTTACTCCCGACGACGACGACACGGAATTCAAGATAGTGCGCACAAAATCTTTTCCCCTCAAGCCTATGGCGCCGGAGGAGGCCATCCTTCAGATGAATCTGCTCGAGCACGAATTCTTTGTGTTCAGGAATCAAGACCGGGACGACGCGTTCAGCGTCGTCTACAAGCGCCGCGACGGCGGATACGGTCTGATTGGCGACGCTCCGGACGTCGGGTGATCCATCGCCCCGGACGCCGGTATCCCGGACATGCTCCATGACGTCCGTCCGGCGCCCGCCACGCGTAGACATGAGCCGGGCGATGTGATACAATACCCGCATGAGGACGGATGTGCTTGGCGTCGGGTTTGACGATATGACTGTCGCCGAAGCGGCAAAACGCGCGGCGGAAATGATTTCAGGTGGCGAACGCGGTTATGTCGTGACGCCGAATCCCGAGATCGTCTGGATGTGCCGCAAGAGCTCCGCGCTCAGGGAAGCGGTAAACGGCGCGTCGCTTGTCCTGGCGGACGGCGTCGGCGTCACGCTGGGGGCGCGCATACTCGGTCGCCCGTTGCGCGGACGCGTGCCGGGCATCGATTTTATCGACACTCTTTTCGGATTGATGTCGCTCTCCGGCGGACGTGTCTTTCTGTTCGGCGCGAAGCCCGGCGTCGCGGAGGCGGCTTCGGAGAAGCTGCGGCGCCGGTATCCGGGGCTTGTGGTCGCGGGCGTGTGCGACGGGTATTCCGACGACGTCTCCGCGGTGATCGGCAAAATCAACGCGGCGGCGCCGGACCTGCTCGTCGTGTGTCTCGGCGCGCCGAAGCAGGAGCTGTGGATGGCGCAAAACGCGCGGCATGTAAGTGCTGCTCTGTGCGTCGGTCTGGGGGGCGCGCTGGACGTCTTCGCGGGCGCCGTCAGGCGCGCGCCCGCGCCGTGGCGGAGGCTCGGACTCGAATGGCTCTACCGGCTCATAAGCGATCCGAGGCGCTTAAAGCGCATGGCGATATTGCCGCAGTATCTGCTCGCCGTTATCTGGAGCGGACTGCGCGGCAAAGGCGGGAGATGAGGGCGGCGGATATGGGCACGATGATAGTTCTTGAGGGCATTGACGGAAGCGGTAAATCGACGCAGTTTAGCTTACTGTGCGACCGGCTCGCGCGCGAGGGCGCGGAGTTCATGCGCGTGTCGTTCCCCGCGTACGGCGAGCCGTCGTCGGCGCTCGTGAGGATGTACCTCGACGGACAGTTCGGCTCGGCGCCGGACGCGGTGAATCCGTACGCGGCCTCCACGTTTTTCGCCGTTGACAGATTCGCGTCCTACAAGCGGCTCTGGGGCGATTTTTACGACCGCGGCGGCACGGTGGTCACCGACCGCTACACCACGAGCAACGCGATCCATCAGGGCGCAAAGCTCCCTCACGGGCGCCGCGCCGGGTTTTTCGGATGGCTCAGCGAGTTTGAATTCAACCTCATGGGCCTTCCCGCGCCGGATCTCGTGCTGTATATGGACATACCCGCCGAGCTTGCCGCCGAGCGAAGGCGCGGACGGGAGTCCGCGACGGGCGCCGTTCCCGACATACACGAGCGGGACTTGTCCTATCTGGAGGAATGTCGGGAATGTGGTCTGGACGCGGCCGAATACTACGGCTGGCGCAAGGTGCGGTGCTGCGACGGCGGCCAGCCGCGCGGCGCGGACGATATCCACACAGAGATATGGTCCGAGTGCGGTAAACTGATTTTGAGGGGGGGCGCCGCCGTATGACAGTCTCGCCGGACGGCAAGAATGCTATGCGTGACGCGGTTCTGCGCAGGATCGGGGAGCTGCCGGCCGAATATATCGCCTCAAGCGACGCCGGGATTTTTGAAAACCTCTCCGCCCTGCCCGAATTTATCTCCGCCGGCGTTATCCTGTTCTATTACAGCGTCAACCGCGAGCCCGACACGCGCAAGGCGATCGGGCTGGCGCTGCGGCTGGGAAAGACTGTAGCGCTGCCGATATCGTACAGAGGAGGCGTTATGCACGCGCACGAGCTTTCGGGCGACGGCGAGCTGCGCGGCGGTCTGCACGGCATACCCGCGCCGCCGGAAAACTCCCGTCTGATAGATAAAGCCGAGCTAGAGCTCATCATAGTCCCGGCGTTGGCGTTTGACGGCGAGGGCTTCCGGCTCGGGTACGGCGGTGGGTACTACGACCGCTACCTGCCCGGCGCCCGAGCGTACACCGTGGGACTGGCGAGGCGGCGGCTTTTGGAGCGAGCCGTCCCGCGGGAACCGCACGACATCGCCGTCCGCCGCGTCATAACGGAGTAACGCTCCTGTACCGCCCGCCGCGAATGAATAGCGGATGCGCTTGCGCGCGCTCTGCGCGCTCCCGCAACGTCGCCGCGGCGCGGCGCGGCGGGCGGCTTCGACCGAAGCCCCCGCCGGCGCGTCCGGCCCTTGCGTTCTCTGCGTCAGCAGCCGCAGTTGTTCGGCTTATTGCTCTCGCAATTGCCGGCGCCGTTGCCGCTCAGAAAGAGGATGAGGAGGATCAGGAGTATCCACCAGCATGTATTCCCGTTCAAATTACTCAGACACATATGCAGACTCCATTCCGCCGCTGCGTGACGGCAAAATTTAATTAGTCGCGCGCGCTCCCTACCACACGCAGAAACAGTTGATAAGGCTGACGACCCGCCGCGCGGCGCCGCGCTCTGTTGAACGCCGCATGTGATATACTATGCGGGCCGTACGATTTGAGTTACAGCTTAATTGCCAAAATTATTTATTGAGAGGTTATTCCACATGCCTGACGATCCGGAGATTTGGAGAGACTATTTCAGCGCCGGCGCCGGCGGCGCCGCGAATTCCGGCGGCGGTCAGTCGCGCCCGCGCGACGGGCGGGACGGCGGAGACGATGGCGCTGACGGCGGCGATTTCAAGATAAACTTTGATTTTGACGGCGAGTACAGGGATGTCCCGGAGGAACGTCCCCTGCGTCAGCGCCGCGAGAAGCGTACCGGATGTCTGGGCGGTCTGCTGTTCGCCGCGTTTGTCGTGAGCGTGAGCCTGCTGCTCGCCTTCTTCGGCTGGCTCGCCGCTACCGACGTGCTCGGTCTGGGCGACGCGGACAAGACGGTTCAGGTGACGGTGCCGCGCGAATTCAACATGGACGACGTGGCAAGGGCGCTCCGGGAGTCC
This sequence comes from Oscillospiraceae bacterium, assembly GCA_031270395.1. GTDB lineage: Bacteria > Bacillota > Clostridia > Oscillospirales > Oscillospiraceae > JAISBX01. Next base: position 17,762 of record JAISXU010000007.1, read on the forward strand.
GGCCTGATCAAGTATGAATTCCTGTTCAAGATATACGCCGATTTTTCAAAAGCGGACGGAAAAATCTCGTCCGGCACATATAACCTCAATACGAACTACGACTACCGTATGCTCGTGGACAGCATGACGGAGCGCGGCGGAAAGCGTGCCACGGTGGACGTCACGATTCCGGAGGGATACACGCTCGCGCAGATATTCAAGCGCTTTGATGAGAACGGCGTCTGCACGGAGGAGGAACTGTGGGAATCCGCTGCGAACAACTATTTCGATTACGACTTCCTGAAGGATGTTCCACTCGGAGACAAATACAGGCTGGAGGGCTTCCTTTTCCCGAACAGCTACACGTTCTATGTGGGCGACACGCCGGAGCGCGCCATATCGAAAATGCTCACGGATTTCGGCAAGCATATCACGGACGATATGCTTGCAAAGGCGGACGCGCTGGGCTATTCGCTGCGCGAGATACTGACTATCGCGTCAATGATCGAAAAAGAGGCCGCCGCCGCGGACGACCGCCCCCTCGTGTCCTCGGTCATACACAACCGCCTCGGCAGCGACGATTTTCCGCGCCTGGAGATCGACGCCACCATATACTACGCTGCGGCGATGACCGGCGAATCTTTCTCCGGTGATCCGGACGTTAATCTGGATAATCCGTACAACACGCGCGTCTATCCCGGTCTGCCGCCCGGGCCGATAGCAAACCCCGGCATCGACTCCATAACGGCGGCTCTGGAACCCGCAACCACCGACTACTACTTCTACGCGCTGGGCAAGGGCGCGGAGCGCAGACATGAGTTCTTCTCCGACTACGACTCGTTCCTTGAATTTGTGCGCAGCGACGACTTCGGCGGATAACAGGGGGCTAGCGCGGTATGAGCGAGTTTTTGTACAAGCCAAAGTACACACTCACGGACGAAATCGTGACGCTTGTCGCGGACATCGCCGCCAAAGCGGAGTCTCTGACGATTCAAGGCGGTATGGAACAAAACCCTAAATTGCGCCGGACTAACCTCGTGAAGTCGATTCAGTCGTCGCTGGCAATTGAGAACAACACGCTGACGATTGAGCAGGTCACGGCGTTGCTTGACGGCAAGCGTGTACTCGCGCCGCCGCAGGATATTTTAGAGGCGCAAAACGCGATACAGGCGTATGCTAGGCTGCTTGACTGGAATCCGTATGACATTGACGACCTGCAAACCGCTCACGGAATTTTGATGAAAGGTCTGGTTACGGAGGCGGGGCGGTTCCGCAGCGGCTTCGTCGGCATCGCTCGCGGCAAGGAGATAATCCACATCGCTCCGCCTGCGGATGATGTGTCGGGACTAATGGCGGATTTATTCCATTGGGTGGAGGGCGCAAAGGTTCATCCGCTGATAAAAAGTTGCGTATTTCACTACGAGTTTGAGTTTGTTCACCCGTTCCAAGACGGCAACGGGCGAATGGGCAGAATGTGGCAGACGCTCTTACTGGCGCAATGGAAACAGATTTTCGCGTGGCTGCCTGTCGAGAGCATTGTCCGCGACCGTCAGCAGGAATACTACGCCGCGCTGTCACATTCCAATGACGATATGGACTCCACGGAATTTGTCGCATTTATGCTGATCGCGCTGAACGACACAATTGACGGGTACACCGACCAAGATAGCGACCAAGTGACCGACCAAGTTAACCGCTTGCTTGATATCATCGGAACAAGCGCGTTGTCGGCGGCGGAGCTTATGAGCTTGCTTGACTTAAAACACCGCCCGACGTTCAGACAAAACTATCTGCACCCCGCTTTGGACGCGGGTCTGATTGAAATGACGTTGCCCGACGCGCCGAACTCGCGCAATCAGCGGTATCGGCGAAAGGGAAAGTAAACCGACCATCAAAAAGTTTTTTTGACAAGCCCAAAAAGCCCGCCGCGTTTTATTCCGTCAGCAGCAGCACCGAGGTCTGATATACCCCCTCGCCCCGTTCAAAGCGCGCCGTGCCGCCCAGCCTCTCAGCCGCCGCCCGCACCGATTCCTGACCGACGCCCGCGCCGCTTTTCTCTTTTGGGTTCGTGGAGTTGTCCACGGTCAGCACGATTTTACCTTCGCTCGTTTGGCACCGGGCCTTGATGTATTTTTGCCCCTTCGTTTGCCGCTCCACGGCAAGCGCCGCGTTCTCAAACACGTTGCCGAATACCACGCACAAATCCGCGCCCGCCACGCCCGCGTTTTGCGGCAGCGTCAGCCGCGCGTCAAGCTCCGCACCCGCCGCGCGCGCCCGCGCCAGATAGTGGCGCACCACCGCGTCCACGGCGAGGTTTTGGCAGACGGGCGGTTCGTCCTCCTCCGGCAGCCGCCCGATGTGCTCGCGCAAATACGTTTCAAGCTCCGCCCTGTCGTCCTTTTCGATATAGGCGTTTATGACGGAAAGATGGTGCCGCAAATCGTGACGGGCCTGCCGTGTGCGCTCCATGTTTTCCGCAAGCTGCTCATAACGCCCGGCCTGCAGGGCAATCTGAGTATGCAGCTCCGCCTCGCGCCGCGCCCGCCGCGCGCTGTCCATCACCATACGCAGATTGACATAATAGGTGGCTAGCCCGGTCAGCAGCATGAAAATAAAGATGGCTGCCGTCTGGTAACTGTCGTATCCGAGAGAATCGCGTATCATGGAATAGAATTGGTCGAGAATGAAAAACAGAACGGGCGGGATACAGAGCTGACGGATGGTTTTCCCGTCCAGCTCCGAAAACGCGGCGCGAAGCCGCCCGGTGAAGTATCGCCACAAAAACGGGAACGCCGCGCCCGTCGCCATCAGCACCGCCAACGTGAACAGGGGCGTTTGACCAAAGCCGATGTACTGTCCGGGCAGCGCCAGCCTGAAAGCGTTGAGGACGATGTAAAGTATGGCCGTGTACACGGCGCGAAACATCAAAAAAGTATACAGGGCCTTGTCGAATGATATGCGGTACATCCAAAACAAAAGCATGACGGAACCGACGCAAAAGAGGATGAATTGAACGGTAAGCCACCCTGCGCCGCCGGTATAAAGCGTAGTGAGCAAAAGGTCCGAGGCCCCGTGCAGGGCAACAAACGCGCTGAAAATGAGCGCCGTCGTTTTCGCGCTATACCGACGCTCCCGCCAGAACAGCGCGCACACCAAAATAAAATAAGGGGCGTTGGTCAGGATATGGCTTACGCCCAATAGCAACCCGTTTCCCATCATGCCCTAATACCCCTTTCGCTGTTTTTCAAAGCAGTAATCCTCAAACAGCACCTTAATTTGCGCCCGCCCCTCGCGCCGGATTGGAACAAGAGAGCCGTCCTTCATCACAAAATCGTTGTCCTTCACATACGCCGCGTGGTCAAGATTTACGGCAAAGCTCCTGTGGCAGCGCAGGAAACGCGAATCGGAAATCAGTGACAGCAGCTCGTCCAGCCGCCTGTAGACCCGCAGATCTTCGTCCGGCAGCCGCAGGACGCAGCTTTTATCCTGCGATTCTATCCACTTTATCTTTGAGAGAAGCACCCTGCGGCTCTCCCTGCTCACAGTGACTTCTACAAAGCGCTCCGTCGCGCCGACGGCGCGCAGGCAGCGGTCAAGCGCGGCCTTCACGGCCTCTTGCGTATAGGGTTTAAGCAGATAGTGGGCGGCGCCCAAATCAAAGCCCTCCGCCATGTGGTCGCGGCTTGAGGTGGTAAACACTATGGCGGCGTCCCTGTCACGCCGGCGTATCTCCCGCGCCACCTCCACGCCGGTGACCTTATCCATGTAAATATCGAGGAAGCTCACGGAGAACGCTTCGTCGCGCATGGCTTCGAGCATGGCCTCGCCGCTCCCGAACGGCACGACCTCGCCGTCGATCCTGCGCCGGGCAAGCTCCGCCTCCAGCATATCGCGCAGGGCATCCCGCTCTTTTGGCTTATCCTCGCATATGGCTATTTTCAGGGGCGCCGCCCTCCTTGCGCTAAAATGCTGTTAGCCAATCCACAGCTTACCACCGGGGAATTGGCCGCCGCGTTTTTACTTTCCCAGCTCAAACCAAAACGTGCTGCCCGCGCCGGGCGAGCTTTCCACGCCGAACCGCGCGTTGTGGGCCGACAGGATTTCTTTCGCAATCGCCAGACCGAGTCCCGCGCCGATTGTGCCGTCGGTATGTGTGGATTTGTAGTATCTATCCCAAATGAGCGGAAGCTCATCCTCCGCTATCCCCTCGCCGCGGTCGGAGACGGCGAAGCGCGCGCCGACGCCCGTATCTCCGAGCGCGACGTCGATCCGCTTATCGCCGCCCGCGTGCGCTAACGCGTTCGATATGAAGTTATAGAGCACCTGCGTGATCCGCCTCTCGTCAGCGAAAACATACTGGTCAGGCTCGATTTTCGCGGCCAGCGTAACGCCGTCGGCGGCGCAAAGCGGCGCAAAACGCGCGATCGCCTTTTTCGCGGCGTCGGACAGATTGAAGCTCTCCGGCTTCATTTGCTCGCCGCCGGACTGCAAAACCGAGACATCGAGAATGTCGTTCACGAGCGACATCAGGCGGTCGCTCTCGCGCGATATGATCTGCAAATTAGCGTTGCGCTTTTCCCTGTCGTCGCCGGAAATATCTCGGATCATCTCCGTATACGCCTTTATCATCGTGAGCGGCGTCCGCAGATCGTGCGAGATATTCGCGAGCAGGTCGCGGCGCAGCTTTTCCGCCTTTGAGAGCTCCGCCGCGGTTTCGCGGATGGTATCGGCGAGCGAATCGAGCTCCGCGCAAAAGCCCTTTTCAAGCTGTAAATCAAACTCGCCGCGCGCGGGCCGCGCCGCCTGTTCCGTGATTGCGGCGACCGGTTTTGAGAACTTTCGCGCGATGAAAAACGCGAGTATAAAGCTGAGCAGCAGCGCGGCGAAAGTGACGTAGACAAGCTGGGTTTGCAGTATCGCAGTAGTCGCGTTCAGCGGTTCAAGCGGCGTGCTGATCGTCGCCACGCCGCCGTCCGGCAGCGCGACGTTGTAATTTAGCGTTCTCCCGCGCGGGGGATTCCCCCCGCCCGGACGCAGACCGTCGAAGCCGCCGCCCCAATTCGGGTTCGGACGGTTTTGCCAGTCGTGTTCGTCGGAAAAATAAACGACGTCGCCGTGCGCGTCGCGGATAATCACCAACACGGAGTTTCGGAACGTCAGCGCGTTCAGCGCGTCGGCGAAGCCGTCGCTTCCGTATTCCGCAAGTATCGCCGCGCCGATTTTCTTGACGTCGGAGGTTTTCATGCTCTCGTAAAAGCTCTGCAAAAACACTATCTGCATGAGCCAGAGCAGCGCCATCAACACGGCGGCGAACAGCGCGAAGTACAGCCACAGCTTCATGCCGAACGCCCGGGCGCGGATAGCTTTGCCGCCGCAAAGTCCGGGTGTGCTCCGGTCGGGCGACCCTTTAATATTCAAATTTATACCCCACCCCTCGAAGCGTGACGATGCTGCTGCGGTACGCGCCGAGCTTTGAGCGCAGCAGCTTGATTTGCGCGTCTACGATCCGGTCGGCGCCGAAATGGTCATAGCCCCAAACCTGATCGAGCAGCTTCTCGCGCGTCAGGGCGACGCCTCGATTTTTCACGAGACACAGCAGCAGGTCAAATTCCTTTGCCGTGAGGCCGGCGCGCCGCCCGTCGATGAATACGCCGCGCCCCCGCTCGTCGATTCGCAGACCTCCGAACGCCAGAGGTTCCTCCGCGCTTGCGGAGCTTCGCGCCCTGCCGCGGTTGATTATCGCGTTTACACGCGCCATCAACTCTTTCGGCGAGAAGGGCTTCGTGACGTAATCGTCAGCGCCCATTTCAAAGCCGAACAGCTTGTCGTATTCCTCACCCCGGGCGGAGAGCATAAGCACGGGCGTATCGCGGAGCTTGCGGATCTCCTTACACGCCGAAAAGCCGTCGAGTCTCGGCATCATCGCGTCCATTATCACAAGGTCAAAAGCGCGCTCGCGGCATAGTCGGACGGCTTCCATACCGTCCGCGGCTTCGGTTACCTCGCACCCCTCAAACTCCGCGTATTCGCGTATCACGGCGCGAATATCCGTCTCGTCGTCCGCGACGAGGATGGAAATCTTCATCGTCAGCAGCACCTCGCGTTTACCGGCATGTATAGACTATACCATAAACGGAGCAATAATCAAGCTCACGATTCTAACGCGCCCTGCTTGACGCCGCGGGCGCTACCGGCCGTCCCGATACCGCTCAACCTCCTCGACGACGCCGAACGCGTCCTCCCCAACCGCCCGCGTTATCACGACGCGGCGTGTGAGATTGCGCAAACCGGCGCCCCGGGCGAATACCTTCAGATAGTTGCCGGCGTAACCCGCCGACACGCCGCCGCTCTGCGTCTCAAAGAGGACGTCCGCAACGGCGCCGACGTTCCGCCGCGCGAACTCGCGCGACATCTCTCCGGCCAGCGCGCGCGCGGCGGCGGCGCGCGCGCGCTTTACTTTTTTCTCCTGCTGCTCCGGCATCGCCGCCGCCGCCGTGCCGGGCCGCGCGGAGAACGGGAATATGTGCATACGTGAAAAAGCGCACCTCTCTATGAAGTCAAGCGTGGCGTCGAACTCGCCGTCCGTCTCGCCCGGGAAACCCGCTATGAGATCGGCCGTTATCCCGCAGCCCGGAAATTCGCCTCGCAATACGTCAATAGCGTCGGCGACGCTCCCCGTCGTGTAACGGCGCCCCATACGCCTGAGCGTCCCGTCGCATCCGCTCTGGAGCGAAAGATGGAAGTGCGGGCATAGCTCGCGTATCTCCGACAGCGCGCGCGCGAAATCGCGCGTCACCGTTCCCGGCCACAGGGAGCCGAGCCGCAGGCGTATCCCGGGCGCGGCCGCCGCCGCCGCGCGCAAGGCGTCGGCTAAAACATACCCGCCGCCGTCCGCGCCGTATGACGAGAGCTCTATGCCCGTTATCACTATCTCGCAATACCCCGCGTCGGCCAACCGTCCCGCCTGCACTCCCACCTCGTCCGCCGGGAGCGACCGGCTGCGCCCACGCGCGAGCGGGATGACGCAGTACGCGCAAAAATTATCGCACCCGTCCTGTATCTTCAGGAGCGCGCGCGTCCTACCGCCGGCGCTCCCGGCGGGCAGACGCTCAAAGCCCCGGGCGCCCGGAGCGCCGCAGACGTCAACTATGCGCTCCGGCGCGTCCCGGCGCGCGCGCCCGGCGGCGCAGACGCGCTCAATAGTGTCCGCCAGCTTTATCCTGTCGCCGCTCCCCATGACGATATCCGCGCCGAGCGCGGCGGCGGCGTCCGGGGACAGCTGCGCATAACAACCGCACACGGCGACTAAAGCGTCCTTCTCCAGTCTCCGCAGACGCCTCACGGCCTGACGCGATTTGCGTCCGCTCTCCGCCGTGACGGAACACGTGTTGACAATGCAGACGTCACAGCCGTCCCCCGGAGCGCATACTGTATGTCCGCGCGCCGTCAGGACGGCCTCGACCGCCTGCGATTCGAATTGATTGACCTTACACCCGAGCGTCTCGACGCAGAATCTCATCGGGGCGCTACTTCCCCCTGAACACCGGCGTCCTCTTATCCTGAAACGCCGCCACAGCCTCGTGGAAGTCCTCCGTACACATGGTATCGATGGCCAGTCTGCGCTCTGTTTTAAGCAGCAGCCGGTCGTCGGATGAGATCGTCGCGCTGTTCATAAGCTCCCGCAGACCGCTCACCGCGAGCGGCGGCATGGCCAGTATTCTGTCTATGCGATTGCCGACCTCCTCCCAGAACGTCTCAACCGGGAACACCTTATTTACGACGCCCCACGCCTTGAGCTCCTCCGCGGTGACGCGCTCGCTGAAAAGCAGCATTTCAAACGCGCGGTTCGGCGGAAGCTTTTTCGGCAGATTGATAGCGCCCCCGCCCCCCGGAGTCAGGCCGATTTTTATCTCAGGCAGGAGAAATTTTGAACCCTCGGCGGCGTATATCAGATCGCAGCACAGCGATATTTCAAACCCGCCTCCGACGCAGTTACCCATGACCGCGGAGATCATAGGCTTGTCAAGCGCCGCTATCGCCTCGCGTATCTCCAGCCCGAGAGTGTAGAAGACGGCAAAATCGTCGTACGTCTTCATTTTGTTCAGCTCGTCCATCGACAGGCCGGCGGACAGTGCACGCTCCCCGGCGCCGGACAGGACGACCACTCTGACGCTGTCGTCAAGCCTAGCGGCGCGCAGGGCGGACGTCAGCTGCTGCATCATCTCCGGAGTGTACGCGTTCATCGCGTCCGGGTTGCAAAATTCAAGGAACAGCGCCCCCGGGTGCTCCGGCCTGCGCTTGACGTTTATCACAGGTTCAGACATGCTTATAACCTCTTTCAAATAAATCCGTCCGCATCGTTTGCGCTGTGACGCGACCGTGCTTTTCATTATACCATAAATTGCAAAGCAATTTATGATATATCGCCATGCGGCGGTTGCCGCGAAGCGGCGAGCCGAGGGGGACAGCCGTATAATGTCCGCTGTGCGGACATTATGCCGCAAATATGCCCGTCTGTCAATATGAACCCGGCGTCATTTCGTTTGTCACGGCTAATAAAATAAGTAAACAATTTGTTAAGACTCTTGACACGGGCGGCTCTTGGTGTTAAATTATCGTTAGCACTCTCACGGCGCGAGTGCCAACGACGATGACCGGGAATAAAATCAGTATCGGGACTATGCCACAATGGAGCTTGACGGAAGAAAAAAGGAAATATTGCGGGCTGTCATAGACAACTATGTGACTACGGCGGAGCCCGTCGGGTCAAAGGCCCTCGTCTCGGGCGACGGACTGCGCGTGTCGGCAGCCACGATCCGCAGCGAAATGGCGGAGCTCGAGTCATTAGGGCTGCTCGAGCAGCCGCACACCTCGGCGGGCAGGGTGCCCACGCCCGCGGGCTACCGCGTCTACGTCAACGAGCTGATGCGCGAGCACAAGCTGTCGGTTGACGAGATGGAGACCGTCAACCGCGCGATGAGGAAGCGCATCCTGGAGCTCGACGAGCTGCTTGACGACACGGGCAGACTTGTCTCGCGGTTGACGAGTTATCCCGCCTACGCTCTGACGGCGCCGCGCGGCGGCGCGACGATATCGCGCTACGACTTCATTGGCGTAGATCAGAACACCTTTATCGTGCTTGTGATGCTCGGCGGCGATACGGTAAAAAACAAGCTGATCCACTCGCCCTCGCACGTGAGTCCGGAGCTTCTCACGCGCATGTCGGCGCTCTTCAACGCAAGCTTCACGGGCATCACAGAGGACGCGATGACGGCCACGCTGATAGCGGCTACGGAGCGCGCCGCCGCCGACAGCGCGGGAGTCGTGGCGGTGGTGGCGGGCTTTTCCATAGAACTCCTGATGGATGTGAAACGGACGCAGCCGCATCTGTCCGGAACGCTGAATCTGTTCGACTACCCCGAATACAGAGACGTCGGCAAGGCGCGCAGGGTCATACGCTATCTGTCCGAGGAACACAATCCGGTCCGGCTGCCGGCGCCGGCCCGGGGCGGCGACGTCAAAATCACGATCGGCCCGGAAAACCTCGCCGAGGAGCTGCGCGATTCGAGCGTAGTCGTGGCGCGTTGCGACGCGGGCGCGGACATACAGGTGATGGTCGGGGTGGTAGGCCCCACGCGCATGGACTATTCAAAGGTGGCGTCCCGGCTGGAATATATAACAAGGGCGCTCGGTTGGCTGCTCTCACCGGGCGGCGACGGGAATTTACTGCCCGGCGAACCCGGCGGCGAGCAGACGGATATCTTAGAAGGAGATGAGGATTTTGAGCGGAACTGACAGGAAAAAGGCGAAGGACGCTCCGCCGCCTGACGAGGCTCCCGGGTTCGAGGAACCCTGTCGGGAGGCGCGTCCGCCCGGGGAGGACGGAGGCGCTTCGCCTGAGCGCGAGGCCGCGCCGGGAGACGGCGACTGCCCGGACACGGACGCCGCGGCGGACTCCGCGGCGGATACGGAAGCGGACGCGGGAGAGGGCGGCGCGCTCGCGGCGGAGCGCGACAAGTACCTTCGGCTGGCCGCCGAGTACGATAATTTCAGGAAACGCAGCGCGAAGGAGCGCGAGACGCTTTACGCGGAGATACGCGCGGATACGATAGCGCGACTGCTGCCCGTATACGACAATCTCGCCAGAGCCCTGAGCCAGAAATGTGAGGACGAGGCGTTTTACAGGGGCGTCGAGATGACGATGTCCGGCTTGCGGGAGATACTGGCGGGGATGGGCGTCGAGGAGATAGAGACTGCCGGCGCGAAATTCGACCCTGAAAAGCACCGCGCGCTCGTCCACGCGGAGAATCCGGAGCTCGGCGAGGGCGCGATAACGGAGGAGTTCGAGAAGGGCTTTACGCTGGGCGGACGCGTTATCCGGTTTGCGTCGGTCGCGGTGGCGAACTAGGGCGTGGAACCACGCTGTTGAAATCAACAAATTGAAAGGACTTGTAAAATAATGGGAAAAATAATCGGCATTGACCTCGGCACGACAAATTCATGCGTATCCGTAATCGAGGGCGGCGAGCCCGTAGTCATCGCCAACGCGGAGGGCAGCCGCACGACGCCGTCCGTAGTCGCGTTTTCAAAGGACGGCGAGCGCATGATAGGCCACGTCGCCAAGCGTCAGGCGATAACGAACCCCGACAGGACTATATCGTCCATCAAGCGCGAGATGGGCAGCTCCTACAAGGTGTCGGTGGACAGCAAGCAGTACACGCCGCAGGAGATATCCGCGATGATACTGCAAAAGCTCAAGACGGACGCGGAGACTTATCTCGGGACAAAGGTCACGGAGGCTGTGATAACCGTGCCGGCGTATTTCACCGACGCCCAGCGCCAGGCCACGAAGGACGCCGGCAAGATAGCGGGCCTCGACGTCAAGCGCATAATCAACGAGCCGACGGCCGCCGCTCTCGCGTACGGACTCGATAAGGAGACCGAGCAGAAGATCATGGTTTATGACCTCGGCGGCGGCACGTTCGACGTATCCGTGCTGGAGATCGGCGACGGTGTGATCGAGGTGCTCGCCACGGCGGGCAACAACCGGCTCGGAGGCGACGATTTCGACGAGTGCATAGTCAACTATCTGCTCGCGGAGTTCAAAAAAGACAGCGGCATTGATCTCGGCTCCGATAAGATAGCGATGCAGCGGCTGCGCGAGGCGGCCGAGAAGGCGAAGACCGATCTGTCCGGCGTCACGACGGCGACCGTCAATCTGCCGTATATTACGGCGGACGCCTCCGGGCCTAAGCACCTCGACTGCACGCTGACGAGGGCAAAATTCAACGAGCTGACGGCGCAGCTCGTCGAAAAGACGATGGGGCCCGTCAATCAGGCTCTGACCGATTCCGGGCTGAACGCGTCACAGTTGTCAAAGATTCTGCTCGTGGGCGGCTCCACGCGCATCCCCGCCGTACAGGACGCCGTCAAGCGCATAACGGGCAAGGACCCGTTCCGCGGCATAAACCCGGACGAGTGCGTCGCCATCGGCGCGGCCATACAGGGAGGCGTACTCGGCGGCGACGTCGAGGGCATACTTCTGCTCGACGTCACGCCGCTGTCGCTGGGCATAGAGACGCTCGGCGGAGTTTTCACAAAGCTCATCGAGCGCAACACGACTATCCCGACAAAAAAGAGTCAGGTGTTCTCCACAGCCGCGGACAATCAGACGTCGGTCGAGGTCAACGTATTGCAGGGAGAGCGCGAGATGGCGCAGTACAACAAGTCGCTCGGCAGATTCCATCTTGACGGCATCGCTCCGGCGCGGCGCGGCGTACCGCAGATCGAGGTCACGTTCGACATAGACGCCAACGGCATAGTCAACGTCTCGGCTAAGGACCTCGGCACGGGCAGGGAGCAGCACATCACGATAACGGCCTCCGCCAATCTGTCAAAGGACGATATAGAGAAGGCCGTGCGCGAGGCGGAGCAGTACGCCGCCGAGGATCAGAGGCGGCGTGACGAGGTGGACGCGCGCAATCAGGCGGATCAGGCCGTATACCAGAGCGAAAAGACGCTCTCTGAGATGGGCGACAAGGTGGATGCGGGCGACAAAAAGACGATCGAGGACGCCATCGCGAAGGTGAAGACGGCGCTGGGCGGTACGGATATACAGGCCATAAAGGATGCCACGGACGAGCTGCAAAAGGCGTTTTACGCCGCAAGCGAGAAGCTGTACAGCCAAACGGGCCAGCAGCAGGGCGAGTCCGGGGACGCCGCGCCCGGAGCGGGCGAATATTACGACGCCGATTACGAGGTAGTGGACGACGACAATAATGGCGGAGAAGCGTGATTATTACGAGGTGCTCGGTCTGCGAAAGGGCGCCTCGGACGATGAGATCAAAAAGTCCTTCCGCAAGCTCGCCAAGCAGTACCATCCGGACGTCAATCCGGGAAACAAGGACGCGGAGACGCGCTTCAAGGAGATAAACGAGGCGTACGAGGTGCTGTCCGACCCGGAGAAGAAGGCGAGATACGACCAGTTCGGACACGCCGGGGTGGATCCCGGATATGGGGCCGGAGGCGGCGGCGGTTTCAGCGGCTTCGGCGGCATGGATTTCGATTTGGGCGACATCTTCGGCTCCATATTCGGCGGCGGCGGACGCTCGTCCGGCAGCCGCGCGGGGCCGCGCCGGGGCAGTCGCGTACAGGTCGGGCTCACGCTGACGTTCGAGGAGGCGGCGTTCGGCTGCGAGAAGGACGTCAGCGTGTCGCGCATTGAGAAATGCGACGATTGCGGCGGCGACGGCTGCAAGCCGGGCACGTCCGCGGAGAAGTGCGCCAACTGTAACGGCACGGGCGTCGTGACGTCGCAGCAGCGCACACCGTTCGGGGTCATGCAGTCCACGGCCGACTGTCCGAAATGTCAGGGGCGAGGTAAGGTCATAAAGCAGCCGTGCCCCAAGTGCCGCGGCGCGGGTCTCGTCAGGAGAAATAAAAAGGTAAAGGTCAATATCCCGGCGGGTATAGACGACGGACAGACAATATCGGTGCGCGGTCAGGGCAACGCCGGCGCGGACGGCGGTCAGGCGGGCGATCTGTACGTCACGGTTTCTGTGCTGCGGCACGCGCAGTTCGAGCGCGAGGGCGACGCCGTGCTCATCGGTATCCCCATCTCTATTGTTCAGGCGGCGCTCGGCGCCGAACTCGAGGTACCCACGCTCGACGGCAAGGTGAAGTATACCGTGCCCGAGGGCACGCAGACGGGTTCCGTCTTCCGTCTGCGCGGAAAGGGCATACCGAATCTGCGCAGCGGCGCGCGCGGAGACCAGTTCGTCACCGTTCACGTCGAGACCCCGACGGGACTGACGTCCGAGCAAAAGGAGCTTCTGCGCCGGTTCGACGGCGTCGGAAAGGGCGGCGCGCAGGGCGGCGGCCCGTTTGGCGGACGCGAGAGTAAAAAGCGCAAGCGGGGGAAATAGGGAGGCTCGCTCCGCCTTTTCCCGCCGCGCTTTTGCGATGAAGCATTTATAACAGCTTGACACAATCCAATTGCTCGCGATATAATGACATATGGGCGGCGGGCGGCGACCCGCCGCGGGGGAGCACCCGCTTTTTTATCGGGGTTCTTTTGAGCCGGTCTGCGATGGGCCGTTGAGGGTCGCGCTCCCACTGAATACGGAGAGTTGGCTGAGTTGGTCTAAGGCGCACGATTGGAAATAGCATTTTTCTCTCTGGAAATGATATTTCCGGTCATAAAAACTGAATAAAAATACATGGAGAAGTCGCCTAGTTTGGTCGAGGGCGCACGACTGGAAATCGTGTAACCGTCAAAAACGGTTCGAGGGTTCGAATCCCTCCTTCTCCGCCAGACGCCTAAAAACCCGCATAAACACTATGTTTTTGCGGGTTTTCTCTTGCCGTTTATGGTGCCCTGATTTTTTGCTTTTAGTTCTCCGACGCGAAATGGTGCCCGATTTGTGGTGCCGGGGGCACCTTTTCCTTTTTCTCCCGGATACACACTATTCATTCGAAATGTATAGCGTGGTGCCCGAATGGTGCCCGGATTTCCTGAAAGCATATAAAAAGCAGCGCGGAGCTGTAAAAACTTACGTCGTCAAAGCTCCATTTCGCTGCTTTTCTTTTTGCTCTGCTTCGCGGGTTTTTCCTTTGCCGGTTCAGGTTTTTCGGGGAATACGGCTTTGTGATAGGCGTTGAGCACTTCTTTTTTCCTCTCCAGCCGGACATCGACGTACCTTGCCGTGACCGCTTCAAGGCTGTTTGAAATACCGAGCGTCATGCCGATACCTTTAAGCGTATGCCCCAATATCTCGCCGACAGTATAAAAATCGCCGGTGAGCTGGTGCATATTGGTCGCCGCCGTGTGCCTCAAATCGTGAAAGCGGATGTGCGGCAATTCCAGCTCCCGCAACAGCCGCCCCCAGTTGTTTGATACGCGATCTGCCCGGAAAGGAACGCCGTTAGGTTTTGCCACAACAAGGTTATTGTCATAGTAGGGCTGTCCGGCCATAGACAGTAGCTTCTTTTGTTCGGCCTGCAAAGCAAGTTGACATTCAAAGTAAAGACGGGTAACGTCCGTAATCGGCAGCGCCCTCCCATTGGATTTCGTCGGTGCCATTTCTGTGATGATTGTTGCGTTGACCGGCACCTTGAAAGGTAGCTGCTCCGATATGGCAAACGTCCCTTTGTCCATATCGACATTTTGCCAGCGCAGGCCTAATATCTCGTTTCGCCGCAGGCCATACAGCCCGCCGAGGACAACCATCATCTCCCATTCGGTGCCGATGACGTTGCTCATAAGGTGCTGCACTTGCTCCACGGTGTACGGGTCGGGCGTTTCGCCCTGCTTGCCGAGCTTCGTTATAACGTCGCGGGCGGGGTTTGTTTCGACATAGTGGTATTTCCTCGCGTGTTCAAATGCGACGCTTAAAATGCGCTGAACGTAGCGCACGGAGCTATTGGAAAGCCCTTTGTCCAAAAGCTGCTGAAACAGGTTGTCGATCATGGCCGGGGAAAGCTGATTAAGCTGCACATGGCCGATATATGGGATGATATGATTTTTGATATTGCAGCGGTAGCCCTCGGCGGTACTTGGACGAAGATTGCTTTTACCGTGTACCTCAATCCAGCCCTCCAAATATTCCTTGACCGTTTGCTTGCCCTGCGCGGATACAGCCGGGATGTACGCCGAGTTTTGCAGCTTGGCTTTCATTTCGGCCTCGTGCTGCGTGGCTTCCTTTTTGGTGGCAAAGCCCTTTTTAGAATAGGTCTTTTTGCCCTCCGGAGAGTTGTATTTGATATTAACATCATAGACGGTTCCGGACTTTCCTGTCAGAACACCGTTGCCGTCACGCCTATTCTGTACCTGTCTTGATGATACGGCCATACGTTACCCCTCGCTTTCCGCAGGGGGGGACGCTGCTGTTTTGGCCTTTTCGTACCATTTCCAGATTGCGGCGTCGGCTATCAAGCGCCGGTTGCCGTTCTGTATATATTCCAGCTCGCCGCGCTCCATCAGCTCACGGAGGTTGTTTTCTCCAATGCCTGAAATACGGCTCATTTGCTCTACCGTTTTCAGCATGGGGAACGCGGGCGCGGCGGCGCTGGACGTTTCCTTTTTCGCCATAGAAATACCCCCTTTCTTGGTCTTGGCTCAAAAGGTGGATATTCAAAATAGGCAAAAACGGACGGCCGGGTGTGCGGCCTCACGGGAGTTTCACCCCTGCATGGTTCTCATGCAGCCCTACCCATTGCCTGCGACGCTTTGAACGCTCGGACTGTGGCTGTACGGGAGTATCATTGTCGTACTGCCGCTGCTTATAAGCTGCCCTGCTTTCGATGTAAGCGTTTCTCGCTCGCTCATGGTATGAGGTCGTGGCGCGCCCATCGATGCGGCATATACAGAACGTGTCCGTCTGCCCGACCTTGCAGCAACATCTTCACGAGAAAGTCACGGAACTTTATGGGCGCGATACCACTCTCGTGTACTATGACGTAACAAACTACTATTTCGAAATCGACAGGCAGGATGAACTTAGGAGAAAGGGCCCATCCAAGGAGTACCGAAAAGACCC
>JAISXU010000037.1 GCA_031270395.1 Oscillospiraceae bacterium
CCGCGCGCCTATCGCTGCCGGCGCTTGGCAGTCGCTATTGCGGGGCGCAGCCTCGGCCAAATGACGCAGAGCCACAGCAGCGCGAGCAGCGGGAACACCCACGGAGGCGCGAAGCCTGCGGCGGACAGGGCGTCGCCCGTCTGCGGCAGAGCGGCGAACGGCGGCGGGTACTCGTCGAAGACCCATTGTTCCGCCGGCTCGTCCCAGCGCCATTCGCCGAGCGGCGTGCCGTTCTCGTCGAGTTCGATGTACACGTTGTCCGCGCCCTCGGACGGGACGACGCTGCCGCCGTTTGCCGGTCCGGGCGGAAGGGAGGGGTCGCTCCCCCCGGGTCCCGTGCCGCCGCCCGTTTCGTCGTCGCCCGTGTTGTCGTCATCGTCGCCGCCGCCCGTGTCGTCTCCGCCGCCGGTGTCACCGCCTCCGCCGTCGCCGCCGCCTCCGCCGCCTCCGGTGTAGGTCCAATGCGCCCATACCGTGATGTCCGCCGTGACAAGCGTGTCCTTGGTGAAGAGCGTACCGCCCGTTTGCGCCGTGTACCAGCCGTCAAACCTGTAGCTGCCGGCCCGCGTCGGGTCGGGCGGCATGGTGTTTCCGAGCGAGGTGCCGTCCGGCGTCGTGCGCGTCTCATTCCCCGGAAGGATTGCGCCGTCGTTGCCGTCGAAGGTGACGGTGCGATTGATCGCCCAATGCGCCGTCAGGCTCACATCCCCCGTCGTGCCCTCGGGGATGCCGTAGGGCGTCGTCGGGGTTGTAAGGGGATCGCTCCCATCTGTGTAGCGTACCGTCCAGCCCACGAAGACGTATCCCTCCTTGCTCGGATCGGCGATCCCGATAGGGAAGGCGTTCCTCACCGTGTAGCTCTCCGGATTGCCCGGCGCGTTCTCGCCGCCGTCCAGCTCGTAGATGATCGCGTAGTTGACGGCCCGCCACACGGCGTAGACGGTCTTGCCCGTGAAGTCCGTCACGTAATCCGCCGTGAAGTTCGCGCTGTTGTTCTCTCCGGGATTCGTGCTCCAGCCGATCAGATTGTAATGCGGACGCTGCGGCGCGGCGGGCGGCGTCGCGGGAAGCGTTCCCACGGGTTGGCCCGTTGTGACCTTGCGCTGTGTTTCCGAGCCGTCAAGCGCGTCGGAGGCGTTTTTGTTGAAATAGAGCCTGTTCTCGCCCGAAGGCCGCCACACGGCGTAGACTGTTGCATCCGCCGTGAAGTCTACGACGTCGGTGGGATTGACGTTGGGCGCATTGTTCGCGCCGCTTGCCTCGCTCCAACCCTCGAATTCGTAACCCGGACGGGTCGGGGCGCCGGGACCCGTCGCTTGGCCGGTCGAGCTGTCTATGCCCGGCATGGCGCCGATCTGCTGCCCGTAAGTCACGGTCTTGGACGCGGGGCTTGCATCGGTGCTGTCCTGCTGCGTCGTGTTCTTGTCGAAGTGCAAGGTGTACTTGTTCGGCGTCCAGCGCGCCGTGAGCGTCACATCGCCCGCCGCGCCCTCCGGGATGCTGTAAGCGCTCGTCGGAGAGGTGACGTCCGTTCCGGAACCGCTTGTGAAGTCAACCGTCCATCCGTTGAAGGTATGGCCCTGTTTTGTCGGATTTCCAATGGGAACCGGCGTATCTGCGGTCTTGTAGTCTGCGGGTTTCGGACTCGGCTGCGCCGTTACGCCCTCCAATCCGGCGTATGTTATGTCGTAGCTGTCCTCGCTCCACTGCGCGGTATAACTCGCAGACTGCGTCACCGTCGCGGCGGGCGCGGGCGACCAGCTCGTGAAGGTCCATCCCGCTTTGCCGGTCGCTTCGGGCGCGATGGGCGTGAGATCGCCGTAATGCAGATCCGGCGTGCTTTGCTCCGCGAAGGCCCCCTGCGTGCCGGGCAGGTATTTCACGGTGTAGGGGATCGGCGTCCACTGCGCGTAGAGCATCAGGGCGCCGCTTTCCGCGAACACCTTTTCCTGACCGGCCGTCCATAGGACGCCCGTGCCGTTCGCCGCTGTATTCCAGCCCGCGAAGTTATAGCCGACGAGGGTCGGGCTTCCGGCTGCCACCGCCAAGGTGTTTTTACCGTAGCCCGTCGCGGGCTCGAAGCCGATGATCGCGGAGGAGGTGTCGGGGTTCTTGGAAGGCATGCCGCTGAGGGTCCCGTGCGGCGTCGAAGGCAGATTTTCGTCGTACAGGATGGCTATGGCCTCGGTGGAGAAGCCCGCGACGGGGCTGTTCAGGTTGATCTTCGATGCACTGACGGCCGTTTCCACCGCCGAATAGCGGAATAGGTTGTAGGCCGTCTGGTTCGCGTCGTCCGGCACTTGGAACACCATATCGACGGAGAGGCTATGGCCGGGGTCGAGCTCTGCGTCGCCGAAGTCGATAAACACGGCCCGCGTGCTCGCGCCCGGCGATGTTTCGCTCCAGCCGGCTTTATCCCAAAACGCCGTGCCTTGCAGATCCGGATTTGTCGCGCCGTGCTCCCCGTAGGTCGGCACATTGGCGCCGCCCGGCTCGGTTGCGGTGTATTTGACGGTCGCGCCGCCCGGCGATACGGAGTCGAAGGCGATTGTGCCGGTGGAGTGGAGCGGATCTTCGTGATACGGCAGGATGTCGTAGAGCCGTATCTTGGTCAGCGGTTCGCTGCCCGTGTTGGTGACGGTCAGGCGCACGGTGACCTTCTCGCCCCGTTTCGCCGGCACGACTGTGGATTCCACGTACAGGTTGTCCGTTTTTGCGCTCTTGATGGTGGTCTTGACGCCTATTTCGGGCCGAGACATCACGTTAAGGACCGTGCTTGCGGCGGGGCCGCTCTCGCCGCGCATCATGTAGTAGTTGTCGTCCGGCGCCAACCCGTAATTCGCTTTGTCGTCGTCGCCCGACAGCGCGTTGTTCAGATGCTCTTGCAGGATGCTGCCCTCGATGAAGTTCTTCGGGTCGCCGTCCGACACCAAGACACGCAACGGATACGAGCCCGAGAGGGCGGTATCCGCGACGCGGAAGGTCACCGGAATGCTGAACACGGGCGCGTATCTGTTGCCGCTCGGCGCGGAATAG
>JAISXU010000031.1 GCA_031270395.1 Oscillospiraceae bacterium
CGGACGGGCTTGCCGACAGTGGCGGAGAGTTTCTCGAAAAGCGATGGCGCGTTTGGCACGAGGTTCAGCGGAAACATCTCGTATGTATGTCCATCGCGGTATATGGACATCATCTTGCCTCCTGCCGAGCCGTTTTTATCAACGAGCAAAACGCGCTTGCCGGAGTTTGCGAGCAGGGCTGCAATAGTTGAGCCTCCCGGACCCGCTCCAATGACGATTGCATCAAATCGTTTGCTTGACATATGAATTTACCTCCAGATAATGTTTCTGATATAATTGTTTTTATTAAAACAATTATATCAGAAACGGGAATGGATGCCAAGCAAAATTTATCCGATCACTAAAATTCTGCGATTGATACAAATATTTATCTGTAACCACAAGTAATTTTGGCTATATTGACATTCACCGTACTTCCTGCATATCTCATCCCGGATGATAATAACCACAGGCGCCCCCGCCGTACAATTCAGAGGGATTACCACATTAACAAAGAAGAAACTGCAGAAAGTACCGGTAAAGGTTAAGCTTTCAACGCATCGCAATCGCAATAACACGCACGAAGCAAAAGAGTCACCCACGGGTCATCGGGAGTGCCTCTTTTGCTTCGTGCTGTGCGGGTGTGGTGCAGTGCGACAATGGTGCAGGATGTTACGTTAGAAGGAACTTGTACGCTTTGTGTTCCAATTCGCCCTCAATAGACATAATTTGCGCAAAATTATTGCCTTGCGAACAAATCTCCGTCAGTGTCGGTAATCCATTTACCGACACTGACACTCTGCGAGCCGCGCACGGCGAAATCCAACCCTCGTAACTCGTTTGTAAGCGCGAAGCGCTTGCAAACGAAACGATTCCAAAATTTTAATACTTGATTTTTTTTTTCAAATGGGATATTATACGTTTGCGGCGCGAACGCTTGTCGTCCGCAGCCACGGGGGAGGCGCGCGATGGATGAAGAATACGGCGGAGATTTTGTAACGATAACGGACGACGACGGCAATGACTTCGAGTTGGAGCATCTCGATACAATCGAGATGAACGACGACTTGTACATGGCGTTTCTGCCCGCGCAGATGGACGAGGACGATGAAAACTACGGCATGGTGATACTCAAAGTCCTCGATAGCGGTGGCGAGGAAATGCTGGCGACCGTGGACAACGAGGATGAGTTGAACGCCGTCTACAACAAATTCATGGAACAGCTCTTTGGCGACGAGCTGGACGACGATGAATTTGAAGATGTTGACGAATTGGGTGAACCGGACGGCGCCGAATAATTTGATTAGCCCGGATAGCCGCCTGAAAAGCCCGGCGAGTTTTTGATACGTCGTCGCGTGTGACCCTGCCCTATTCGTGACGGGCCTATAAAACCCACATTTATCATAAGGGACGCCGAACTCTTTGCGTGAATTGCAGGCCTCCCGGCGCGAGCCGGACGTTGGAAGCAGAGCAGCGCGAAGGACGCGACCCACCTGTGCGACGGTGCAGGTTAAAAATAGGTTCGCACGGTAACGGCGGGGTCACCAGTTTATGCCGCTTGGCGGTATAAAACAGTTATTAATAGTGAAATGGCAGGTATGTGAAAGAGTATGAGTGATTCTAAAGCGAGGGACTCAGTGACTCCCTCCGGCGCCAGCCGCAGGGAATTGCGCGATTATTACGAGCGCAAGGACAGGAAAAGGACGCGCCTTGCCGCAACGCTCATAGCGTCGGCGCTGGTCGTGCTGTTCGCGGGCGCGCTGTTCATCAATTCGGGAGTTATCCGCAGAAGCTTTACGGCGATGGTCGTCGGAAGCACAAAATACTCGGCGGTCGATTTCAATTATTTCTACCAGCAGGCGTTTTCCAATTATCAGAATGTGGTATATCAGAATATGTCCGATCTGGCGACGTCCATGCTGCCAAACACCAGCAAGCCGCACAAGAGCCAGATATATGACGAGGAGACCGGCGAGACATGGGCCGAGTTTATCTCGTCGATGGCCGTCAGTACGCTGGAGGAGCTCACCGTCCTGTATGAGGACGCCATGCGAAACAACTACTCCCTCCCCGACGACATGAGACAGAAATTGGACGAGGAGATAGAATCACTGCGCTCGACCGCCTCGATGTACGGCATGAGCTCGCTCAACAAATATCTGACCTCGATGTTCGGACCCGGCATGAATGAAAAGGAGTTCCGGCGTCTCGCCGAGATGACGTATATCGGCGACGCCTACAGCGAATATAAGCGCAACGAGTTTACATATACGGACGCGCAGCTTAATGAGTATTACGAGTCAAAGAAGGACTCTCTTGACACGTTCACATACAGATACTTCCTGTACAGTGCGGACATGCCGGACGAGGACAGCTTTGCGGACGACGACGCCTACGAGGAGGCGCGCCAGTCAGCCGTCGACGCGGCCGGGGCGCAAGCCGCGGAGCTGCTGGCCGGAATAAGCGACGAACAGGCCTTCACAGACGCCGCGGCCGAATATGACCCCGCGACATACACCGGGGATGATTCGACAAAGCGCGTATATATGGGAGAATTACTTGGTTCGATATACGGCCCGTGGCTGCGCGACGGCGCCCGTAAATACGGCGACGTGACGACCATAGAGGCGAACAACGGCCATTATCTCGTATTTTTTATCGACCGCTCGGACAACGACTATCCCACCGTCGATATGCGCCAGCTTCTCGTGAGCATTGAGACGGTAAACGCGGAGGATTATGCGGAGGACGAGACGGACGAAGCCTATAACGCGGCCGTGGAGCAGGCGGCGTTCGACGCGCAAACGAAGGCGGAGAGCTTGTACGGCGAGTGGGGCGACGCCGATTTTACTGACGAAAAGCTCCTTGAGCTCATACCCGGCAACTCCGGGGACTCCGCCGAAAACGGTCTGTATGAGAACGTATACAAGCTGCAGCTCGACGCCGCCGTCAACGATTGGCTTTTCGACCCGGGCCGCGCGCCCGGCGACCATGAACTCATCGAGAGCGACGCCGGATTCCATCTCGTGTATTTTACCGGACAGGCGGAAGCGTACAGAGACCATCTCGCCGACACAAGGAAGCGCGACGAGGACTTCAATGCGTGGAAAGAGGGACTCGGGACGCTGGAGTCGCAGCGCCGCTGGGCATACCGCTTCGCTATGGAGATATACTGAGTATTCCGCCCGGCCGGCCGCGTGGAATGAAGCAATGCAGTTATAAGCGGAATCGGAGAGAGAGCATGAGACGTGATACCTCGCGGCTTGTACGCGATCTCACGGCGACCGCCGTTATGGCGGCGCTCATATTCGCGGTGACGTGGTCCGTCAGGATCCCGCTTCCGTTTACGAGCGGCGGGTATCTCAATCTGGGCGACGCGGTCATATACGCGAGCGTCTGCATGATAGGCGGTCGCCGCACGGCGGCCGCCGCGGCCGTTGGCAGCGGGCTCGCCGATCTGATGGCCGGCGCCGTCGTGTATATCCTGCCGACGGCGATCATCAAAGGCGTCATGGGCTTTGTCGTCGGAGCGCTGGCGCCCCGTAACTCCGGTTTTCCCCGTTATCTGACAGCCTGCCTCATCGGCGGCGCCGTGATGATGGGCGGCTACTCGCTGTTTGAGCTCGCGTACTTCGGCCCCGCCTATGCATTGGCGGCTCTGCCGTTCAACGCCATACAGTGGGCAGGAGGCGTCGTCATAGCCGCGGCGTGCCATCCGTCCGTGCGGCGCGCGGCGACATACGCGTCAAAGCTTTTGGACAAGGGTTGAGTAGATGCCATCGATAGTATACGATTACGGCGGAAGCCTGTACATAAATCTCACAAACCGCTGCCCGTGCGCGTGCAGCTTCTGCATACGCCTCGGCGGCGCGGGCGTGGGTTCCGCCGAAAGCCTGTGGCTGGAGCGCGAGCCGTCCGCGCGTGACGTGATGAGCGAGCTCGAAAAAAGGGAGCTCGACGAGTGCGGCGAGTTCGTGTTCTGCGGATACGGCGAGCCGCTCTGCGCGCTTGATACGCTGCTGGAGGTGTGCCGCGCGCTCAGGCGGCGCGGCGGCGCGCGGATAAGGGTCGATACAAACGGCCTGGGCGATCTCATAAACGGCAGGCCCGTCGCCCCGCTTCTGCGCGGACTCGTCGATAAGATTTCTATAAGTCTCAACGCGCCCGACGCCCGGCGCTACGACGAGTTGTGCGCCTCACAGTACGGCCTGGAGGCGTTCCCCGCGATTCTAGAGTTCGCGCGGGAGTGTAAGAGGCACGTGCCGGAGGTGGTTTTTACCGTGGTGGACGTGATCTCACCCGGTGAAATTGAGACGTGCGCGGCGCTTGCCGCCGGGCTTGGGATCCCGCTGCGCGTCAGAGCGTTTACATGATACGCGTCTGAAGCATCGCGGGCATTGCAAACGGAACAGTTTGAGTGTACAATTGCTTCCGGGCTTAACAGGGCGTTTTTGCCGGACGCCCAATAATAGAGGGGGGCTACTTATGGAGTATAAAATGACAATCGCGGGCTTGGAGAGGTCGCTGCCTCTGTGCAGGCTGACGGACGAGCTGTACATAGCGGCGTTCGTCATCTTCGGCGACGCGGAGCTGACCGTCGCCGCGGCCGCCGAGCTGCTCCGGCGCGCGCCGGACTACGACTATCTGCTCACCGCCGAGGCAAAGGGCATCCCGCTCATACACGAGCTTGCCAGACAGCGGGGCGACTCAAAGTATTTTGTCGCCAGAAAAGCGCCCAAGCTCTACATGACGGGACTTTTCGAGGTCAGCGTCGATTCCATCACGACCGCCGCCGACCAGAAGCTGTACCTTGATACGGCCGACGCGGCGTTGATGAAGGGAAAGCGCATACTGCTCGTGGACGACGTCATCTCCACGGGGAATTCCCTGCGCGCGCTGGAAATACTCACCGAAACGGCGGGCGGCTCAGTAGTGGGCCGCATGTCCATTCTGGCGGAGGGCGACGCGCAGACGCGCTCCGACATCGTGTATCTCGAAAAGCTGCCGCTGTTCAGACCCGACGGAAGCGTCGTCGAATAAACGCCGCAACGACATTAAACGTGCGGCAAGGAGGTCAAGTATGAAACCGAACGGGCCCGTACCCCCGTAAAAAAGGGCACAGCAAAGCAAGCCGTCAAAAAGTGACTAAAAACGGCTAAGGATGCAGAATATCGGCTAAGTGTTACGCGGATTCA
>JAISXU010000063.1 GCA_031270395.1 Oscillospiraceae bacterium
ACGATCATAAACCATATCACGCAATATGGCAACCCCACGCACGACACACGCAATCCCCTCCCATTACGCGTCGCTACGCATCCCCGTCCTGTAGGGGCGACCGACCCCGGTCGCCCGCGGTTCTCCCGTCCCGTTGCGCCGCCCACCACATAACATAACAAACCATCTGAAAAGGAATGGTCATATTATGAGCAGAAACCCGAACCAGTTCCACGGTAACAGGATTGCGAACAGGGCGCGGCAAACGGCGTCCCGCCGGGGGGCGGCGTCCGAACCCGTGCGGCTGTCACAGTGCATGATAGTCAAAAACGAGGAAAAAAACATCGAGCGCGCGCTCAGTTGGGCGAAAGATATAGTGTTCGAGCAGATTGTAGTGGACACCGGATCCACCGACCGCACGGTGGAGATAGCCGAGAGCATGGGCGCTAAGGTGTTTCACTTCGAGTGGATTGACGACTTCTCGGCGGCAAAGAACTACGCCATAAACAAGGCGCGCGGCAACTGGATAGCCTTCCTCGACGCCGACGAATATTTCGAGCCTGAAAACACAGAAAAGATACTTCCGCTTATTGACGATATTAAGCGCCGCGCCGACATCATATGCTGCGAGCTGGCCAATCTGGACGACGACGGGAATCCGTTTTCAGTGGGGGTGCAGAACCGTATCTTTCGCAACACGCCGTCAATACGGTATGTCGGGGCGATACATGAGTCGCTCACGTATACGCCCGAGCAGCTTTATAAAACAAACGCCATCTCAATAGTGCATACGGGCTATACGGCTGAAGCTCAAAAAACAACAGATAAAGCCAAGCGGAACGCCGAGATGTTACAGGCGGAACTTGAAAGGCGCCCTGACGACGCAAATATAAAGGGATACCTCGCGCAGTCGATTTTGGCGGACAAGGCCGATCCCGCGAATATTGAAAAAGCCCGCGAGCTGTTCCGCGAGGTTTTGGACAGCGGCAAACCTCTATACAGTGTTGTGGCGAAAAACTCACACGACTTTTTGATTTCGTCGGCGCTCCGCAGCAAGGATTATGAGGAAGTGTTGAGATTGTGTGACAGCGCGCTCAAAACGATAGGCGACTCGCCCGACTACAATTACTGGAGCGGCGTCGCGCTGCATTGCGTCGAACGCTACGACGAGGCGTGGGAGCATTTCGCCGCCGCGCTTAATGTATACGGCGCCACGTCGCTAATAAACACCGCGTTGGGCGAAACGGGTCTATTCAATCTCTTTGAAGCGATGGCGCTGACGGCCAAGCAGCGTAATGACGACGAAAACTGCGCAAAGTACATGACGCTGTCGCTCAAGCAAAGAAAGTATGAGAGCAATCTGTGCGAAAAACTCATAACCGTATTACGCGTCGCATGCGGCGACAGCGACCACGAGATCATCGACTACCTCCGCACGATATACGACCTGAACGACCCGCGCGACAAGCTCTTTCTCGCCAAATGCGCGAAGGAGGCGAATGACATAGTGCTCATGATGACGTTCCACAGCATGATAACCCCGGAGGAAAAAGCCTCGCTCGCGGCGGGGTAAGAGCGCGCCGCTCGTCCGCACGGACTGCGCTAAGCTTGGAGCGTCGTAAACTCCGCTCCTCGCCCGCTCCGTCGTGCGTCCTCTCCGAAACGAACCCACTCCGCCCCGGCTTCGTTTCGGCTTTGGACGCGGGGACGGATAAAACGTCAATGGAGCTGGCAAAAAATCAGCCCCCGCAGAATACGGGAGCTTAATTTTTGAGGTGTTATTTTTTTGTGGTTATAGACCTATTCCATATTTCTATCGCCCGCTCGCCCGCTCGCCGCCCCCCATTGTATTGACAACGGTTCGGAGAGCGATATAATATTATACAGACATGCCAAATTTTTACCGAAAGGGTGAGCGTATATGAGTGAATATGGCGTATTTGACGACATAAACGAGGCCATCGACGCGGCGTATGAGGCGCAGAAGACGCTGATTCGCAAGCACACTACAGCGGACAGGGACGCTTTCATCGCGAGGATCAAGGAGAAATTTCTGGCAATTATCGACGAGGAGACAATCAAGGAATTCAACGAAACCGGCTACGGCAGACTGGATCAAAAGCTCATAAAAAACCGCGAGTCCATAGCCACAAACCCGGACACCTCCTCTCTCACGACGCGCGTCTTCTCCTCCAGCGACGGCATTACGATAGAGTATTGCGCGCCATACGGACTTGTGGGCGCCCTCACGCCGGTGACAAACGGCATCGCCACCGTCGCGAACAACGCGATGACGATGATCGCCGCCGGCAACTCGATCGTGTTCAACTGCCACCCGGCCGCGAAGCTGGCCGGCGCTATGGCCGTCAGTCTGGTGAACGAAGCCGTCATAGATCTGGGCGGCCCGCCCAACCTCGCCACAATGGTTCGCATACCCGATACAAAGACGCTCGACGTCATAATGCAGTCGCCCAAGGTGAAGCTGCTCATCGGCACGGGCAGCGAGGTCATGGTCAAGCTGCTCATGTCGTCGAACAAAAAGGTAATAGCCGCCGGGCCCGGCAACCCGCCGACTATCATCGACGAAACCGCCGACATCAAGCGCGCCGCCGCGTTGCTCTACGAAAACGTCCCCTTTGAGAACAACATGCTCTGCGTGCTCGAAAAAGAGGCGTTCGTCGTCGATGACGTATTCGACGAGTTTATCAATGAGATGACGCGCCTCGGTTCGCGTCTGCTCACGCCGGAGGAGGTCGAAAAGCTCGTGCCCGCCTCGCTCGTGCAAAACGCCGAGGGCGGCTGGGGCGCGAACAAGGCGATGGTCGGCAAGGACGCGAACGTCGTACTTAAAAACGCGGGTGTCGAGCCGTCGCCGGGCGATCTCCGTCTCGCTATTTGTATCGTGGATCACAAGCATCCCTTTGTGGAGGCCGAACAGATGATGCCCATCTTCCCCATCGTGAAGTGCAAGGACTTCGAGCAGGCGATGGACTGGGCAGTGGAGGCCGAGCACGGCTTCCGCCACACGGCCGGCGTTTGGACGCGCGACCTCGCGCGCGCGACGGAGTTCGGCAGGCGCATCGACTGTACCGCGCTCGCGCACAACGGCCCCACCGTCGCCACGGCAGGCGTCGGCGGCGCCGGCGACGGTTCCGCCACGATAGCCACATCGACCGGAGAGGGCTTTACAAACCCCGCTTCCTTTACGCGGGTGCGCAGATTCTCCATGGCGAACGGCGGCGGCTACATCATATAGAATATGGCTTGCTTTGAAAGGCGCTTCCGGCGCCTTTCAACTTTTCAGGGGAGTGTTGCTGATATGATTTTAACGCGTCTGGCGCAGCTTGACGCCCTGGCGCTGGAAAAAGCGCCGGCGAGACGCGCCGTTGTAGTAGCGTCGCACGAGGAGCATATACTGAAAGCGGCGTCGCTCTCGAGGAAGAAGGGCATAGTGAGCCCCGTCCTCATCGGAAACGCCAAAAAAACGGAGGAGCTTTTACGCGGTCTGGGCGAGTCGCCCGGCGATTACGCCATCGTGCCGTGCGACGGCGACGCGGAATGTGTCGAGGTGGCGGTAGAGCTTGTCAAAAAGCGCGAGGCGGACTTCATCATCAAGGGTCTCATCGAGACGGCGGACCTGATGCGGCCCCTGCTCAACAAGGAAAAGGGCATCGTGAAGCCGGGCGCCTGCGTGTCCTCCATCGCCCTTATCGAGTCCGCGAAATACCACAAGCTGTTCGCGATGACGGACATGGGCATCAACACCTTTCCGGATCTCGAGCGCAAAAAGCAGATAATCAACAACGCCGTGTGGTTTATGCGCCGGATGGGCGCGGAAAAGCCAAAGGTCGCAGTCCTGTCCTCCGTCGAGCACGTCAACCCAAAGCAGGAGGACACCGTCGAGGCGGACGCGCTGAAAAAGCTGTGCCTGAGCGGAGACATTCCGGACTGCATCGTGGAGGGGCCGATCTCACTCGATTTGGCCGTCAAGAAGGAGACGGCCGCCGTCAAGCGTTACGACAGCCCCGTCGCCGGAGACGCCGACATACTCATGGTTCCGAATATACTGGCGGGCAATCTGCTTATCAAGGGGATGGGGATATTCGGGGACATATCCACCGCGGACGCCGTGCTGGGCTTCGACGTCCCCGTCGTATTCGGCTCACGCGGGGGGCCCGTCGAGGCGAAATGCCTGTCCATAGCGCTGTGCGCGCTGATTTCGTGAGGAGGATGATTCTATGGACGGTAACTTTATGATCCTTGTTATCAACTTTGGCTCTACCTCGACAAAAATAGCCGTATTCAATAAGAACGAGCCCGTCTTCAAGGTGAGCTTTGACCACGGTCAGGACGGGTATCCGAAAAAATTCAGGGATCTCGCCGAGCACGAGGCCTTCGCCACCGAGCTGATAAAAAATACGGCCGCCGCGCACGGCTTCAAGATGACCGATTTTGACGTGTTCGTCGCGCGCGGCGGCGGGCAGGTGTTCACAGAATCCGGCGCCTACCTCATAAACGACGTGATGATAGAGGACACAAAAAAAATCGGAGGCGACAGACATCCGGGCAAGCTCGGCCCGCGCATCGGATACGCGTTCTCGAAGGAATACGGCAAGAACGCGTACATCGTGAACGGCCCGAGCGTTGACGAATACGACGACGTCGCGCGTCTGACGGGTATGCCGGAGATATTGCGGACGAGTCACATTCACACTCTCAACCAGAAGGAGGTCGCGTACCGCTACGCGGACGGCGTCGGGAGAAAATACGCCGATCTCAATCTCATCGTATGTCATATCGGCGGCGGCATCTCCGTAACGGCGCACAAAAACGGCCGCATGATCGACTCCACGGACATCATCGAGGGCGACGGGCCTATGAGTCCGACGCGCTCCGGCGCGCTGCCCGCAATACCGCTCGTCGAGCTCTGCTACAGCGGCAAGTACGACAAAGAGGCGCTGATGCTGAAAATCGTCAAGACGGGCGGTCTCATGGGTCTGCTCGGCACGGACGACCTGCGCGAGGTGCTGCGCAGGATCGACGGCGGCGACAAATTCGCCGGAATCGCCTATGAGACGATGATATACCAGATAGCGAAATACGCCGGCTCGATGGCCGTCGCGCTGGACGGCGCCGTGGACGCCATTTTGCTGACGGGCGGCATGGCCAGATCGTCGGAGCTCGTCGGCGCACTGACGCGAAAGCTCTCGTGGCTGGCTCCCGTGGCGGCGTTCCCGGGGGAATTTGAGATGGAGGGACTCGCGGCCGGGATCATGCGCGTCGTGGACGGCGGAGAGCCCGTCCGCGAGTATACGGGCGTGGACGTCTGGACCGGTTTTGAGGGACGGGAGGGGGTAACGTGAGCTCGGTATACAAGCACTGCTTCTCGCCGATCACCATAAAGGGCGTCACATACAAGAACCGGCTGGAGGTCTCGCCGCACGTGCCCGGCTGGGGCGCCTGCGACGGCACGGTCACGCGCGAGGTCGAGGCGTTCTGGGAGGGCTACGCCCGCGGCGGCGCGGCGCTGATAAATATGGGAAACTGCGCCATAGATATGGCGGAGGCAAAGGACGAGGCGATGCAGATCGATCTGTCCAGGGACGAGGTCATAGTCGGACTGAGCCATCTGCGGGAATCGTGCGCGCGGTATGGCGCCATACTGTCGCCGGAGATAAACCACTGCGGGCGCGGCGCGGGCAAGTATTACCCCGAAAACACGCGCTACGGCCCCTCGAATATACCCCTGCCCGACGAGGCGGCGCGTTACCTCGAGCAGGGCCTTCAGGTTCCCGACGTCGTGGAGATGACGACCGATAAGATATACGAGACGATAGGGAAATTCGCCGCCGCCGCGTCCCGCTGCAAGCGCGCGGGCTTTCAGCATCTGCTGATACACGGCGCGCACGGCAACCTTATAACGCAGTTTCTCAGCCCGATGTCAAATAAGCGCGCGGACAATTACGGCGGCGGACTCCATAACAGGGCGCGCTTCGCCGTAGAGACGATGCAGGCGATACGCAGCGCCGTGGGGAACGACATCGTCATAGAGATGCGCGTCAGCCCCGAGGACGGAATACCCGACGGCGTCGACTGCACCGAGCTCATCGAGTTTGCCCGTCTGCTGGAGGATTACGTTGACGTCTTCATCGTCTCATACGGGATGATGGGTATGCCCCATCTCATCCCGAAGATGATGGCGGGGCCGTACCACCCGTACATGCACAATCTCGATTACATAAAGGCGTTCAAGGCCGGCTTGAAGCGCGCGAAAATATCGGCCGTCGGCACGCTGCAAAATATTGAGAATTGCGAGTACATACTCTCGAACGGATGGGCGGATTTCGCGGCGATGTGCCGCCCCTTTATAGCCGACCCGGAGCTTGCGCGCAAGGCGGCGCGCAACGGCGCGGACAACGTCAGGCCGTGCGTGCGGTGTATGCTGTGCGGTATGCGCGTGTCCGGCTGGTACACCTGCGGCTGCTCCGTCAACCCCTATAGCGGCAAGGAGAGCGAGTTCCCCGGAGGCGCCGTCGGGCGGGCGCAAAGGCCCAAAAAAGTTCTCATAGCCGGCGGCGGGCTCGCCGGAATGCAGGCGGCGTGGACGGGCGCCGAGCTTGGCCACGACGTGACGGTTTACGAAAAATCCGCCGAGCTGGGCGGGAACTTCAACCACGCCGGCGTCCTCCCGTTCAAGCAGGACGTAAAGGCGTTTTACGACTATTTCATGCCGAGGGCGGCGGCGAGCGGGGCGAAATTCGTCCTGAACACGGAGGTGACGCGCGAGCTCGTCGAGCGCGAGAAGCCCGACGTCGTCATAGTCGCCACCGGCGCGGAGCACGTCAAGCCTCCCATACCCGGAATAGATAATCCGAACGTGGCGTTCGCGTACGAGGCCGATTGCGGCGCGGCGGCGCCCGGGAAGCGCGTCGCGATAATCGGCGCCGGCGTCGTCGGTCTCGAGAGCGCGCTCGCGCTCGCCCGCAAGGGCCACGCGGTGAGCGTCGTCGATTACGCGCGCCACGAGGACATCGCGGATATGAGCGCGCGCTTTGAGCTCCCGGGTCTGCTCGCGGAGGAGAGAGACGTCAGCATACGCTACGGCGTCCTCGTGGAGAGCATCGAGCCGGGCGGACTCGTCTGCCGCGAGCGCGACACGTGCGTGCGCTTCGTAATCGAGTGCGACACCGTCCTTATCGCCGCGGGACTCCGCTCGCGCCGCGAGACGTTCGACGCCGTTCTACATAACGACGCCGTCAGCGAGTGCGACGTCTACATGATAGGCGACGTAATAAAGCCGCGTCAGATAGGCCAGGCGATAAACGAGGCCTTTGACCTCATTACCCATATATGATGATTCGCCTGATGAATATTGTTATAATCTCCGCGTCAACTGGCATTACTTTTTGATATAGCCCTTTTCGCGTCTTTGCGCTCATTTCGCTTGACAATTACGACAACTCCTATTATCATCTCAGGTATGGCCTTGTGCATATTGACAATATTAATTGGAGGGATTGATTCGATGGAAAAGGTATTAAAAACCCCGGTGCGCATGAGATTAGGATGGTTCATCGCGCAGACCTTGTTCTCCGCTGTCACGTGCATAGAGATCTTCTACTACACAGGGTTCCTGGTTGATGTTGCGCTGATTCCGCTCGTCCTCGTCGGGGTCATCAAGACGACGACGGCCATACTGGACTTCGCGTCGTCGATCGTGCTGCCCATCATCATGCAAAAGCTGAAGCTCCCCTGGGGTAAGTACCGCTCGTATTTCGTGCTGCTCCCCGCTATTTACTGCATTTTCGGCGCCCTCGCAATCTCTAAGGTCATTGCGGGAAACGACCCGGCGGGTATGACGATCAACACGATAGTGATAGTCGTATCGTACTTCATCTCTCGCTTCTTGTGGAATCTGACGGACGCCGCATCTTCAACCTTTACCTCGGTGGCGGCAAGACAGTATCCCGACGCGCAGGTAACGCTCTCCATGTGGAGAGGCAGGGGTTCCGCATCCTCCTCGCTGTGGTTCGGTGCCATCGCCGGCCCCATGATAGCGCTCTTTATCAAAGCGACGGGTTCAAACACGTGGGGTTACACGCTAATGGCGCTTGTATTCTTCCTCATCAACATCGTGGGCTACAGAGTGCTGTTCTGGTCGACGAAGCCCCTGAAGCAGATTGATATGGAAGAGTTGAACGTCGAGAATACGGCGGAGAACAAGATCAAGCTGGTCGATATTTTCAAGGCAGTAGGCACAAACACACCGCTGCTCATCCTGTGGATATACGATGTGTTCCGTCAACTGGCGATGTTCTACGGGAGCGGCGTCATGTTCTTCTATTTCGCTCATTCGCTCAAAGCCGATTGGGCGATTTCTACCTCGGTTCTGGTAGGCGGTATCGGGGGCTTTCTCTCAGGCTTCATAGCCGCGCCGATTGTCGCGAAACTCGGCACAAAGCGGTCACTGCTGCTGTCGATGTTCGGCGGCGCCGTTGTGGGCATAATCATGTACATACTGAACCTGAAAGACCCTTGGGCGGTCATGCTGATACGGGCAATCACTGGTCTTTTGCTGGGTTCGTCCATGGTTCTGATTACAAAGACGTACGCCGACTGCTCTATCTACGCCGAGTATAAAACCGGCAAGGACATGAGAGCCACCGTCATGGCGTCCTTCCCGATACCGATAAAAATAATGTCGGTCTTTATCGGCCTTGTTACGACAGCCGCAATCGCTTACACGGGATATAACGCGGAGAAGGTGCAGGCGGGCGAGATGATCATTGACGAGCTCATGATCCGTAGGTTTGACCAGATATTCTTCGTAGTACCCGCAATATTCTCCGCCATTGCCGGTATACTCATGCTGTTCTACCCGTCGGATAAAAAATTCCAGGAGTGGGGCAATGAGGTCAATAAGCGCAAGGGTATCACTTCGACTGCGGCGCAATAAGAAGCCGCGCCCACAGCCATTCGCGCCGCTCGCGCCTTACGGTGAAATGTCCGTACCGCATTGTTGGAGCTTGGTGTTTTCGGGGATTTTTCCCCGAAAACACCGCGTTTGCGGTAGCGAGCGGCGTGTCTGCGGCGGCGTAGTCATAACAAACGAGTTAAGTTAAGGGGGTAACAGTAATGTATCAATTCAAACCCGCATCGGAGCGAGTCCTGAATTTCCGGAACCGCATCCGAAACAGAATCATCCGCGGCGACGCGGAGAGGACGCTCATTCAGGCGAGGGCGCACGAGAAATATAAAAACGTCGTGCCGATCATCAAACGCGCGCTCACCACGAAGGAGGTCTGCGAAAATCTGACCATCTACATCGACGACGACGAGATGTTCGTCGGAAGCAAATCGAAGTATTTCTGCGGCTCGACGGCTATGGGCTGGGTGCTCGACAGGGGCGCCGACGGTCTTCCCGTCATCGAAAAGGAGTGGGAGCTGCACGACGACGGTCTCTGGCACAATCCGGAGGGTGAAGAACTGCGGCTTATGATAGCGCAGGAGGACATCGACGCGTTGCGCTCCGTGGAGAAAGAAATCTGGGAGGCAAATCCCAACAGGATATCCTCGGCTTGGGCGCCTGACGGCGCCTATGACTTTTTTGCTCTGGAGGCGTCGGACTACGACGTGGGCGGGCAAAACATCATGTGGATACCCTGCGGGCACCTGACGCCCGGCTACGCGAAGATCATCAACACGGGCTACGGCGCCATCCGCGCTCAGGCGCAGTCGTGGATGGACGCGCACGAGGGCAATATCATGGGCGACGACATGCGCAAGTACATGTTCTATAAATCCGCGACGATAGCCTGCGACGGCGCGTCCGCCCTGATACGCCGCCACGCGGAGGCGTGCCTTGAAAAGGCAAAGACGTGCGAGAGCGCCGAGCGCAAGGCGGAGCTGCACAAGATGGCCGACAGCCTGATTTGGATATCGGAAAATCCCGCGCGCACCTTCTGGGAGGCGTGCCAGGCGGCGCTGATGTATCAACTGCTGCTCGGACTCGACGCCGGCTATCCGGCGATCGCCTTCGGGCGTTTTGACCAGTACGCGTGGCCCTTCCTCAAGCGCGAGCTCGAGGAAGGCACGCTCACGGAGGACGACGCGCAGGAGCTGGTGGACGCGTTTTTTCTAAAGTCCAACACCTTCTATGAGGTCGGACTTGGCAAGGTGGCAAAGGTGACGGGCATCGGGAACACGTACCAGCACACCACGCTCGGCGGCGTCATACCGGAGACGGGCGAGGACGCCAGCAACCGTCTCACCTTTATGACTCTGGAGACGGTGGGGCGGCTGAAACTGCACGACCCGACGATTTCGCTCCGCGTACACAAGAACACGCCCGACGCGGTGTGGGACTGCGCTCTGGCGACGTCAAAGCTCGTCGGCGGTCTGCCGCTGTTCCAAAACGACGACGTAATCATCCCCGGTCTTATGAAGGAGCTCGGCTTCACGCTGGAGGACGCGCGCGACTACGCGATCATCGGCTGCCAGGAGGTTGTAGGCTCCGGAAACGACTACCCCGCGCCGAACGGGACTCACGCACACGCCTCCGTACATCACGCGGTCATATTCGACATGGCTATCAACAACGGTATCAATCCCAAGAACGGCAAGCAGGCGAAGCTGCGCACAGGGTATCTCTACGAGATGAATTCCATCGAGGAAGTGCGCGAGGCGTACAAAAAAATGGCCGACTACATACTCAAATGGTATGTGACCATCAACAATTACGGGGAGTACCTCTCCGGCTACAACTTCCCGCACGCCATGCTGTCCATCTCGATGGACGGTTGTATGGAAAAGGGCGTGGACGCGGCGGAGGGCGGCTGTAAATACAACTCCTACGGCGGCACCGCCACGGGACTGGCGACGATCGCCGACTCCCTCTCAACGATCAAATACATGTGCTTTGACAACAAATTCGTCACGACGCGCGAGCTCTACGACGCCGTCATGGCCAACTGGGAGGGCCACGAGCCCCTGCGTCAGCGGATACTCTCCGAGGTGCCGCACTACGGCAACGCCGACCCGTACGTCGATATGGAGATGAAGTTCTGCGTAGACAACTACTACAGGATGTGCAGCGAGTGCTCCAGTCAGCGCAGCAGCGTGTACAAGGCCGGCATGTACGGCGCCGCGGATCACGTCGTACAGGGCTGGAACGCCTGGGCCACGCCGGACGGCCGCAAAACCGGCGAGCCCATCGCCGACGCGATGAGTCCGGCGCAGTCGCGCGATAAAAACGGCCCGACGGCGGTGTTCGTCTCGTCGTGCTGCTTCGATCACACGCGCTTTATGGACGGCATCGCCCTCAATCTGCGTATGCACCCGACCGTCCTCAGCCGCGACGACGGCATAACGAAGCTGCGCGACATGACTAAGGCGTATTTCGAGGCGGGAGGACTGGAGTGCCAGTATAACGTCGTCGATACGGCGACGCTGCGCTCGGCGAAGGAAATGCCGAGCGATTACAAGGACCTTGTCGTCCGCATCGCGGGATATTCGGCGTACTTCGTAGAACTCGACAAGGATATGCAGGACGACATCATCTCCCGCAATGAGAATGTCATATAATATCATTTCGTTTGCAATGGCTGCGCCATTATAGCGGCACAAACGATATTATTCTATAAGGGGTACGCAAATGTTTACATTTGAACCGCTGAGCGGACGCATTGAGGCGCTCCGCAAAAAACGCGCCGAGGCCAACGACGGAAACATCTGGCTAGACGCGGAGAGGACAAAAATTTACACCGATTATTACAGGGAGCACGAGAACGAATACCCCATCCTGAAGCGCGCCGGCGCCGTATACGAGTGGTGCGCGAAAAAGACCTTGCGGCTCGACGACGACGACGTGTTCGTCGGGA
The DNA here is from genome assembly GCA_031270395.1 of Oscillospiraceae bacterium. Classification (GTDB taxonomy): domain Bacteria; phylum Bacillota; class Clostridia; order Oscillospirales; family Oscillospiraceae; genus JAISBX01. Next base: position 11,859 of record JAISXU010000063.1, read on the forward strand.
ATCTCGGCAGGACGTACCGCTCGAATCACTTCTATACCGAGTGGGGCACGGGCTGGATGGAGGATTTGGCGACGCAGAGCGACGAGGATTTCAAGGCGCAATTTCAGGGCGATTACTGCTATGTTAAAATGACTGACGAGGATCGCCAAATCTTCATCGACGCCGGTAAATACTGGAAAAACAAGACGATTTCCGCGTGTATGGCGGGCATTGTTCCGCAGGCGATATGGGACCTCGGGCCGGACGGCGTCACGTCGTTCGCCAAGGGGCCGTTCCTGAGCAACATGGCGCAGGGCCACTACTGCCCCAACTTCAACAAGGCGATACACGTCGGCTTTAAGGCTATCAAGGCCGACGCCGAGGCGCGGCTCGCGGAGCTGCACGGCCGCATATTCGGCTCGGACGCCGAAAAATACACGTTCTACAGGGCCGTAGCCACGGTCTGCGACGCCGCCGTCCTCCTGGCAAAACGGTACGCCGCCCTCGCCGCGGAAAAGGCCGCAAGCGCGACGGGAGAGCGCCGCGAGGAGCTTTTGAAAATGGCGGACTCGCTCGGCTGGATCATGGAAAACCCGTGCCGCAATACGTGGGAGGCGCTCGAGGTCATCTTGTTATATCAGATGATCCTCATAGCCGACGCGCAGCAGCACGGCCTCACCCTCGGCCGCATAGACCAATACGCCGGGTATTTCACGGACGAGGAACTGAAAAACGGCAGCATGACGCAGGCGGAGGCGCAGGACCTCGCCGACGCGTTCATCTTGAAGCTCGGCGACCATCTCGCCGTACTCGGCATCAGGACGCAGCACAGCGAGTTTCAGGGCTCTCTCAGCGGCATGACCGCGGGCGAGTCCGGCGTCGGCTTCTCGTACGCCACAAACGGACAGCATTTCACCGTGGGCGGCAAGAAGAAGGACGGGACTGACGCGACAAACGCGCTGACACTCTGCTTCCTCAAATCCTACGGACGGCTCTTCCTCTCGGATCCGTCCATATCCGTCAGGGTACACCGTGACACTCCCGACATCGTCTGGCAGCTCTCCATCGAGGCGTCAAAGCTGTCCGGCGGTATGCCGACTATAGAAAACGACGACGTCATCATCCCGGCGCTCATGGGCCGCGGCCTGTCGCTGGAGGACGCTAACGACTACTGCATCATAGGCTGCGTCGAGCCGTGCGGCTGCGGCAACGAGTGGGCGGCGTGCGGCAGCACGGGCACCGAGAGCTTCCTGAACTATCTCGGCTGCGTCGTACACATGATAAATAATGGCTCAAATCCTCAGACCGGCTTTGACGGGGGCGTCAAAACGGGCTATCTGTATGATTACAAGACCTTCGACGAGGTCAAGGCCGCCTTTGAGGCGCAGGTACGTTTCTTCCTCGACTGGCACATCAGCTTTGTGAACTTCTATGAGGTCGTCTACTCCCAAAATTTCCCGTGTATCACGGCCTCGACTACGTTCGACGGCTGCATGGAGAAGGGTATGGACGTCACGCGCGGAGGCGCCAAGTACAACTCCACCGGCTTTACGGCGTGCGGCATAGGCAACGTCGCGGACAGTCTCGCCGCCATCAAATATCTCTGCTTTGACAAGAAGCTCGTTTCACAGCGCGAGCTCTACGACGCGTTGAGGGCGGATTGGGAAGGGTATGAAAATCTGCGCGAGACTGTAGTCAACGAGGTTCCGCACTACGGCAACGCGGATCCGTACGTAGACGAGCTCGCCGTGTGGGCTATGGAGCTGTACGCCGACCACATGAACGCCGCCACGGGCCCGCGCGGCCACTATACGGGCGGCACGTTCACCATGACCACGCACATAGATTTCGGTCTGGGCACAGTCGCGACGCCCGACGGGCGGAAGGAGGGAGACCCCCTCGCCGACGCGATTTCACCGCGTCAGGGCTTTGACAAGAACGGCCCGACGACGTATCTTATCTCCGCCGCCCAGCTGCCGCACGTCAAGCTCGGCAACGGCGACCAGTTGAATATCCGGTTCTCGCCCCGCGCCGTGGAGGGCGACTCCGGCACCGTCAAGCTGCGCGATATGTTCAAGACGTACTTTGACATGGGAGGGATGCAGGTTCAGTTCAACGTGGTGGGACTGGAGACGCTGCGGGCGGCTCAGGATAAACCGGCCGACCACAAAAATCTCATCGTGAGGATCGCCGGCTTCTCCGTATACTTCGTGGAAATGCCGCGCGTCATTCAGGACGATTTCATCACCCGCACGGAGCATTTCAGTTGAGAGCGAAAAGAATTTTTGCGAAGGAGTGCGCCCCGTGCGACGGAGCAAAAATTGTTATATCTCCGTCAGTAGATGGAATTCATTTCCATCTACTGACACTCTGCGAGCGCCGCAGCGCGAGATCCAACCCTCGTAACTCGTTTGTAAGCGCGAAGCGCTTGCAAACGAAGTTCAAAAAAATTCTGTTGCACTTTTCGCCGCCGTGTGATAGGATACGGAAAAATGTCTTTGGAGAGTGCAAAAGTAATGATGGAAAAAATAAAGTCCCTTTTCGGCGCTCAGGATATGACTGAGGGCAGTATACCCGTTTGTCTGCTCAAATTCTCTATTCCGCTGCTCATAGGGAGCATAGCGCAGATGCTGTACACGGCGGCCGACCGCGTCATCGTCGGCCGGTTCTTGGGGGACGGCGCGCTCGGCGCGGTGGGCGCCGCGATACCCATCCAAAATATCTTTCTCGTGCTGTTCATGGCGATAGGCGGCGGCGTCATGACTCTGGTGTCCCAATATTTCGGCGCGAAGGACAACGAAAATCTCGGCATGTCCATAGGCAACGCCATAACCCTCGTGGCGCTGGCGTGCGTGTTCGTCACCGCCATAGCCACGCCGCTCACGGGGCCCATCCTCAGGCTGCTGAAAACGCGCGAGGAGATGATGGGCATGGCTTACGACTATCTGTTCATCCTGTTCCTCGGCATGGCCGGCAACGGCTTCTACAACATTTTTTCCGGAATTCTGCGCGGGCTGGGCGACTCGCTCTTTCCGCTGCTCATTCTGTTGGGGACTGTCGTACTCAACATAATCCTCGATATACTTTTTGTCGCGCCGTGGGGACTCAATATGGGCATCGCCGGGGCGGCGTGGGCGACGGTGATAGCGCAGATACTCTCATCCATCGTCTGTATGACGCGCGTTCTGCGCCTTAATAATCTGTATAAAATCAACCGCCGCACACTGCGGCTAAATTCCGCTACCGTGCGGCAAATAGCGCGTCTGGGTATTCCCTCCGGAATACAGATGGCTATAATGTTCGTATCCGGTCTCGTAGTACAGCCGTTCATAATGAATATGGGGCCGCTCGCGATGCCGTCAATCACGGCGACGCAGAGCGTGGACGGCTTCGCGCTCATGCCGAGTCAGGCGTTTTCTATGGCGGCCGGCACGTTCACCGGTCAGAACATAGGCGCGGGACGTATGGACAGGGTAAAAACCGGCAGTAAGACGGTGTTTTTAATGTGTCTCGGGTTCTCCATCGTCATGGTTTCCTTGATACAGATATTCGGCAGAAGCATGTTCAGGCTGTTTACCGATACGGAGCTGCTCGTCTCACTGTGCCGCTATTACATACTCATAATGATACCGGCATACCTCATAATGTCCGTGAACATGTCATATCAGGGAGTCATGCGCGGCGCCGGCGACGCCGTCGGCACCATGTGGCTGTCCGTGCTGATAAACGTCATCTTCAAGCTGCCGCTCACGTTTCTGATGATACACCTCACAAAGGGTATGACGCTGTATCTCAACGTAAACGGCGTCAGAACGGCCTCCGAGTGGCCGGACGGCAATCCGGCGTCGCTGTTTTACTCGATGCTAATCTGCGTGGTCATAGGTATGTTCATGACTATCGTGTATTACAGGCGCGGCACGTGGAAAACCAAATACGTCGTCATGCGGGATAATCCCTCGAAATAACGCGCGGCGCGACTGCCGGAAACCGCTACTTCCCGATTTTCAGCAGCCGCGCGGCGTTGGCGCCAAGAATGAGCTCCTTTTCGGCCTCGGTGAGCGGCGCGGTTCTGAGCCGTTCTAGCTCGCGTCCCGCGTCGCTCCACGGTGAATCCGTGGCAAAAAGCACCTTGTCCGCGCCGTGCGCGCGCGTTATTCTGACAAATTGCTCCATTGAGAAATAGTCAAAGCCCATCGACGTGTCGAGATAGATGTCCCGGCCGGCAAGATACCGCTCGACGTCGTCCCACTGGTCGTGTCCGCCGAAATGGGCGGCGACGATCACGCCGCCCTTCATGGCGTCCGCGATGTTCGCAAACTGCCTCGGACTGCTGCGGAACGGCGGGCGGTACGCGGGATCCGCGCCGGCGTGGTGCAGCAGTATGAGCCCCCGGCTGAGCGCGTAGTCATATATCCTGAGCATGTGGACGTCGTCCGCGTCAAAGCCCTGATATTCCGCGTGGAACTTCAATCCGCGCAGCCCGAGCTCCACGGCGTAGTCGATGTCACGCCGGTAGTCGTCGCCGCGCGGGTGTACGCCGCCGAAGGCGACGATCCTGTCCGACTGCGCCGCCGCGCTCCACTCGTTCACGCCGCGCGTCTGCGACGGCTTTGTCACCACGGGCTGTATGACCGATATATCCACGCCGCTCTTGTCCATGTGTCCGACGAGTCCCGCGAGCGTGCCGTCCGTCACGGGGACAAACACGTGGTTTATCGACTCCTCGAGAGCTCTGATAGTTCCGGCGGCGATCGCGTCGGGGAACACGTGCGTGTGAAAATCTATTACCATGCCGCGCCGGTCCCGGTTACTGCTTGCGACTCTTGAGCGCGACGCCGCATATATGCACGTTGACGGCCGATACGCTAAGCCCCGCGGCGGACTCCACCGCGTCCTTGACGGCGCGCTGCACGTCGCCGCCGATCCCGCTGACCGGTCTGCCGAGCGCGACAAGAATAAACACGTCGATTGCGACGCTCTTATCGTCAATTATGATCTTGACGCCGCGCGCGGCGCCTCGCTTGCTTATAATGTCGGCGATTTCCTTGCCATGCGATGAAAACAACGCCGCCACGCCGTCAACCGACAGCGCCTCATTACCCGCTATCAGCGCTATGACATCCTCCGAGATGTTGATGCTCCCGTACTCTCCGGCGCTTGTCACATATTCCCTGCTGTCTGACATAATAAACTACATTCCTTTCGCCGTGCTCAAGGCACGAATAGGGATGGACGCCGCGTTTTTCACGCTTGACGCTCCAAATGTCGCTCCGCTCCGCCCGACCGCCGCGGAATATCGTAACGGGGGGAGCTTTGACGGCTTATCAGGCGTTCTCCGCCGTGTGGGGAGAACGCTTCACCACCGATTTTGTCTTCCACCTGCCCGTCGCGAAGTAGAGACAGGTCGCCGTCACATTCAGGCCGAACGCTATGACCATAGATAGGTATATAGCGCTCGGCGCGCCGCTCGGGTACTCCTCCGACTTGCTCAGGTGTACCAGCAGAACGGTCAGCGGGATCCTGATCGCTATGTTCGTCACTATCATGATCCACAGCTGGGCTATCGTGTCCCCGGCGCCGCGCATAGCCCCGCCGATGGTCATCGCGACCGCCATGATCGGGTAGCCCCAGCACATGATCCGCATCATCTGTATGCCGATCTCGATGATCCTTGCCGAGCGCGCCGGATCGGTGTCGTTAATAAACATGCGCATAAGTCCGCCGCCCCAGATTTGAATGACTGTAAAGACTACGGCGGCGACCGCCAGCGCCATGATCAGCGTAATTTTGAGTCCGCGCGACACGCGGTCAAGCCTCTCCGCGCCGATATTCTGTCCCGTAAACGTGCTCGACACCTGGTTGAACGTCTGCGCGGGCATCATCGCAAAGCCGTCCACGCGCGTGACGGCCGTATTCACCGCGACGAAGATCGCCCCGTCGAACGCCCCGTTGAATGGGATTTGGATGCTGTTGATGAGACTTTGCACAAACATGAAGCTCAGCGACATTATCATCTGCTGGAGTCCGCTTGGAATACCGATTCGCACGATGGTCTTTACGATTTGCCTGTCAAGCCGCATTGTGGCCCTTGTGACCTCAACAATATGCTTCATCCGGAGCAGACGCAACAGACACACGACCGCCGAGAGCGTCTGCGCGATTATCGTCGCCCACGCCGCCCCGGCGACCCCCCAACCCAGCCCGAACGAGAGCTGCTCCGGCGTCGCCACCATCCATATGTCGAGGAAGATGTTGAGCACCGTCGTCCCCGCGAGCACCACCAACGGGAACATCGCGTCGCCGAAGCCGCGCAGTATTCCGCTGAGTATGTTGTAAAAGCCCATTCCCACAAAGCCGAGGAATATGATCGAAAGGTACGACTTCGCGTTTTCAAAGACCTCCGGAGGGCACTTTGTTATCCGCAAGATCCAGTCCGACAGTCCCAACCCGAGAAACGTCGCCGCCAGCGTAGCTATCAAGATCAGCAGCAGTGAATTTCCGACGGTTTTTGACAGATTGTCCTTGTCCTTCGCGCCGAAATACTGCGACACCATCACGCTGACTCCCGTGCCCACCGTCATAAAAAAGACGGCGAACATGAGTTGTATCGGCATGGACACGCCGATGGCGGCAAGACCGTTCGGGCCGGAGTATTGGCCGACGACTATGCTGTCCACGGTGTTATACATCAGTTGCAGGATATTTCCGACGAGTAAGGGGACGGTAAAGAGCAGGATAGACCTGACCGGCTTGCCTACAGTCATGTCCTGCGCGCCGAAAAGCGACTTTATTTTTTGCAGCATCAAACATTCTCCCGTGCACACGCAAAGCGTATTTTTCTATAGCTTATCATACCGGCGCGCGGAATTCAACCTCAAAATAAATCAATTCGTTTGTCACGGCGAAGCCGTGACAAACGAATTGCGCCCCTTTTTCCTATTTACTTGACATATGCCGCGCAAAAAAAGTATAATCAGCAGGTAATACAGTTGCTTGCGTCGGCGCGCTGTAGTTTTTATCGGCGCTTGGATATGTTAAGGTGGTATATGAAAAAAATCATCGCGGCCGTCCTGTTTCTGGCGTTCTGCGCGGCGCTCCCGGCGCCTGTCCTCGCGGATAAGGCCACGGAGCAGTCTTGGCTTATAAATTCCGCCGTGCCTGAGTCCTCCGGAGACGAGGAGAGCTTTAGCTTCCTGTACTTCGGCGACATACAGATCACGCAGAGCGCCGCGGCGGATTACGCCGCGTGGGCGGAGCTCGCGCGCGGCGCGCTCGGGAGGAGCCCGGGAGCGGCGTTTGCGCTTCAGGGCGGCGACATCGTTGAGAGCGGCATCGACCGCGCCCAGTGGGAGAGCTTCTTTTCGCAGGCCGGGCCCGCGCTGGGCGGTATGCCCTTCTTCCCGACAAACGGAAACCACGAGAGCAATTTTCTCGGCGGCAAGCCGGAGCTGTATCTGGAGCTCTTTGAGCTTCCCGAGAACGGGCCGCCGGGCTTTACCGAGGAATTCTACTCGTTCGACTACGCAAATACGCACGTCATAGTGCTCAACTCATGGGTCTTTTCCGGAGAGCAGCCGCTGACGGAGGACGACTACAGCGCGATCGACGAGTGGATAGCGGACGATCTGGCGCGGTCGGACGCTACATGGAAGATAGCGGTCACGCACATCCCCGTCTATGCGGTACACAGCGACGTCACGTCAAATGAGGTGCGCGCGCGCTGGGCGCCCGTCTTTGAGAGATACGGGCTCGACGTATGCTTTGTCGGCCACCAGCATGTGTACAGCAGACTGATGCCGCTGACGGACGGCGTGGAGGACAACGAGGACGGCGTCACGTATATTATGGGGAATTCGGGGCTTAAATTCTACGATTCGGCCGACGAGTCGCTCGCAGAACGCACGATATACAACGTCCCGACGTATCAGCTTGCCGGAGTGGACGGCGATATTCTCACCGTGCAGACATTCGATGCTGACGGCGACGAGCTCGACTTCGTCTCGTTAAGGCCGCGCGGCTCCAAGACGCTCACGCGCGGCGGGTTTGTAGAGGACTTCCTGCCCGACGCGGAGCTGCTGGGCTACGGAGACGGCAATCTCGGACTCGGCGACGCCATCACAAACGAGCAGATCGCGATTTTACTGCGGCGTGACGCGGCCTCGCCCGAAGACGGGCGGCGGGCAGCGGACGATTCGGCATATGACGGAAACGCGGACGCGGGCGGCGCTTCCGAATGGGCGTGCGACGCGTGGGAATGGGCGGTTCGGTACGGCATTTTCCCGGACGCCGCGCCGCGCGCGGTCGCGACGAGGGCGGGCGCCGCGCGCGCATACAACGCATACAACGCGAGTCCCGGATATTGAGAGCGCCCGCTTAGGACGCCCCGCGTCCGGTATTGTTTTGACTGGAGTAAGATATATGGTACGGCGTATTAGAAGCATGATAGACCGGTACATATTTTCAGACAGCTTGCCGTTGGACGCGCGCACAATGAACATGGTGTGTTCGTCCGGTATAGGGGGCGTTATTGTCGCTATTATCACGCGGCTGATAATGCGAAGTCCTCCGGCGCTTATAATCGTGCTCGCGGGCATCGTCGTATGCGTAGGGGCATTTCTGATCATATGCAACATCTACGGCAAGTACAGGATAGGCTCGTGGGTTATTCTGTTCTCGCTGTGCGATGTTCTGCTGCCAGCCGCGCTGTTCGCAATGGGCGGCGTAAAGAGTGGCATCGGCTCCTATTTTGTGATGTCCATCGTACTCATTTTTTTCATGTCAAAGGGCAGAGCGCGCGCCATAATACTTACGACGCACGTCGTGTGGGTGATAGTCTGCTACGCGGCGTCGTCCGTCCCCCCGTTTAACGCGCTTGTATCGGAGCTCGACGGGACGGCGCAGTATTTGGATCACATACAGTCGTTCCTTGTCTCGGGCTTCTTTATCGCGTTCATCGTCATGTTTCAGAATCGCATCTTTCTCAACGAGAGGACGAAGTTGGATACGCTGCTCCGCACGATGAACGCTATGGCGGTCTCGCTGCTCGATCTTGACGTGTCAAAGCCGGAGGAAGCGCTCCGGCGCGGTATGGCCCAGATGGCGAGCGGCGTGGGCGCCAACCGCATATCCGTCTGGAAAAACCAGATCGTTGACGGGCGTCTGTGCTTTGTCCAGCAGCTCGCCGGCGACTCCGAATTTCGCGAGGAAAACGAGGTTGCGAATATCGCGCTCGAAGTGACGCGCCCTGACGCGATCACGGCTTTCCCCTACGACGAATACTTACCGGACTGGCCGGACAAGCTTGCGGCCGGGAAGCCTATCAGTCTGTCGGAAAGAGAGTTTTCAAGCTATGAGAAAAAAACGCTCTCGCTGTTCGGCGTACATTCGATTTTCGTCGTGCCCATCATATATCGCGGCCAATTCTGGGGTTCGGTCACGTTCTCCATTTTCCACGGCAACGATAAATTTTCGCCCGATGAGGAGCGCATTATGGTTCCCGGCGCAATGCTGCTGGCAAACGCCATGATCCGCAACCAGATGATGCTCGATCTGGCGCAGGCGCAAAACGAGGCGGAGGCCGCGTCTCGCGCCAAGAGCGACTTCCTCTCCAATATGAGCCATGAGATACGCACGCCGATGAACGCCATAATAGGCATGACGTCCATCGGCGAGGCGGCGGAGGGCCTCGAGCGTAAGGATTACGCGTTCAATAAAATAGGCGACGCCTCCGCGCATCTGCTCGGCATCATAAACGACATCCTCGATATGAGCAAGATAGAGGCCAACAAGCTGGAGCTGTCGCGCGTGGAGTTTAACTTCGAAAAGATGCTCCAGAAGGTCGTAAACGTCAATAATTTCAGGGTGGATGAGAAGCACCAGAATTTCATGGTGCAAATCGACAGGCGCATCCCCCGCATGCTGGTGGGAGACGATCAGAGGTTGGCTCAGGTGGTAACGAATCTCCTGTCAAACGCCGTGAAGTTCACGCCGGAGTATGGCGCCATCCGCCTCAGCGCGGAATTTATCGGAGAGGAAGACGGGCAGTGTGAGCTACAGATGTCGGTCGCCGATACGGGGATAGGAATAAGCGAGGAGCAGCAGACGAGGCTGTTCAGCTCGTTCCAGCAGGCGGATAGCGGCACGTCACGCAAATTCGGCGGCACAGGGTTGGGGCTGTCCATCTCAAAGCGCATTATAGAGATGATGGGAGGACGCATCTGGATCGAGTCCGAGCTGGACAAGGGCGCGACCTTCAACTTTACGGTTTTGCTGGAACGCGGGAACGACGACAAGGGGAGCGCTCTGCCGGACGGGGTGTGCTGGAGCAATATACGGATCATGGTCGTGGACGACGCGCCCGAGGTGTGCGAATATTTCGCGGAGCTCACGCGCGGCTTCGGAATCGCGTGCGACACGGCGCTCAGCGGCGAGGAAGCATGCGAGATAATGGAGCGCGGCGGCGTCTATGACATCTTTTTTGTGGATTGGCGGATGCCGGGAATGGACGGCATAACTCTGACACGCCGCATAAAGGAGAGATTGGGCGAAAAGGCTGTGGTCATTATGATCTCATCCGCGGAGTGGAGCGCTATAGAGGAGGAGGGCAAGAGCGCCGGGGTAGATAAATTCCTGTCAAAGCCGCTGTTCCCGTCGGACGTCGCCGACTGTATAAACGCGTGCCTCGGCGTCAGCGGACACATACCCGAGTCGGGCGAGACAGACGGGGATGAGACGAAGACTGACGATTTTACCGGACGGTGCGTACTGCTGGCCGAGGACGTGGAGATAAACCGCGAGATAGTGCTGGCCTTATTAGAGCCAACTAATCTAACTATAGAATGTGCGGAAAACGGCGCCGTGGCGGTGAAGCTGTTCACGCAAAATCCGGAGCGGTACGACGTGATTTTCATGGACGTCCAGATGCCGGAGATGGACGGCTACGAGGCTGCGCGGCGCATCCGCGCGCTCGACATTCCGCGCGCCCGCGCGGTGCCGATTGTCGCCATGACGGCCAACGTGTTTCGCGAGGACATCGAAAAGTGCCTTGAAGCCGGGATGAACGGGCATCTGGGCAAGCCGCTCGACATCGGCGACGTGCTCGTGACGCTGCGGAAATATATCGCTTCCCGAGAGTGAGGCGCGGCAAAGCGGGTTGGGCGGCGTCTATTTGTTTTTCCGGGAGATCTTTCTGCGGCTTGCGGCAAACGGGACGGTGAACGCGGCGGCGGCGATAAAAACGAAGCGGACGGACGGCGGCGTATCGGGGTAATTCTCATTTATGACGCGCTCCGCGAGTTGGATAACCAGTATGTGCGAGAGATACACGGGATACGTCAGAGCGTGGAGCGACTTTATCACACGCCTCGCGGTTCCGCCTATGCGGGGCTCTATCGCGCCGAACAGCGCGAAAAGAGCGGGTATGGCGGATAACCGGTACAGTATCTGCGCGTACTCTCCCGCCCTGTACGCGGAGACGCCGGTAAACTGGCGGTACGACATGGTTATATGTACGGCGGCTATCACGCAGTACACGGCGATCAGGGGCGCGGCCCGTTTTTTTGTAAACCGCTCGAACGCCGCGTAATTCTGCCCGCAGTACACCCCCAGCATCCAGTACGCTATGTATGAGGGAGACAGGTAGTCGGCGCTTATTGGGGCGAGCGCCGGAGAAAATCTCCTTCCGAGGTACACCGCCGCGACAGTGACAAGCACGGCGGCCGTCAGGCCGAGGGGCGGCTTTACCCTTCTCGCAAACGACGAGAGCGGAGGCGCCAGCAGATAGAACTGCATTATTATGACGACGAAATAAAAATGAGCCGCCAATGTGCCATTTACTATGTAAACAAGTAATTTGGCGGCGTCAAACGTGAAAAAATGCGCGCTCCACGCATAATACGCGTAGTATATCACCACCCAGACGACATATGGCGCGTATACGCGCCGCAGACGCGAGAGCAGGAAGCTCCCGTAGCGGAGCGGCTCCGACTCATATTTCACAGTCTGCTTGAGCGCGCTCATAAAAATAAAACCCGTCATCGAAAAGGAGAGGAGCTTGCGGCACACAAAGATAAGCCGTGTAAAGCGCCCGTGCGTATCTCCGTCGGCCAGAAAGACTCCCGCCACATGCACAAAAATCACAAACAGGCACAGGGCGGTCTCGAACATGGTCACGGCGCCACTGCGGACGCGCTCCCGCTCCTCGCGCGGAGCTGCCCGTTCGGCGGGGCCGGCCTTGAGCGCCCCGGAGCCCGCGCCGGTTTTCGGCTCGCTCATACGGCGTTCTCTCCTACCACCTGTATTTCTCCAGATCGACGTTGCAGTCCTCTATCTCGATACCCTCGGCCTCCAAGCGCGCCTTGTGCTCGTCCTTCCCGCCGAAAGCGAAGGCGGAGCTCAGGCCGCCGAACCGGTTTACTACGCGGTGGCAGGGGATGTTTGCGGGGTCGGGATTGACGTGCAGCGCCCACCCGACCTCGCGCGCCGCTCTCGGTCTGCCCGCCAGAGCGGCGACGTCGCCGTATGTGGCGACCTTGCCCTTAGGTATGCGTTTTACGATGGCGTAGATTGAATCGAAATAATCGGACATAGCGCGCTCGCCTCGCAGCTTCCTTATTATTCCGCGGTACTGACAGCGGTATCCCTGAAAACCTCCGCCGGCCGCCTCGGCAGGAGGAATTTTCAGGGACGCCCCTATTATATACGTTTTTCCCGAGGCTTGCAATACCCAATTCGCGGAGGCGGCAGGGGAAAACCCTGCCGCCTCCGCAATATGTTTTCTAAGCGCGCGAGCCTGCGGGTGCAGGACTCAGCCCTTCTGACGCGCGCCCGCTATATCGACAGCTCCGTCCTGCGGATGAGGTCTTTCTGCCCGTCCGGATGCAGCTCGACGAAATATGCCGAGAATCCGGCGACGCGGACGACGAGGTCCTTGTATTTATCCGGGTTCTCCTGGGCGTCCTTGAGCGTTTTCGCGCTTACGACGTTGATTTGAAGCTCCATGCCGCCCATGCCGAAATACGTTTGGATGAGCTGCGAGAGCTTGCGGACGCCGTCCTCGCCATTAAGCGCGTTCGGGTGGAATTTGAGGTTCATAAGCGTCCCGTTCGGGAAATCGGTCTGCTTGATCGCCGCCACGGAGGTGACGACGGACGTCGGGCCGTTCTTGTCGTACCCCTGGACAGGCGCTATACCGTCGGCCAGCGGTTCGCCCGCGAAGCGTCCGTCGGGCGTCGCCTTTGTGCAGTACCCGAACATGACGTTCGTCGTCACGGGATACAGCCCGGCGCTGTAGCGTCCGCGCGGGCCTGTCAGGGAGTTCACGGCGTCGGCAAAGCACTTCGCGGCAAACGTCGCGTGCTCGTCGCACTCCTGTATGCCATTGCCGTAGTGGTCGCACTCGTTGAGGATATACGCGCGCATTTCCTCATAGCCCTCCCAGTTGGCCATGAGCGCGTCGTAGAGCTCGCGCGTCGTGTACTTCTTTTTGTCAAAGCAGACTTGTTTTATAATGTTGAGGCTGTCCGCCACATTGCCTACGCCCACGCCGGAATCGCCCGTGGAGTTGTATTTCGCGCCTCCCCACATGACGTCCATGCCCTTTTCCATGCAGCCCTCCATAGTGGCCGACACGAGCGGCTGCGGCAGCACCTCGCGCGCGATGTACTCAAATGAATTGATATTCATGATATGCCATTTGACGAATAACTCTACCTGCGCCTTGTACGCCTGCTGCACCTGCTCGAACGAGGTCATGTCGTACAGATAACCCGTGGGCGCTCCGACGCGCACGTTGGGCGTACCGGGAGGCGCCGGCATGAAGGCGTTGAGCATCGGGACCGGCGTGTAGCCGTCGTTGATGCCGAGCAGCAGGGCGTTCGCGAGATTCATGTAGCTCTCCGTACCCGTACCGCCGCAAGCCGGCCATTCCGTACCGCAGCCGGCGGGCTCGACGCAGCCTATCAGCGTGCAGTTGCGCGCGTCCTCCAGCGACAGCCCGCGCGACATCAGCGCCGGGATTATTACCTCGTCGTTCTCGTACGTCGGCACTCCGCCGCAGCGTTTTGTGACCTCAATCGCCGCCTCCCACAGCTCGGGCGGCGTATTCTTGTGGATGCGCAGCGCCTGCGGCGGGTCGTGCAGGAGGAGACGTCCTACCGACTGCAGCATGCCGAACGTCGCCTTGTTTGAAGCGTCGAGGCCGTCCTTATCCACGCCGCCCATCGTCATGAGCTGCCCCGACGTATAGCCGGGATTCGACTGCGTGGCGCCATAGCTCCACGGCTTATTCATCTCGGCGACCTTTAGATAGAAAAGATCAAGTATCTCCTGTGCGTAATCCTCCGTGAGCGTCCCGTTTTCGATGTCGCGCTCTAAGTAATCGCCCAGATACTGATCCACGCGCCCGAAGCTCATGCCGTGCATATTCGCGTCAAGGCAGAGCGCCGTCTGGTACATGAACAGGCACTGCACCGCGTCAAGGAAATTGCGCGCGGGCTTCTCGACGGTCCAGTTGAGGGAGTCCGCCATCATCTCGAGCTCTTTTTTGCGCGCGGGATTGCTTTCGGCCGCCGCCTTTTCCTCCGCGAGACGCGCGTAACGCTTCGTCAGCGTTATTATGCCGTCGCAGACTATTGAGACGGCGCGGTAGAAATTATACTGGTCTATGCTCTTGCCGGGGAGCGCGTTTGCTATGAACTCGGCGCGCTTTGCCTCCGCCTCGGCCTTAATTGCGCCAAAGCCCTTGCGGATGGCCGTGTTGTAGCCGGTGGCAAAGTGTCCGACAGGCGAGCCGGTCTGCCCGCGGCTTGAGAACATCGTCACGCCGTTGCCGGCGACGGGAAAATACTCGTCCACGATCTGCGCGTCCGTCTTGGCGCTCATGCACTCCTTCATCCAGAAGTCCACCGTCGAGAGTATATAATCGCGGTCGTCCTCCGAGATGATGTACGGGTCGATCTCGCGCGTGGAGATATAGCGGTTGCCGACCTCCTCCTTGAGCCAGTCGACGGAGTTTTCCGGGTACAGCGCCGCCGCTCGGTATTTGGCGGACTGCGCCCCGACGATTATCTCGCCGTCGTCGATGCGGATGGGAATGTTTTCCAGAATGTTCTTCAGGTTCTTGGCGCGTTTGAGTATTCCCTGCATGTCGGGATTATTCATGTAGAACTCCGTTATGAGCCTGTAACGCGCCGTACAGATCTCCGGGTCGGTGCTGCGGTACTTCTCGCGCATTGCCGCCACACGCGGCGTGATGGGTCTGAATGTGAACGCCATGGTATCAACTCCTTTGATATAATGATTGTGGCATTTTGCGGCGCCCGATAGAAACGGGCCGCCGCCGACAGGCGATTATCCGTCTGAGTCATATTATAATACACCCCGGCGCGGATTGCAATACATAATTGACAATAATTATTATTATTACTGTTTTCTCAAACAGTCGCCGACGAAAATTTTTTCTTGTCCCGAGGCGTGGTATGGGTATATAATGGCACGGGTGACAGGAGACGTACCGCACGGCGCCGCATGGCGCCGAAAAAAGCTATGGAGGTTTCGATATGAATTACGGCATACGCGCTTACGGAGACCCGGACGCCCCGAAAATCACCACCAAACCGATGTTCGGAGGCGCCTCAATGAAGCTGCCCAGATTTGACTACCCCATCTCGCCGGTCGAGAATTTGAAGCGGTCGGCGCGCCACGACAAACCGCTCTGGGTGCCAAACACTATGCTCGATACGCAATTCATAAGCCCAAATGACATGATCCGGCCCACCGACGCGACGCGCGGCCAGTGCGTCTGCATGGATTTCGCCACCCCACATACGGCTGACTACACCTTCACCGACTGGTTCCTCACAGACTGGACATACGTCCATTCCGCCGGGGGCCCCATGCTGACGCCGGGCTTCAAGCTGTGCGACGACGTGACCGAGTGGGAGAAAGCGGTCAAATTCCCAAAGCTCTCCGACTGGGACTGGGACACCTTCCATGACAATTTTATGAAAAACGAATACGATCCCGGCCGCGCGCTCGCCTGCGACATAGGGCTGGGCTGTACGGAGCGCTTCGTATCCATAATGGGCGGTTACACGGACGCGCTCGTCGCCTTCGCGACTGAGCCCGAGGCCTGCAGGGCGTTCTTTGAGGCCTTTATCGACCACGAGATCGAGCAGTTTGACAAGATGATGGAGTATTATCCGATATCAATGCTCACCTACCACGACGACTGGGGCAGCGAGAAGGATACGTTTTTCTCTCCGAAGATGCTGGAGGAGCTGCTGATCGGGCCGACAAAACGCTTCATCGACCACGTCAAGGCGCGCGACATCGTCTTTGAATTTCACTCCTGCGGCAACATAACGCGCTTTTTACCGTATTTTGCGGATTTGGGCGTGGAATTTTTGCAGATACAGCGCCGCGCGGTGGATTTTATCAAGCTCAAGGAGAACTGGGGCTCGAAGCTCGGCTACGGCGGCGGCATCGAGGGACTGGACATGGGCGCGCCGGACCCCGCGAAGGAGGAACTGGCGCCGATGATTCACAAAACCATCGACATCCACGCGCCGACGGGCGGCTTTTACATGGGCGTGTTCCTGCGCGACCCCGAGCTCGCATGGAACGCCGCAAACGAGATATATTCATACAGCCGCGAGCTATACGAGAGGGAAAACTGATAGCGGCTTCCGCCGTTTCGGACATACCCGCCCCGCGCGACGGGCGCGGAGCGCGGTCACACCTTCAGATATCTGTCCACAACCTCCTGCGGCAGCTCCGCGCCGTCGCCGGACGCGGCTAACGCGCCCTTTTGCAAAACCATATATCTGTTGGCGACGCGGAACGCGAATTTCAGATTCTGCTCCACGAGGATCATCGGCAGGTGCATTTCCCTGTGGACGCGGTTGAGTATCTCCGCTATTTCAGCCACGATATTCGGCTGTATACCCTCCGTCGGCTCGTCGAGCAGCAGCAGACGCGGCCGGGACATGAGAGCGCGCGCTATGGCGAGCTGCTGCTGCTGTCCGCCGGACAGCACACCGCCCTTTCGGGGCAGATGGTCGCGCAGAGCGGGGAAGTATTCGAGCACCTCCTCGAAGCGCGTCCCCGCGTCGAACTTGTTGAGAGTGATACCGCCAAATTCCAGATTTTCGCGCACGGTGAAGTCCGCGAATATCTCCCGGCCCTGCGGCACGTACGCGACGCCGAGGGTGCTTATCTCGTACGGGGAGAAGCGCGTCCTTCTCTCGTTGAAGAACTGCATAACGCCGCCGTCGAGCTTGACTATACCCATTATGCAGCACAGAAGCGTGGTTTTGCCCACGCCGTTGCGTCCGAGCAGCGCGAGCTTGTCGCCGTAGCGCAGCTCAAATGAGACCTCGTTGATAACGCGGCTCTTGTTATAGCTCGCGCTGACGCTCTCGGCGCGCAGTATGAGCGCTCTCTCTCCCGCGCTCACGCCCGTCCCCCCTCTCCGCTCTCCAGCCCGTCGTCCCTGAGATATACGGCGACGACGCGCGGATCGCGCTCGACGTCCGCTATAGAGCCCTCGGCGAGCACCTTCCCCTGATGCAGAACCGTGACGGTGCTGGCGACCTGCCGCACAAAGTCCATGTCGTGCTCGGCGGCGATTATCGTGTGCTCCCCGCTAAGGCCCATAATCAGCTCGCCGGTTTTGTACGTCTCCTCCGCCGTCATGCCCGTGGTAGGCTCGTCGAGAATCATGAGCTTGGGACTCTGCGCGAGCAGCATACTGATTTCGAGCCACTGCTTTTCCCCGTGCGAGAGTATACCCGCGGGCAGGTCGCGTTTTTCATACAGCCCGACGCGTTCGAGCGCCCCGGCGATGAGTTCCAGAGTCCGGCGCGTTCTGCGGTAGAAAAGAGCTTTTATGAGCGTGCCGTGGCCCTTTAACGCGAGCTCCACATTTTCGAGTACCGTCATGCCGCCGAAAATATTGGGGCCCTGAAATTTTCTGCCTATCCCGTGCCTTGACGAGATCGCGCTTATATCGAGTCCCGTTATGTCGGCGCCGTCAAATATGACGGAACCCGACGTCGGGCGTGTTTTTGCCGTTATGAGGTCCATGAGCGTGCTCTTGCCCGCGCCGTTGGGCCCGATTATAACGCGCAGCTCGCCGCGCTCCACATCCATATCCACGCCGTCGATCGCGCGAAAGCCCTTGAAGCTGACGGCGAGGCTTCTCACCTCCAGAATTGCCATTTGCTTACAGCGCCTCCCTGAGCTTTTTTTGTCTGCGGCGGTCCTGCGCGCCCAGCGCCGCGCCCACGAGTCCGTCGCGCATAAAGAGAACGAACAGCAGCAGTATTACGCCTATAGTCAACTGCCACTGCGAGGCGATGTGCTCGCTCAAAATACTCTCGGCCCAGTTTATCAGCAGCGTGCCGACGGCCGCGCCTGTGAGATTCCCGCGTCCGCCCACGGCCACCCAGACGACGGCCATAGTGCTCAGCTCCAGCCCGCAGTTGACAGGCGACACAAAGCCGGTCGTACGTACCGAGAGCAATCCGGCGAATCCCGCGAGCATACCCGACAACACAAAGACCAGCAGCTTGAAATCGCGCGTGCGGTACCCCAGAAACCGCAGCCTGTCCTCATTGCCCGCTATCGACGTGAGCGCCTTGCCAAAGCGCGTATTGACGAGCCACAGACAGAAAAGATACGCCAAAACGAGCGCGGCCAGGATGATATAGTAGTTTTGGGTCACGTCTACGGGGCCGTCCCCGAGCGCGAAGCGGGTTATTCTGTTTATTCCGTTCGAGCCCCCGAGGTATTGCTGCGTACTGTTTGTAAAGGTGGCAAACGCGCTCGCGAGCGCCATAGTGATAAGGCAGAAGAATACGCCCGACACACGGCTCGAAAAGATGAATATCCCGATTATCAGCGCCAACAAGCCGGGAAGTATCACGGCTAAGACATTTCCCAGAGCGGGCGAGGTGAGCGGCGCGAAGAAGGGTGGTATTTCGGTTATGCCGTAATTGGCCATAAAGTCCGGCACGCCTTTTTGGAACACGTTCGTCAGGCCCCCGACATAAGCGCCCATACCGAACATGACGGCGTGGCCGAAGCTCATAAGCCCCGTGTAGCCCCAGAGCAGATCGAGCGAGAGGGCGAAAATTACGTACGCCATAAAGCCCGCCATCACGTCGATACGAAACTTTGACGAGAATGTCGGAAATACTGCGAGAAACAGGAGCAGACATATATCTATGTAACGGTTGACGCGCACGCGGCGCGCGGCGGCGAGCAGCCCCTCCATACGCTACCTCCTCTCTTTGGCGAAAAGTCCGCGCGGGCGGAACCTTATGAGAACGATGACAAGCAGCAGGAGTATTATCCTCGCGACTACCTCGCTGATGAACCCCCCGAGCACGGATGTAAATTCGCTTATCAGCGCCGCGCCCGCGCCCGCGCCGAGAAGCGAGTCAAACCCTCCCACAACCACGGTTATAAACGAATCGAGCATATACGACGCGCCCATGAGCGGCGTCGCGACGCGCGCCGGCACGATGACGGCGCCCGCCACGCCGGCGAGACCCGAGCCCAGAGCGAACGTGAGCGTGTCTATTTTCGCCGTATCGACGCGCAGACACTCCGTCATCTGTCTGTTTTGTGAGATCGCCCGGATTTTAAGGCCCAGCACGGTCTTGTACATCAGCGCCCATGTGAGAAACGTCATGAGGAGCGCGATGGCGACTATGAGTATGTTGTAATAAGGTATGTACACATCCCCTATCACAAGACTCCCGGCGATTGCGGGCGGGACGGTTCTGGTGGCCGGGCCGAAGATGAGCTTGGCCGCCTGCCCGAGTATGATGGACACGGCGTAGCTCGCGAGCAGCGTATTGTTGAGCTGACCGTAGAACCGCTTTATCACGACGACCTCAATGAGCAGCCCGACGACGGCAGCCGTGACAAACGACAGCACGACGCACACCCCGAACGGCAGCCCCTGGCCGGAGTAGAAGACTGTCGTGTACGCGCCCACCATGATCAGATCGCCGTGCGCGAGGTTGATGATCCCCATATTGCCGAATATTATCACGGCCCCGAGCGCGGCGAGCAATAAAATACCCGCCGCGCTCAACCCGTTGACGACTTGTGATATAAGCACAACTGTCGTCCCCCTTCGTCATGGCGCTTGCTTACGGCGCTCCGTCAGGATAGAGAAGCGCGGGCCAGACCTCCGCCTTTGCGTCCTCCGATTCAAACACTATCTCCGGCTGCATGTTCCCGTCCCATCTGGCGAGATACGTCTTTGTGGTGAGGTAAAACGTCTCGGGATCGACAGAGCCCGCGCCCTGCGGCGAGTCCACCGTCATGCCCGCGAATTTCGACTTTATATTCTGCGGGGTGAGGTCGTCCCCGGCCAGCCTAAGCGCGTCGGCCAGCATGAGTACCGACAGATAGCTCGCCTCCGGCGTGCCCCCCACCTTAGCGGCCTGCTCCTCGCCGTACTTGTCGGCGTACAGCCTCAGGAACTCCGCGTTCTTATCGTTATCCAGCGTGTGGAAGTACGAGAACGTCGAGTATGTGCCGGTTATGGCGGGCCCCGCGAGAAGCGCGTCCGGATCGGCGGTGATTACGCTTACCACCGTTATGTCGTCATAATTTATGCCATACTGCTCAAACTGCTTGTAGCCGGCCGCGAGTGAATCGGCCACCATATTATAGTAGATAAAGTCCGCGCCGGAGGCCTTGATCTTGTTGATGACCGACGCGAAATCAGTGGACGGGATTGGCAGATACTCCTCCCCGACTATCTCCACGCCGGGGTACTGCGCGGCTATCGCGCGCACCTGACGGTTGATAGTTACGGGATAGGAATAGTCGGAGCCGAGCAGGAAAATCTTTTTGATCCCCTTTTCGTTTATGAAGTATTCCACGGCGTCCTTAGTCTGCCCGTACGACGTGCCGCCCGTATATACGACGTTCTCGGACGTCTGCTCGCCGAACGCTATCGTCGGATAAATCAGCAACGAGTCGTTGTCCTCCACGACCGGCTTGGCCGCCTCAAAGCACGACCCGAGCGTGGTGCCGAGTATCGCCACCACCTCGTCCTGCAGCACCAGCTTCTTTGCCTTTTGTGTCGTGGTGTCGGGATCGGACGCGTAGTCCTCAATTATCACCTCGAGCGGACGCCCGTTTATTCCGCCCTCGGCGTTCACCTTCTCTACCGCCAGCAGCGCGGCGTCACGGCAATACGTGTCGAGCTGCTCGCAGGCGCCCACAAGACCCCACAGCATACCGAGCTTGATTGGCTCGCCCGACGCCGCGTCGCCCGGAGTGCCCGCCCGCGTGTCCGGCTGCGCCTGTGACGGCGACGCGTCCTGCGACGGCGGGGGCGAACCCGACGGCGAGCCGCTGTCGCCGGCGCCGCCGCAGGACGCCGCCAGCAACAGCGCCGACGCGAATATGAGCGCGAATATTTTTCTTGCGATACCCTTTTTCATTTCAATTTCCTCCCCATTTTTTCTACATTTTTCTACATATCGGCGCGAAATAAACGGGGCGTCCGAAGGTCCCCGGCAAGACCTCCGAAAGCCCCGTTGCTTCCGCGCTTTACGGTATTCTACCCCCGGCTATACCCGGCCTTATAGTAAAAAGCGGAACAGTCCAAGCTCGCTTTCTTTGAGCTGTTATGATATAATGTCCGCATAGCGGACATTATATCGCGCGCGCCCGCTGTGCGGGCGCGCGCTTAAACTTTGAGCCGCGGCGCGGGACGCGCCGCATGGCGATATATCATAAATTGCAAAGCAATTTATGATATACTGCGTAAAAAAGATCCCGTCGGACGCGATTTCCGGAAGGGGGAAGTGACCGCAATGCCTGTCGCCGGACGCGTTATTCTGCACTGCGACTGCAACGCGTTTTTCGCGAGCGTCGAGGAGACCTTTGAGCCCGCGCTCAAGGCCGTCCCGATGGCGATCGCGGGCGACGCGGAGAGCCGGCGCGGGATAATCCTCGCGAAAAATGAGCTTGCGAAAAAATATGACATCAAAACCGCCGAGACGATTTGGAGCGCAAAGCGCAAATGCCCCGAGCTGGTGCTGCGCCCGCCCCGTCGCGGCGCGTACGGAGAGTTCTGCGGACGCGTCAACGCGATTTACGAGGATTACACCGCCTACGTCGAGCGATTCGGCATTGACGAGAGCTTTCTGGATCTCACGGGCTTTCTGCACCGGTTTGAGGGACCGGGCGCGCAGTCGCCGCAGTTGCGGGCCGCAAACGAGATACGGCAGCGCGTCAAGTCGGAAATAGGGATAACTATCTCGATCGGCATGTCGTGGAACAAGGTGTTCGCAAAGCTCGGCAGCGACTATAAAAAACCGGACGCAGTGACGGTGATCGACAGGGACAACTGGCGGCGCATAGTTTTTCCGCTCCCCGCGGGCGACCTGCTCGGCGTGGGCAAAAAGACCGCCGCCACGCTCGCGAAATATAACATCCGTACAATCGGAGACCTCGCGGGAATATCCCGCGAGGCGCTGCGTGAGTGGTTCGGGAAGCTCGGCGAACAGCTCTACATCAACGCCAACGGCCTCGACGAGAGCCCCGTCGCGCTGACGGGAGAGGTCAGGGAGGCCAAGTCGATCGGCAACAATATGACGTTCAAGCGCGACCTCATGACCGAGAGCGATATCCGGCTCGGAGTTGGCGCGCTGTCGGATAAGGTCGCCGCCCGGCTACGCAAGGCGGGCAAAAAATGCAGGGTAGTCCAGGTGACAATAAAGGACACCAAGCTCAAAACGATCACTCGGCAGACCACGCTTGAAAAACCGGCGTTTACGGCGGCGGAGCTGACGGACGCGGCGGTCGGACTGATTGCGAGACATTGGAAGGCCGGGGCGCCGATTCGCATGCTCGCGGTAACGGCGGAGCATTTGGTCCCGGCGAACGAGGCGGAGCTCGGACAGCTGACGCTGTTCGGCGATAATCAGCGCGACCGGGGCGAGCGGACGGAAAAGCTTGAGCTCACGCTGGACAAGATTCGCGGCAAATATGGCGGGTATTCCATCCAGCGGGCCGCGGTACTCGGCAACGATCTGGGGATAAGCTATGGCGAGGGGGAGGGCAAGTGATTTTTATAGACAAATGGAAAACGGCATGCTACAATGACCGTGACCTCGGCGGCGGCCAATTGCCGGCGCCCGGCAGAGTAGGACCCTTTGCGTAAAGTGCCTTCCGGACGGGGAGTTGCCGGAGGGACGAAGGAGAATTCCACGGTATTGGGTTCCGCATCCCGCTGCTGCATAACGGAGTAAACGGTACAATATCCGCAGTCTCCTATATGCGGCATATAAGACGCATACGGCGCGCACCCCGCGATACATGCGGGTGTCGGCCGCGCGCGTATGCCGCATGATAATAGGAGGAGTTTGTTGTGTCCAAAACGTCAATATCCACAGGGCGGAACGTGACGTTCCGCGAGTTTTTCTCCCTGAAGGGAGTGTTCACCGTCCGCAATGTCGTCGTCATGGGTCTGATGACGGCGATTGCGGCCATCCTCGGCGCGCTGTTCAATATTTTCGCCACACCTACCTTTAAGATATTCAGTCTTACATACCTTCCGGGCGTCATCGTCGCCATGCTGTTCGGGCCGTGGGCATCCGTGCTGTACGGCTTTGCCAGCGATTTTGTGGTCTACATCGTCAATCCGCAGGGCGGATACTTCCCCGGCTTCGCTATAAGCGAAATAGTGTCGTGTCTCATTCACGCGTTTTTCCTCTACAAGCGCGAATTCACGATTACGCGCATATCGAAGGCGCCGCGCGAGGGTAACCGCGGCGAGCACGTGCTGACGATACGCACGACCTTCACCATAACGCGCGTGATAGCGGCGCGGCTTGTCAATCTGGTCGTAGTGCTGATGGGACTCAATTTTGTCTGGCTCAACATGATGTACGGACAGAGCGCGGGTACGTTTTTCACGGGCGCGCGCTTGGTAAACAACCTGATTCAGTTCCCGCTGCACGTAATACTCATTTTGCTTGTGGGCAGGCAGATATATAAGCTGCGGTCACGCGGGCTGATCTGACCGCTGTTTCGGAGGCGCGCACACCGATGGGCATTGATGAAACGCTCGCATACATACACAGCGTCAAGTGGCAGGGCAGCAAGCCGGGACTCGGGCGTACGCGCGAGCTCCTGGCGGCGCTGGGCAATCCCGAAAAGAAACTAAAATTCGTCCACGTCGCCGGAACAAACGGCAAGGGTTCCGTCTGCGCCTGCGTGGCGTCGGTCCTCACGGGGGCCGGATACGTCACGGGGCTCTACACATCTCCCCACCTTGCCAGCTTCAACGAGCGTATGCAGACGGACGGCGAGATGATAACCGACGCGGAGCTTGAGCTTCTCACGGAAAAAATACGCCCGTTCGCCGACGCAATGGCGGATTCTCCCACGGAGTTTGAGATCATCACGGCGATCGCCATGAGTTTTTTCGTGATGAAGATGTGCGATATCGTCGTGCTGGAAACAGGTCTTGGCGGGGAGCTGGACTCTACCAACGTCGTCGGGACGCCGGAGGTCGCCGTGATCACCGCCATAGGCTTAGACCATACGGCCGAGCTCGGCGCGACGCTTGCCGATATAGCCGCCGCGAAAGCGGGGATAATCAAGCCGGGAGGCATCGTGGCGGTCTACGGCGGACAGCGCGAGACGGACGCGGTGTTCGAGACCCGATGCCGCGACGTCGGGGCGTCTCTGCGCATGACCGATTTTTCGCGTCTGACCGTCCGCGGCGTCAGTCTCGACGCCATACGCTTCGATTTCGAGCCGATTAAGGACATCAAGCTGCCGCTGATAGGCTCATATCAGCCAAAAAACGCCGCGCTCGCCATCACGGCGCTTGAATGTCTGCGCGAACGGGGATATAATATAAGCGACGGCGACATAGCGCGGAGCCTCGGCGCCGTCCGCTGGCCCGGCCGGTTTGAGGTACTGTGCCGCGAACCGCTGTTTATTCTCGACGGCGCGCACAACGCACACGGTATGGAGGCGACCGCCGAGAGTTTGAGCGGCATCTCCGGCGAACGCGGCTTCGTGTTCATCGTCGGCGTAATGGCCGACAAGGACGTGGTTGGTATGATGGACTGCATAGCGCCGCTCGCGCGCGAATTCATCGCGACGCGTCCTCCCGTTCCCCGCGCGATGGATCCGCGCGCGCTGGCGGAGCTTCTGGGGCGTTACGGCGCGCCCGTGACAGTACGCGAGCGCGTCGGCGACGCCGTATCGCTGGCATTCGAGCGCGCGCGCGCCGGCGGCTGCGGCATTTGCGCGCTCGGCTCGCTTTATTTTTCAGGCGATGTAAAAAAAGCTGCGGCGCGGCAGACCGGCGCGCCCGGAACGGCGGTTTTGAAATAGGTATGGGTACGGAAGGGTACAAGTGCGTCCGCGCTGTGAATATAAACGAGACGGATTTTATGCGCGAGTTGAAGCTCAGCGCGCTGCTCGGCATGTTTCAGGAGGCGGCGGAGCCGGCGTCCGTAGAGCTCGGCTTCGGGTTCGACGTTATGCGCGATCGGTTCAACGCCGCATGGATACTTACGCGCATCCGCGTTGATGTCAAAAAACCGGCCGTGTGGCGCGATGAGATCGAAATTGAGACGTGGAACCGCAGGCACAGCCGTGTGACGTTCGAGCGAGATTTTATCGCGCGGGACGCGCACGGCGAGACTGTCGCGGCCGCCGTGACGTCGTGGGTGGTGCTTGACGTCGACACGCGCGCCATGAAGACGGCGTCCGATTTCGGGTTTGACGTCCCGGATTTTGACATGCCGCGCGCCATCGATTGCAGACTCGGACGCATACGCTCGCCCGTGGAATTGACTCCCGTTTATACGCGAACGGTGGGCTACAGCGATATTGATGTGAACGGTCACGTCAACAACGCGCGCTACGTGGATTTTGCGATGGACTGCATACCCGTCGAGCGCCACAGGGCGCGGCGCGTGAACTCGGTGGAGATCGGCTACGTGAACGAGGCCCGGGCGGGCGATAGCATATCGCTGCTCGCCGCTTCGCCGCCCGACGAGCCGGACGCCGTATATATCGAGGGCGCCGGGAACGGCGTGACCTTTTTTCGCGCCCGGGCGGTCATGTCTCCCCGCGCGTGACGGTAATCAACACTCAGTATCAATAAATATCCCTTGCCCGGTACCGCCACAGCCCGAACGCGGACAGCGCTATAGCGATGCCCGTCAATACCGCGAGCGGCGCGAGAGCGAACTCCTGTACGGGCAGCTGCGGAATATGCCCGAACGGCGACAGCTTCGCCATCCAGTCGGGCAGTTCTATCACCTTGCCGAAATAGACCGCCACGAACGAGTACCCGAACAACACCCATATCAGCGGCGTGAGCTTAGGCGCCGCGCCGATCAGGAGCGAGATGAGCCCGACTATGAGCCACATGGCGGGCAGATACGCAAACGCCGCTTTCATCACCGCCGCCGCGCCTATCGCGCCGCCGCTCAACGCGAGCATTCCGAGCGCCGTGACGAACAGCGCCGCAAGGCTCATGGCAAACGCTATAACGATGAAGCCCACAAACAGCGACGACCGCTTTACCGACCGCCCGATTATCTGCTCAAGCCGCCCGTGAGCTTCCTCCGAACGCAGGCGCATAACCGTAAGCGCGACGGGGACGGTCGCTATCATCGACATTATACTGAACAGCATCGCGACGTACTGCTCCGTCATAGAGCCGTTTCCCGCCGCTTCAAGCATCGCCGACACCATCGCGTTGTCCGCCGCGAAGTCCTCTATGTCAACCACCACGGAGCCGTACATCACGCCGATTACGAGCAGTCCGACCGTCCACCACAGCGCGGTCGTTCTCGTCAGGCGCCACGCCAGGCCGAACGGACCTTGCAGGAAACGGCTTGCGTGCGCCTTGCCTTTTCGCGCCGGAATAATGCCCACGCCGTGGTCGCGCACGGCGTTAAGTGTGAGCGCGATTGCCGACAGTGCCGCCCCCTCGACAAGCAATATGACTATCGGCGACAGCCGGTTTGAGTAGAACGCCTCGGTTTTGAGCGCCAGCCCCAGCGGCGAGATGTACGACAGCGCATTGCCGGAGACGTCGCCGCTTGCGCGAAGGACATAGAACAGCCCGAGCGCCGCCATTGATGCACCCGTTACGCCTCTTGCCGCGCTGAAAAGCTGCGCGAACAGCAGAGTCAGTCCCGCGAACACGAACCCGACCGCGCCTATCGCGCCGCCGAACGCTAACGCCCCGGCAACTGTCGTGCCTCCGATATTGAGAGCGATCAGCCCGACCGCCGTGAGCGCCGCAATCAGCGCGTTGAGCACAACCGCAAACGCAAGCGCCGCCGCGCCGCCCGTGAGCCGCCCGACGGGGAGCGCGATCAGCATCTCCTGACGCCCGAGCTCTTCGTCTGTCCGGGTGTGACGATTTACAAGGAAAATGTTCATTATCGCGACCGTGATTAAGTACCATGACAAGCAGTCTACTGACATCGCTATAGCCTGCGAGAACACCTCCGCGCCGTAGACCTTGCCCATCATCGCGGTCATCGCCGGCGTGTCGAGCATCACCGCCATAGCGTTAAGCGTGGCCTCGTCCGGCATAAGTCCGGGGAAATACGCCGCCAGCCCCACAAACGCGGACACGCAAGCGGCGAGCCAAATCAGGCTGACGACGCGCTCACGGCGCAGGATAAAGCCTGAGTATTTTCCGAAATTCGCAAGCATGATCAGACCTCCTTATACTCCGACAGGAACAGCTCCTCTAGCGTTTGCCCTCTTGCCGCCACCTCGGACATGCCGCCGCCCAGCACGATTTTCCCCTCTTTGATGATGCTCACGCTGTCCGCGAGCTTTTCGACCTCGCTCATTATGTGGCTGGACAGCAGGACGGTTCCGCCCCGCGCCTTGACTTCGCCTATGCAGTCCTGAAAGACCTTTTCCATCAGCGGGTCGAGTCCGCTCGTCGGCTCGTCGAGTACGAACAGCTCCGCGTCGCCCGTGAACGCCGCGACGAGCGCGACCTTCTGGCGGTTGCCCTTAGAGTATGTACGGCATTTCTTGGTGGGGTCAAGCTCAAACAGCCTCAGATACTTCTCGCGGCGCGCCTTGTCAGCTTTTCCGCTTTGGAGCGACAGGAATAGATCGATGACCTCTCCGCCCGTAAAATTGTTCCACAGATTGACATCGCCCGGCACGAACGCGACGCGCTTGTGCAGCTCCACAGCGTTCTGCCACGCGTCCTGCCCGAACATCGCGGCGCTCCCGCCCGTGCAGCGCAGTATGCCGAGCAGGCAGCGGATAGTCGTGGACTTCCCCGCGCCGTTCGGACCGAGAAACGCGTGTACCTCGCCGCGCTTAACGAAAAGGTCAACGCCGTTCAACGCGGTGAACTTGCCGAATTTCTTCACTAAACCCCTGATTTCAATTACTGACATCGCTATCTGCCTCCTTGTAAAATAATTTTCGCAGGTCGCCGCAAAAAGTGTCAAACCGGGTCCATTCCTCCGCCAACGCCGCCTCGTCCGATATGGAGAACTCGCCGCGGTTGTAGCGCTCGTTCACCTCGCGCTGATACGCGTCGAACAGCCATTTTATGTACTTTACCGCCGCCCGCCCGTCGATATCGCCGCGAAACAGCGAATAATCGAGTCCGCTGTACACCTCGTCCAACAATTGCGCACGGAGCGCGTTCGCCTCCGAGGCGTACTTGGGAGAATACTCTCCGCCGCCTTCCTTGTAGAAGCTCTCAAAGAAGGCGGCGGGCAGAGTATACTCTGCCAACGCGCGGCGCTTTATCTCCGTCAGCTTCCGGTAGCGCTCCAGAAAATCGCCCGTTTCAAACCTGAACTCCGACAAATACCTGGTCTTTGCGAATTCGATAGTGTACTCGCACAGGAATTCAAACAATTCGAGCTTCGAGCCGAAGTAGTAGAACAGCATGCCCTTTCCCACTTGCGCCTTTTCCGCAATGGCGTTCGTCGAGGCGCGCTTGAAGCCCTTTTCCGCGAACTCCACGAGCGCCGCGTCGATAACGCGCTTTTGTTTTTCAGGCTCGAGCGCGTGGAACGCGTCGAAGTGCGACGCGCCCGACCATTCCTGATTCAAAATAGACCACCACCTTGACTATTATAATTTTTATATTGACCATTATGGTCTAACGGCAGTATAAATCTCCCGAAAGCGTTTGTCAAGCGAGCAATTGTTAACTTTTTGTGAACAAGGCGCCGCGCCGCTTGGCACCGCGGCACGTCTGATAAAAGGTTTTGCTTGAAAACAACCGCGCTTGCGAATATAATAGGCAAAAGGCAAGCTGGAGGGCAGTCTATGATTCGAGTGTCGAAAGTGAGTCTGGCGATGACCGCGTGGCAAGGTGGCTGGAGGAAAATGTTGAGCGCGTGACACCCGAACCATAAATGAAGGACTTGAAAAGGAATTTATTAAGAGGATCGAGGAATGAACACAAAAAGAATCAAATTAATTGTCACCGACCTCGATAACACGCTCTTACGCCGTGACAAGACAATCAGCGGTTACACGGTTGATGTGTTTCGGCGTGTGCGTGAACGCGGGATAATGGCGGCGTTTGCGACGGCGAGGGACTTTCGCTTTGTAACAGAGCATATTTCGCCGCGATTTGGCATTGTGCCGGATATTGTCATTGCCGACAATGGCGCGTTGGCGCGGTACAACGGCGGCGATTTGTACAAACGGCTGATGCCGGCTGAAATCGCAAATATCTTGATACCGCGTTTTGATTTAGTCAGGTGCGTTTCAACGGAAAACGCTTATTTTTTGTCCGGAGAATATGCAAACGACCACTGGAGTATTGGAAAGAAAGCTACAGTAATTACCGATTTCTTAAACGGAATTGAAGATGACGCGCTGTATCTTGATGGCAATGCCGGCAAATCGAGCGCCGCAATAACCGCCGGTTTCCATGAAGTCAGAGCAGTTAAATACTCCGATATAAATTTAACGACGGTAGTCCACCGTGAAGCAACTAAGCTTAACGCGTTGATGGCGGTAGAACATGCCTTGAATATTACGGCTGATGAAATAGCGGCGTTCGGCGATGATTACAGCGACATAGACTTGTTATCGCATAGCGGCCACAGCGTCGCCGTAGCAAATGCCATAGATGAAGTCAAAGCCGTCGCCGATTATATTTGCGGCGATTGCGACGAAGACGGCGTGGCAAAGTGGCTGGAGGAAAATGTTTTATTGCGCTGATATACGGCGCTATCGCCGGCGTGATACTCTGCGGACATGACGGGCGCAGGGGCTTTATATACCATACCGCGGTAGCGGGAAACGAACAGCGGCGCGGCGTCGGAACCGCGCTCGTAAACGCCGCAATGTCCGCTCTCGAACGTGAAGGGATCAGTAAAGCCGCGCTTGTAGCGTTCACGGGTAATGAAAAAGGCGACGCCTTTTGGGAAAAGCGGGGGTTTACGACAAGACCGGATTTGGTCTACCGCAACAAGGCAATTATTGAAACAACGCGGATTGATACATAGAGACCAGAATCAGGCAAAGGTTAATCCGAGAGTGTGCTTATTGGCTGCCAAAGAAAACCGCGCTAAGTAAATTCCAACTCATGTGGAGCATGACAGGCACAAAAACATTAAGGTTCCCGAGTTGGTCATTTTAGAGGGGGGATTTTAGTGGGCAACGTTGCGCTTGACGCCCTTTGGGCGAAAAAATCACGCACCGGCGAGTTGCGATGGTTACCGCTTTGCGTGCATTTATCCGATACGACGGAGGTCGCGCGGCTGCTGTGGGACAGGCACATTCCCGATGGCGTAAAAAGCCGTATCGCGTCGCTCTGTGGCTGCGACGAAGTGAAATCGCGGGCACTTTTTGTATTCCTCGCGGCGGTGCACGACCTCGGCAAGGCGACTCCCTCGTTCCAAGAGATAAAGGCATGGCTCGAAAACCGCGATTTAGATGAGCGGATTACAAATCGCCTGCGCCTTGCGGGATATGAATCCAAAAGGATTCCATGCCCCAAGGAGACGCCGCACGCGCTGTGCTCGCAGGTGTTGCTTGAACAACGCTTCAAAAGAGCCGTTTTGTCAACGTAGTTTTTCAACAAAGTTCATTTCTCGGCGATTTGCACCAAATGAGTCCCCAAAAACCCCCAAAATACACGGGAAGATTCGGGGGACTCGTTTTGTGTTTCCAACTTTGAGAGAACGTACTCGTATTATTAATATTTGATATAATATTTGATTATTCAAATTTATTGTTGACTTTTCCAAATGAAAGCCTTATAATAGTGAATCGATAGGGTTTGTTTTGATGAAAGCCGAGGTATCCCAGTGAAAATAAGCTACAAAAAACTATGGAAAATATTGATTGACAAGGATATGACACGC
>JAISXU010000066.1 GCA_031270395.1 Oscillospiraceae bacterium
ACGATCATAAACCATATCACGCAATATGGCAACCCCACGCACGACACACGCAATCCCCTCCCATTACGCGTCGCTACGCATCCCCGTCCTGTAGGGGCGACCGACCCCGGTCGCCCGCGCTTCGTCCTCACGCGCTGCGCTAAGACTCGCGTCCGCGTAAACGCGAACGCTCGCTCGCTTCGCGGTTCGTCCTCTCCGAAACGAACCCACTTCGTTGGGCTTCGTTTCGGTTTGGGACGTGTGTGAGGACGATACGACACAGTCGTGACAAACGAAATGATAAGAGGTGTGTCCATTATGAGCAGAAATCCGAATCAATACCACGGCAACAGGATTGCAAACAGGGCGCGGCAAGCGGCGTCCCGCCGGAACGCCGCCACGGAACCCGTGC
This sequence comes from Oscillospiraceae bacterium, assembly GCA_031270395.1. GTDB lineage: Bacteria > Bacillota > Clostridia > Oscillospirales > Oscillospiraceae > JAISBX01. The sequence goes on from JAISXU010000066.1 coordinate 392, forward strand.
GGTTGTCGCAGTGCATGATAGTCAAGGACGAGGAAAAAAACATCGAGCGCGCGCTGAGCTGGGCGAAGGGTATAGTGTTCGAGCAGATAGTGGTGGACACCGGATCCACCGACCGCACGGTGGAGATAGCCGAGAGCATGGGTGCTAAGGTGTTTCACTTCGAGTGGATTGACGACTTCTCGGCGGCAAAAAATCACGCCATAGACAAGGCGCGCGGCAACTGGATAGCCTTCCTCGACGCCGACGAATATTTTACGGACGAGCACGCGCTGAAGCTCAAAAAGTTTCTTGACGATGTCCAGCGCAATCCGGATATGCGGAGCGTGGCGACAATTGAGTGCGATATATTGCAACTGCGCGACGACGGCGGAGCATTTATGACGAACTTGCAGATGCGCATATTCCGAAACATCGGCATACATTATGTGGGCAGGATACATGAGCATTTAGATTTGAGTCCCGGACAACTTGTATATAGGTTAAAAGATATTGAGATACTGCACACGGGTTACACACATGAGGCGATCGCGGAAACAAAAAAAGCCGAGCGCAACATCAAAAGGCTGCGGAACGAGTTGGCGTTGAATCCCGACGATATTACGTTGAAAGCTTATCTCGCGGACTCGCTCTTGATGGATACCGCAAATCCGGAGAGCATTGCCGAATCCGTAAGGTTGCACCGCGAGGTGACTGACAATGCGGATAAGATACGTAGAGAAAATCGACCGATAGCGCTCTTAAAGAACGCATATGATCAGGTGTATTTTGCGGCTGTGAACGGTGTCGTTGATTTGGACAATTCAGACGAATTACTGGAGTTGTGTATCCGCGCTTCAAAGGATTTGCCCGATACGCCGGACTTCGAGTTTTTAACGGGAAAACTGTTATTTCTTCGCGAAGAATACAGTGACGCGTGGGGCCATTTTGTCAAATGCCAAAATATATTGGACACGTCAGCCGCAAAGATGAATAGGATGACGCCCGGCGACATAAAAATAATGCGCCATGATATGGCGCATACGGCGCTGGAATTGCGCGATTGGGATAGCTGCATAAAATATTCAAATATCACACTTACCGATAATAAATACAGCGATGACACACTGATTGATTTGATGACCGTGCTGCGCACTACATGCCGCGACAGCGACCGCGAAATCATCGACTACCTGCGCACGATATACGACTACTCCGACCCGCGCGACAAGCTGTTTCTCGCCAAATGCGCGAAAGCCGCTAAGGACGAAACGCTCATGCTGTTATTCTACAGCATGATAACCCCGGAGGAAAAAGCCTCCCTCGCGGCCGGGTGAGCAAGGACGCCGCTCGTCCAAAACCGAAACGAAGCCCAACGAAGTGGGTTCGTTTCGGAGAGGACGCACGACTGAGCGGGCGAGGAGCGGAGTTTACGATGCTCCGAGCTTAGCGCAGTCCGTGCGGACGAGCTATTCGGCGCCGGAAAACGGCATGGGGAGAAAGGCCGACAGCTTATAGCTGACATAGCGCCCGTCGCCGCGCGCGCACAGGACTTCGATGTCGGGCGCGAACTCGTTTAATATCTGGCGGCATCCGCCGCACGGGTAGCAGTAGTCCGCGCCCTCGGAGACTACGGCTATACGCGTGAATTTCCTGTAACCGGCGGAAACCGCGCACGCCACGGCCGCGGCCTCGGCGCACATCGTCGCGCCGAGCGCGGCGTTTTCGATGTTGCAGCCCGTGAATACCGCGCCGTCCGCGCACTCTATGGCCGCGCCTACCGGGAAACGCGAGTACGGTGAATACGAACGCCTCATCGCCTCCGCCGCCCTGTCCAGTAAAGCTCTGTCCGTCATATGGCATACCTCATAATATTTATTTGAAATAAGCTATTCCGCTCTCGAATACGGGGTGGCGCTTTTCACCGTGTATGTTCTTCCCCACAAATTCGCCGCGGCGCTCTATGTGTCCCATCTTGCCGAATACCCTGCCGTCCGGGCTGTACAGGCCCTCGACTGCCATGTACGAGCCGTTCGGATTTATACTTATGTCCATCGACACGTTTCCGTCTATGTCCGAATACTGCGACGCTATCCGCCCGCTCTCGCGCAGGCGCTCAAACAATTCCCCGGAGACGACAAAGCGCCCCTCTCCGTGCGATATCGGCACGGCGTGCACGTCTCCCACGGCGCAAAGGCTCATCCACGGCGAATTGACCGACGCGACCCGAGTGTATACGTAGCCCGCCTGATGGCGGCCTATTGTGTTGTGGGTGAGCGTCGGGGCGCCGGCGTCGGGCGGACGTATCTCGCCGAATGGGACGAGACCGAGCTTGACGAGCGCCTGAAAGCCGTTGCAAATGCCCAAAATCAGCCCGTCCCGCGCTCGCAGCAGTTCGTGTACGGCGTCCGTTACCTCCGGATTTCTGAAAAACGCGGTGATGAATTTTGCCGAGCCGTCCGGCTCGTCGCCCCCCGAAAAGCCGCCGGGAAGTATGAGCATCCGGCAGCGGGCGAGGGCGCGGGCGACGGCGCGCACGGATTCCTCCAGCGCGTCCGGCGTCAGGTTTCGCACTACGATAATCTCCGCCTGTCCGCCCGCCCGCCGGACGGCGCGCGCCGCGTCGAGCTCCCCGTTGGCGCCCGGAAACGCGGGTATCACGGCGAGCGGGCGCGCTATGGCCAGTCCGCTCGCCGCCGGCGCCGGGCGGGCGTCGCTTATTGCCTCCGCGCGTAAAGAGGGAGGCGAGGAGACGGGCGCTGTGGGGAACACGTCCTCCAGCGGCGCCCGCCAGCGCTCGCGCAGCTCCGCGAGACCGACTCGCTCGCCGTCCGCGGTTATCGCGGCGTCCCGCGCGGTGACGCCGAGACGTACCGCCGGCAGACCGCCCCTCGCCGCCTCCGCTATTATCGCGCCCGCCGGACAGTCGCCGAAAAGTCTTCCGCCCATCCCCGGCGCGGCCTCGAAGCCGACATCGTTTCCGAGCGACATGTTGAATATCCCCTCGGCTATGCCGCCCGATGTCACGGCCCACGCGGAGACTATCGAGCCGTCCTCTATGTACCCGCGAACCTTGCGCCACATGCCGGTTATATCGCCGTCCGGCTCAAAATACACGACGTCGCGGCCGGGCGCCTTGAATTCCGGCGATATGACGAGACGGGCGTCGCAGGGCGCGACGGCGAACGAGACGAGCGTCGGCGGCACGTCCATATCCATATACGATCCCGACATGCTGTCCTTGCCGCCTATCGCGGCTATGGACAGCTCGAGCTGCGCGTCAAGCGCACCGAGCAGCGCCGCGAGCGGCTTTCCCCACCGCGCCGGGTCGCAGCGCAGTCGCTCGAAATACTCCTGAAACGAGAGATACGCCTCGTCGGGCGAGCAGCCCGCCGCCACGAGCTTGGCGACAGACGTCGTCACCGCGTCGCGCGCAGCGTGATACGGACAGCGCTCCGACTCGCGCGGGTCAAACGCGAACGACATGACGGAGCACGTCGCGGTTTCACCGTACTGTAACGGCAGCAGCGACGCCATGACCTGCGGGCGCGTCTCCCGCGTCCGTCCGCCAAGCGGCGCGAGCACCGAGCTGGCGCCGACGGAGCCGTCGAACATCGATATGAGCCCGAGCTGCGAGCAGCAGCGCAGCTCGCCGGCGAGCGCGAGCAGCCGCTCCCGCAGACCGGCGCCGCCGGGAGAACGCCGCGCGCGCGGCGGCATTTTGGGCACAAAGGCGTCCGCGCGCTTCTGCGCGCCCGCGCTCGACAGGAGCTCGCGCGGGACGTCGGCTATAACGCCGTCTCTCCAGCGCATCACGACGCGCCGCGACGACGTGACCTCCGCGACGACGTACGCCTCGAGATTCTCTCCGGCGGCCTTCTCCATGAAGTCCCCGGCGTCCTCCGGCGACACGACGACCGCCATGCGCTCCTGTGATTCGGATATGGCGAGCTCCGTTCCGTCAAGCCCCTCGTATTTTTTCCGCACGAGCGAGAGATCGATATCAAGGCCATCGGCGAGCTCCCCTATCGCCACGGCCACGCCGCCGGCGCCAAAATCGTTGCAGCGCTTTATCATGCGCGTGACCTCCGGGTCCAAAAACAGCCTTTGCAGCTTCCGTTCCTCGGGAGCGTTGCCCTTTTGCACCTCGGAACCCATCCGCGACGCGGTCTGTGTATTGTGTGTCTTCGACGAGCCCGTGGCGCCGCCGATACCGTCGCGTCCCGTTCTGCCGCCGAGCAGTATCACCTTGTCGCCCGGCGCCGGGACAAGGCGCTTGACGTCGCGCGCGCGCGCCGCGCCTATTACCGCGCCTATCTCCATGCGCTTCGCCGCGTATCCGGGGTGGTACAGCTCGCATACCAGTCCCGTGGCGAGTCCTATCTGGTTGCCGTATGAGGAGTAACCGCGCGCCGCCGTCGCCGTCAGCTTGCGCTGTGGCAGCTTTCCGGGCAGCGTCTCCGCGGCGCCGGCGCGCGGGTCTCCGGCGCCCGTCACGCGCATGGCTTGATATACGTATGCCCTGCCGGACAGGGGGTCGCGTATCGCGCCGCCCAGGCAGGTCGCCGCGCCTCCGAACGGTTCTATCTCCGTCGGGTGATTGTGCGTCTCGTTTTTGAACATGAGCAGCCAGTCCTCGCGCCCCCCGTCCACCAGCGCGTCAACATGTACCGAGCAGGCGTTCACCTCGTCGGATACGTCGAGCTTCTCCAGTCCCCCGCGCGCTCTGAGGAGCTTCGCGCCGATCGTGGCGACGTCCATGAGCGTGACGGGCCGCGATTCGGCCGTCTCGCCGTATACCTCGCGGCGCGCGTCGAGATAACGCGCGTACGCGCGCAGGACGTCCCCGTCCTGTATATCCACGCCGGCGAGAACCGTTCCGAACGTGGTATGCCGGCAATGATCCGACCAGTACGTGTCCAAAAGCCGCAATTCCGTCACGGTGGGGTCGCGGCGCTCCCCGTCGCGGAAATGGGCGCGCAGAAAACGCAGATCGTCCATATCCATCGCGAGCGCGTACTCGTCCAGAATGGCGCGCAGCGTACCGTCGTCCGCCTCCGTCAGTCCGCGCACAGTCCCGACGGGCGGCGGCTCCGGGCGCTCGTCCTCCAGTGTCTCCGGCTTGTCATGGCTCGCCTCGCGCGCCTCCACCGGGTTTATGAGGTACTCGCGCAACCGCGAGCGCTCGCCGTCCGTGAGCGGGCCGGCGAACGCGTATACGCTCGCCGTCCTGACGGCGGGACGGCCGGAGCGCGTCAGCATTTGGATGCACTGCGCGCACGAGTCCGCGCGCTGGTCATACTGTCCGGGCAGCGCCTCTACGCCCAGAAGCCAGTGGCCGCCGTCCATATCCGGCGGCGTTTCGTCGTAACAGAAGTCCGCCTGCGGCTCGGACAGGACGGCCGTCCGCACCGACTCGTACATGTCGGCGGATATGCCCTCGACGTCGTATCTGTTGAATATCCGCACGGACTCCACGCGCCCGAGCCCGAGGTTTTCACGCACGTCGCGGAGCAGCGCCGCGGCGGGCACGTCAAAGCCCGGCTTTTTCTCGGTGTAGCATCGAAAGACTCCGGAGCTTGTACTCATCTGCAACCTCCCGTTGTAACTGATAATGGCGCCGTCACAGACGGCCCAGCTCTATTTTCCAGCCCGTCAACCCGAAGAATACGCTCGACTGCGTCGGACGCATCCCGGATATGACGTTTCTGCCCGTGTGTACGGCGTACTGCTTGTACAGTATGGGCGCTGTTATCGCGTCCCGGTTGATCTTCTCGCACAGATGCCGCGCCGTCACGCCGCGCTGCGTCTCGGATTTCGCCGCGAGGAACGCCTCTATATACTCGCCGCAGTCGTCGCTGCCGACGCCGCCGTAATCGAGCGCTCCGCCCGGCGTCACGAGCTCGGTAATGTCAAAATCGGCCGGCAGCGCCGTCTCGCCGTAGTATATGTCGAAGTCGCCGTCCTCCAGCGCCTTTGTGAACTCATCCCACGGGAGCGCTCGCAGCGTCACGTCGAGCCCCACGCGCCGCATGGCGTCGCATATGCTCGCGGCGGCCTCCGTCTTCCGCCTGTTCTCGCTGTTGACTATGAAGTCGAGCGAAAAGGGCGTGTATCCGGCGTCAGACGCGGGATATTCCAGAAACAGATCGCTGTCCGAGTCGGTAAGTCCCAGACGCGAAAACATCTCGGATATCTCCAGAAACGGATCGGCCGGGGACGTATCCCACCCGGCGTCGTAGCCGTGATAGGCGGGCGACAGGACGAGTGGCGCCGTCAGCGCGCAGCCGGACATGATGTCCTTTACGATGTGCTCCCTGTCCACGCAGAGCGCTATGGCTCTGCGCAGCTCCGGGTCCCGCATGACGGGCAGGCGCGCCGAAAATCCGAGGTACTGGAGCGTCGTAGTGTCGTAGTATCTGATCTCGTGATCCCGGCGCGTCTCTGCGGCCATGAGACCGGTGGGGTCGTTCCTGTAGAGATCGATCTTGTAATCGGAAAACAACTCCACAAGCTCCGCGTCCGTGCAGCTTCGCAGATATATGACGCGCAGAAGCAGCGCCTCCCGATCCCTGTAGCCGGGCAGCGCCGTGAGCGACGCGTCTCCCCCCGCGTCCGACAGGACGTAGGGGCCGCTGCCTACCGGAGTCTCCAAGTCGGCTGTACCGCTTCTCACTATGGGTACGTCGAGCAGAGCGGGGAGAGAGTTATTCGCGCGTCCCAGCTCCACGGCGACCATCTCGCCGTCCACCGCGGAGACAGCTTCTATACATCCGAGCCGGACGGAATATTTTGGCAACGAACGCGCGTAGTCGAGCGAATACGCGACGTCGTCCGCGGTCAGCTCCCCGCCGTCCGCCATTATAACGCCCCGCTTTATCGTGAATACGTACGTCTCGCTGTCCTCCGACGTGAAGCTCTCACAGAGGACGGGTACGGGCGAAAAGCTCTCGTCGAGCGAAAACAGCCCCTCGTACATGAGCGACGCCACGGCCATATTGTCGGCGTTTGTTCCCGTGAACGGGTTGAGCGCGGCGTCCGGGTCGTACCTTATCGTAAACCGTGAATCCGACTCGCGGCGCGGCGTAGGGGTTGGCGTCGGCGCGGAAAGCGTCGGGGACTCGGGCGGCGTCTCCTCCGGCGCGGCGCCCTCGCCCGTCTCGCAGCCGGCCGCGAGCGCCATAATGAGCGAGAGCGCAAGCGCGGACGTGAGCGCGCTCCTCAGGTGAGATTTCAACAAAGCAATGATCCTTTCACGCGGTATGGCGGCGCGGCGGCGCCGGGGCGATTATCGCCGCCTGGAGTCCGTGGCCGCCGGGCGACGCCCTGTGCGACCAATATTTATCGCTTAGACAGCGAGTACACTCGTCTGATACGGCGATGTTGGCGCGTCCGAGTCCAGCGCGTTCGAGCAGAGCGGCGTTTGCGGCCTTCAGATCGACGCGGAATTTATCGCCCGCCCGCCGGACGACGCCGCTACGCTCCGCGCCACCGCCGGGAAAGAGCGACGCCATAGCGTCCGCCACGTCGCCGTCCGTCTCAAAGCAGCACCGCGATATGCACGGCCCGACGGCGGCGCGCATATCGCCGGGAGCACATCCGAACTCGCGAACCATCGCGGCGGCCGCCGCGCCCGCGATATCCGCCGCCGTGCCGCGCCAGCCCGCGTGTACGGCGCCCACGGCGCCGCTGGGCGGGTCGTACAGCAAGATCGGGACGCAGTCGGCGGTGAACACGGCGAGCGCCCTCCCGCGCGCGGCTGTTATGAGGGCGTCTATTCCCCCGGGCTGCCCGGCGGAGTGCTCGGCGTCCGTCTGTTCGTCCACGAGAAGCACCGCCGAGCCGTGTACCTGTTCGGAAAAGACCAAATCCTCAAAGGCTATGCCGAGCGCGCCGCAGACCGGCTCCAGATACGCTAGCGAGCGGGCCGGCGCCGCGCCGCCGCCATCCGCGCCGGAGGGACGCGCCATAAACGCGTGTACCGCCGCGATATTGGGCGCCGTCATATACTTAGCGCCGTTTACACTGTTCTCCCTGAACGCGCCGCGGGACGTCATGATATGCGCCCCGCCCGCCCGCAGCAGTTTTTATACTTCATCGGGAGTCCGTTCGGGCGAAGCTTCCCGCACGGACAGGGGTCGTTCGGTCCGATTTTTGCGCCTGCCCTGACGGGATTGCGCTTTGCCGGCCCTCCGACGCCCGCGCCGGGCACGGCCGCCGGCGAGCCGCGCGTGACGCCGCGCCGCTCCAGCGGCTGCTCGCGCCTGACGGCGACGGTGAACACCCGGCGCACTACCTCTTCTTTTATACCGTTTATCATCGCCTCGAACATGTCGAAGCCCTCGCGCTTGTATTCGTCCACGGGATTTGTCTGGCTGTACGCGCGCAGCCGGACGCCGTCGCGCAATTCCTCCATCGCGTCGATGTGCTCCATCCAATACTCATCGACGACGCGCAGCAGTATCACGCGCTCTAGCTCGCGCATGATCGGAGCGCCGTCCGGCGCGGCGCCGAACGCCTTCTCGCGCGTCTCGTACACCGCCCGCGCGCGTTCCTCGACCATCTGCGTAAGCGCGCTATTTTCCAGACCGCCGGGGAACGCGCCGGGAGTGATCTCGCCCCTGCGGAGGAATAGCTTTTCAAAGGGAGCCAGTATCTCGTCAAGCTGCGGCTGCTCCGTGACGGCGGCGACGTCCGCGGAAGCGACGGCGGAGGCTATTACGTCCGAGATCATGGAGAAAATATTCGCCTTGACGTCCTCTCCGTCGAGCACCTTTCGGCGCTGCTCGTATATCAGCTTGCGCTGCGTATTCATCACGTCGTCGTATTCGAGCACGCTCTTGCGCGACTGGAAGTTGCGGCTCTCCACCTTCTTCTGCGCCGACTCGATGGCGTTGGACAGCATTTTGCGGTCTATCGGGGTGTCGTCGTCAAAGCCCAGCGTGTCCATCATGCCCATTATGCGCTCGGAGCCGAACAGCCGCATGATGTCGTCGGTCATGGCGATATAGAAGCGCGACTGTCCGGGGTCGCCCTGTCTGCCCGCGCGTCCACGTAGCTGGTTGTCGATACGTCGCGACTCGTGCCTCTCCGTGCCGAGTATGAACAGTCCGCCCGCCTCGCGCACGCGATCCGCCTCCTCGGACGTGACGGCCCTGTGCTTCTCATATGCGGCCGAAAACATCTCGCGCGCTTCTTTAATCCCGTCGTCGGCGCTCTCCGCGTGTCCCGTCGCCTCCGCGATGATCTCGTCGGAGACGCCGGCCTTTTTCAGGTCGTTTTTCGCCATGAACTCGGCGTTGCCTCCGAGCATGATATCCGTGCCGCGCCCGGCCATGTTCGTAGCTATGGTCACGGCGCCCAGCTTGCCCGCCTGCGCTATTATCTCCGCCTCCCGCTCGTGGTTCTTGGCGTTGAGGACATTGTGCTTGACGCCCCGCTTCGAGAGCAGCTTTGAGAGGTGCTCGCTCTTTTCAATGGAGACGGTGCCCACCAGCACGGGCTGGCGCTTTTCATGGCACTGCTCGATCTGCGCTATCACCGCGCGGTATTTGCCGTCCTCGCTCCTGTACACGACGTCGGGAAAGTCCTCCCTGACGAGCAGCCGGTTTGTCGGCACCTCTATAATGTCGAGCTTGTAGATAGCGCCGAACTCCTCCTCCTCGGTGAGCGCGGTGCCCGTCATGCCGGAGAGCTTGGAGTACAGGCGGAAATAATTCTGGAACGTAATAGTGGCCAGCGTCCGGCTCTCCCGCGCCACCTTGACGCGCTCCTTCGCCTCGATCGCCTGATGGAGGCCCTCGGAATACCGTCTGCCGAACATCAGCCTGCCAGTGAACTCGTCTACTATGATGACCTCGTCGTCCTTGACGACGTAATCTATATCCCTGTGCATTACGCCGTGCGCGCGTATCGCCTGATTTATGTGGTGCGAGAGGGTGCTGTTGTCGAGATCGGACAGATTTTCGATGTTGAAGTGGCGTTCCGCCTTCTCTATGCCGCGCGCCGTAAGCGTCGCCGTGCGCGCCTTTTCATCGACCTCGTAGTCGGCGTCGGAGCCGCCGTCCTCGCCCGCCTTGTCGTCTATCGTGGCGTAGACCGCCTTTTTCAGCCGTGATACGAACTCGTCGACGCGCGTATACATATCCGTGGACTCGTCGCCCTGTCCCGATATGATGAGCGGCGTGCGCGCCTCGTCTATGAGTATGGAGTCCACCTCGTCAACTATGGCGAACGAGTGTCCGCGCTGCACCATGTTCTGCTTGTACAGCGCCATGTTGTCGCGCAGATAGTCAAAGCCCAGCTCGTTGTTTGTGCCATATGTTATATCGGAGGCGTAGGCGGCGCGTCTCTCGGCCGACGAGAGTCCGTGTACGATGAGTCCGACGGAGATACCGAGGAAGCGGTGTACCTTGCCCATCCACTCGCTGTCGCGTCTGGCGAGATAGTCGTTGACGGTCACGATGTGGACTCCGCCGCCGGCCAGCGCGTTGAGGTAGGCCGGCATAACGGCCACAAGGGTCTTGCCCTCTCCCGTCTTCATTTCCGCTATGCGCCCCTGATGCAGCACGATGCCGCCCACAAGCTGCACTCTGAACGGACGCATACCGAGCACCCTGTCCGCCGCCTCGCGAGCGGCGGCGAAGGCCTCCGGCAGAATGTCGTCGAGCGTCTGTCCGGCGGCGAGACGCTCCCTGAATTCGGCGGTCTTCGCCGTAAGCTCACTGTCTGTCAGACGCCTGTACTCGTCCTCTAATGACTCTATCCGCGCCACGACGGGCTCGAGCGCTCTCAGCTCGCGCTCGCTGTGGCTGCCGAACAGCTTGGAAATTACCGATTTTATCATTGCACTTGCCTTTCAACCGTATATCGTATTCCACAGTATTAATCCGCTCGAAAAGTCTTATCCTTACGGCAAAGCCGCTCGGGACTTTTCTCGCTCATATGCGCATGTTTCTCGCCGCCTATGGCGGCAACCGAAACATATGCGCGTTATTAATTCGGC
>JAISXU010000018.1 GCA_031270395.1 Oscillospiraceae bacterium
TCCGCTCGAAAAGTCTTATCCTTACGGCAAAGCCGCTCGGGACTTTTCTCGCTCATAAGCGCATGTTTCTCGCCGCCTTTGGCGGCAACCGAAACATTTGCGCGCTATTAATTCGGCACTACATATCGTGCGAATTAATATTCCGACACGGACGCTTTCGCGTAGCTCCACGCGTCGCGGCACATATCGTCCAGCGACAGCTCGGCTCTCCAGCCGAGCAGCGCGTACGCTTTCCCAACGTCCGCGCGCAGCTCCGCCACGTCTCCGGCTCTCCGCCCCGCTATGACGCGCGGTATCCTGACGCCGGTAACGCGCTCGAACGCCGACAGCAGCTCCAGTACGCTGCAGCCCTCGCCGCGGCCGAGGTTGACCGTCTCGACGCCGGCGCGCCCCACGCAGTACCGCAGCGCGGCGACATGCCCCCGCGCCAGGTCCGTGACGTGGATGTAGTCGCGTATGCAGGTGCCGTCCCGCGTGGGATAGTCGTCCCCGTACACGCTCAGGCGCTCAAGACGGCCCAGCGCGACCTGAGTTATGTACGGCATGAGATTATTCGGAACGCCGCTCGGCGCCTCGCCTATGAGTCCGCTCCTGTGAGCGCCGACGGGATTAAAATATCGCAGCAGCACGGCGGACAGCGAGTCGTCGGCCGCCGCCGCGTCCTCTATGAGCTTTTCGTTCACCAGCTTCGTCGTGCCGTACGGATTGGCGCAGGGCCACGCGGCCATCGTCTCGGTCAGCGGCAGCGTCTCCGGGTCTCCGTAGACGGTCGCGGACGAGCTGAATATGAGATGGCGGACTCCGCGCGCCCTCATTACGTCAAGCAGATTGAGCGTACTGACGATGTTGTTCCTGTAGTACGCCGTGGGCAGTATCACCGACTCGCCCGTCGCCTTGAAGCCGGCGCAGTGGATCACGCCGTCGATATGGCCCTTCGAGAACACGCCGTCGAGAGCGGCAATATCTGTCATGTCCGCCTCATAACATTCCGCCTCTCGCCCGGCCGCACGCCCGACGGCGCGCGGGACGCCGGGCGAGCTGTTTGAAAAATTGTCCGCGATTACAACATCATACCCGGACGACAGCAATTCCGCCGCGACGTGCGAGCCCACGTAGCCCGCGCCCCCGGTAACAAGAATAGTCAAAGACGCCGCCCTCCTTATTCAAGTTCATCCACGTTAATTTTATACACCCGGTCGCAGAATTGGCACGTCACCTCGATCGGCTCGCCCTTTTCACGCAGCTTAACGATGTCGGACTTGCCTATGCCCGACACCGCCTCAAGGACGCGCTCACGCGTACAATAGCACCGGTATTCCACGGGCGCGCGCTCCAGTACCCGCGGGTCAAGGCCGTGCATGACGCGCGCGACAAGCAGCTCGACGCCTCCCTCGCGCAGTATCGGCGTCACCGCGCCCGCCCCTGTGACGTTTTGCTCTAAGCTCTCCGCGACGTCGTCGGGCGCGTCGGGCAGCAGCCGGGCGATATATCCTCCGGCGGCCAGCACGGTGCGGTCAGTATCAACTAATACACCGAGCGCGCAAGCGGCGGGAGTCTGCTCGCTCTCTGAGAAATACGCCGTAAAATCCTCCGCTATCTCGCCGCTGACGAGTTCAACGCTCCCGACATAGGGCTCGCTGCCCCGCAAATCCTTGATTACCGAGAGCAGTCCGGACTTCCCCACAACGCCGCCCACGTCGAGCTTACCGTTTTGCTTGAGCGGCATATCCGCCTTTGGCGAAGCGGCCCATACGCGCGTATTACCGCTGTAGTCGGACACCGCTATTATCGTTCCAATCGGCCCCCCGCCGCTGACGCGCACGGTGACGGACGCGTCCGGCGCCTTTAGCGCTATGCCCATCATCGACGCGGCGGACATCGTCCGCCCGAGCGCCGCGGTGGCGGCGGGCGAGGCGTCGTGGATCACGCGGGCGCGTTCTGCCATGCTCCGCGACGTTATGGCGGTAAGCGCGACAAAGCCGTCACGCGATATTACCCTGACTATCTCATCTCCCAAACGCGTTACCTCCGAACGGTTAAATCAGCCAAGCGGCATAATTGCCCCTGAAACACGGACGCAGTATAGCACCGCACTCCGAGTCTTGTCAATCACGTTACGCGGGGGAAGCGCCGCGGCGATTCCCCGGCCGTCCCGCCCGCGCGGACGAGGGGACGAGCAACCCTACAGAACCGCGAATCTTTTACCATATTCGACGCATGCGCTCTCCTCTGGTGTCTCCTGCTGCGTCAAGCCGTCCTCTGCCAATATCGCGCCCCTATCTCTGACGCGCGCCTCCCAGCTGCGCATCCACTCGCCGTCTCCCCAACCGTAGGAACCGAACAGCGCGACGCGCTTGCCCGACAGATCGCCCTCCACTCCGGTGAAATATGGCGCAAACTCGCTGTCCTCAAGCTCCTCCGCGCCCATCGACGGGCAGCCGAAAGCCAGCTTTACGTACGGGGACAGATCGCGCGGCGCTCCGGACACCTCAAAAATGTCCACATCCTTGCTGCTCTCCTTGAAGCCCTTTGCTATATAGTCCGCCATCGCCTTTGTGTTGCCTGTGCCGCTCCAATAGATGATTGCCGCTTCGCTCATGTGTATGTACCTCCCACAATAAATAAATGTTCCGCGCACCTTGCTGTGGCTCGTTTGATTGCCGCGCGCGGCGCCGTATGCACGACGTTAGCAAGTTTCAATCAAACTTAGCAAAATATAACATACTTCGGCGCGATATGTCAATAGCAATTTATTCAGGCGCGGCGGCCGTATTGCTCCCGGCTGACCGGCAGGCATGATAAAAAAGCGGAAGTAACCGCTACCTGACCAAGGTTGCGGTTACTTTCGCAAACGGAGGATGCCTTAGGGCGAGCCGTTTCGGTTCTGCCTATCATGGCATCAGTAATGTATACCACATCGCGCCGGCTGTCAAGAGATATTCTGACAGCTGGATTTTTGCTTGATTTTTTAATTTATGTTCGCCGGAATTTATATTTTATTTATTATGACAGCCGGATTTATAAATATTTTTTTCAGTTTGGTTAAAATACCATAGGTTTTCCAACATTATCTCGCATTTTCCAGAATGTGTCAATAGGCGACCGGGGAATGTCCATGACATTTTTTACCCATTTTTTACTTTTGTTAAGAAACCTTTTACGCTCATTGTGAAACCGTTTTTGTAACGGTTTCTTTTGTGGTTTGTTGGGCGAAACGCGCGGTTTTCTGCAGAGATTGGGGCCATTCTTCCCCGTCCTGTAGGGGCGACCGCCCTCGGATCGCCCGCAGTTCCCCGTCTCATCCGTGCGTCACCGTCCCCGCCGCGTCCTCTCCGAATCGCAACCCAGCAACCGCGGTTGCGATTCGGAGAGGACGAACGACGGAGCGGGAGAGCTTTCGGCTTTAGCCGGAAGCGAGCTTAGCGAAGTCCGTGAGGACGAAGCGTAGCGCGTGAGGACGAGCATTGACAAATCATGCTGTGCCGGTGTATGCTACGCTTGAGAAAAAGAGAGGGAGCGGGAGGGCGAACGGATACAATGGGCGCGCCGTCGCACAGCAGAGAGTACGCGCTTTTCCATCTGTGTTTTGAATACTTTATTTATATTTTTTTGAGGAGGTTTTTTCATTGCATACGAAGCTGCACATCACGCCGGAGGACGATCTCGCCGACATCGACGAGATCCCGGACGGATCGGAACCCCGCTCACGCTGCCGCTATTTTATCGAACCGTACGGACAGTACGGGATAAATGAGGTGTGTGAGGCCAACTACTACGTCGGCAACCGCGTGCCGTATCACGAACACCTGTCGGGCTTTGAGACGTTCCTCGTCGACGGCGGAGCGCTGGAGGTGCTGACGCTGAGCAGGAAGGCTGTCGCACGGAAAGGCGACATCGTACATATAACGCCTTTTACCCCGCACTCCATCCACTCGATCGAGGACAACAGCATCTGGCGCGCTTTTCATCAGGGACTGTGGCTCACAAAGTTCATGATAGAAGAGCGCGACCTGCGCGACCGCCACTGGGACACCTTCTTTGACCCGGAGTTCAAACGCGATACGGGGGAGCGCAACGGCTCAAAATGGTTCGACTACGCGCTTCCCGAGTGTGAAGACGTCGCTCCCGACAAGCTCCCCTGCCTGCGCCCGTACGATTTTGCTCTGGCGGAATACTCCTTTGAGGGCATAACGCTCAGGCTCAAGGTCGGACGCTGGGAGACGCTCGGCGCCAAGGAGGTATGGCAGCTTTTCCTCTCCGGCGGCTACAAGCTGTCTTGGGAAAAAACGCATCCGTACAGCCTTCTCTACGATGTTTTCTCCGGTTCCGTGCGCGTGACGCTCGAGAACGGCGAGACATTCATCGCCAACGCCCGGGATCTGATACACATACCTAAGTTCCTTGGCGGCGAGATCGAAGCCCTGGAGGATACGGTACTGCTTGATCCGGGCTGTCAGGGGTACCTCACCCGCTTTATGGACGAGGTCAACCACCTCAAACAAAAAGAGCCCGCAAAGCTGCGTGACCGCGAACACATCCGCGCGGTCATGCGGAAAAACGATTACAACGTCCTGTTCGGATCTCTGTGAGCGCTTATCGCCGGGCGACCGTCCTCGTACCGGTTGCTGTCTCTCTGCTTATCTTCACCTCGTGTGGCGCTGGCTCAAGGAACTCGCCGGCGACAGATGAGCTTGTGATCTGCATCGACGCGTCGGAAAAGCTGCAATACTCCGGCGCCTTGTCGGATTTTGAACAGGAGAACCCCGGTATAGAGGTCGTCTATGAAATAATACCTGACCACGCGACGCCGGGATACAAGCCGGAGGACAGGGAGATGGCAATATCGCGGCTGCGTACGGCGCTGATGGCGGGAAGCGGCCCGGATTTGTTCATCTTGCGGACAAACTATCTCATCTCATTTTCGAACACGCTGACGGATAATATGCTGCCGGACATCGAAAAAAACATGTCAAACGGGATGTTCTGCGACCTGACGCCGCTGTTTGAGCAGGCGGGCATACACTTGGACGACTATATAGCTCCTGTAATGGAGAGGGGGCGGACGGACGGCAGACAGTATATAGTCCCGCTCGCCTACGACGTTCAGGGTGTGCTCACAAACGATATAACGCGTCGGACGATGGGCGGCGACGCCGCGTTCAGGGATGTTGACACGGTGCTGGACGGTATTCTCGCTGTATCGGAGATTCCCGGAGCGGGCGGCAGGTCGGCGCTGAAATTTGTAACAGGCGTTAACTATCTCACATATTACTGTGACCCGTATTATCTGTCAAACCCTCCGATCGTCGATTACAGCGGGGGCAGCGCAGGCATAGATACGCCTCTGGTGAGAAAGACCTTGTCCGTCGGTAAAACCGCGCAGGAAAACATAGGCGACTTTGTTGCGCTCGCCTCCGCCAATCCTGACATGACGCTCGACGAGTGGGGAGCTTACGCCGGAAGCGACCGATATTTCATCGTAGCTGGCGATATACGCGCGTTGGCGTACGAGGCCGGTATAAGTGAGCGCGCCGGCGTGACGCTGAATGTCGTCCTGGCGTTCTTGCTCGCGCTCATGCTCAGGCGGCGGTTTGCGGGCTCGCGACTGTTCAGGTCGGTCATACTGTTCCCCATGTTTCTGCCGGTAGCCGCCGTGGTGACGATTGTAACCGTATTCTTCTCCGATTTGGGTCTTGTAAACTGCGCGCTCGTATCGCTCGGACTCCCCATGCGCCTTTGGCTGTCGAGTGACGCGGCGTTCCCGCTCGTCCTCGGGTTGTACATTCTCAAAAATATAGGCTATAACATCATATTGTTTCTCACCGGGATGAACATGATACCGCACGAGCTGTATGAGACGGCGGACATTGAGGGCGCGGGACCTGTGAACAAGGTGTTGCACATCACGATACCGCTCACCGTCCCGACAGCATTTTTTGTGTTTATTATCTCGGTGATGAACTGCTTTAAGAGCTTTCGCGAGGTGTTTATCCTCGGCGGCGACCACCCGCACGAGAGCATATATATGCTGCCGCACTTCATCAACAACAACATGCGTAATCTCAACTACCAGAGGCTCTCTGTCGCGTCTGTTATCACCGTTGCGGCTATAGCGATCATCGTTTGGCTGCTTTATATGGGTCAGAGCAGAATGGAGGATCGGCTGTGACGGGCAACAGGGGGGGCGTCACGCGTCGGAGCGGACTCGTAAGGAACGTGTGTATGGCGCTCATATGCGCCGCAATAATGGTCGTCATTGTGTTCCCGATGCTGTACATGCTGCTCAATTCCCTGATGTCGCCGGCGGAAATCTCCGGGTACTATTCCGGGGAAATGCGTTTCCATCTGATACCCGACACAATATCGTTTGACAGTTATTACAGGATACTGCTGAGCACTCCGGATTATCTTCATAAGTTTTGGAACAGTATGCTGCTGTCGGGAACAATCGTGCTTTTGCAGTTTGCCGTCTCGTGCATGACGGGCTTCGCTCTCGCAAAGTACAAGTTCAAAGCGCGGAAGCTCCTGTTTTTCTCGCTCATTGTGCTGATGCTGCTCCCGTTGCAGGCGGTTATAGTCCCTAATTACATCCTGTTTGACCGTGTGGGACTGCTTGACACATGGTGGCCGCTGATAGCGTCGGGCGCGTTTACGCCGTTTGGCGCGGTGTTGATGGCGCAGACGTTCAAATCGGTATTTCTGGCGTATTTTAATCGGCAGAATTTAGCATTATCGTTCAGTTGTGGCATATTATCTCTGCTGCCCGGCTTTCTGCTGTTCCTATACTACAGGGACGAGCTCGCCGAGGGGATAGACTTTTCACTTAGGTCATTTCGAGATTAACCTGATGATTCCGATTGCATTCAACGAGGAGAGCTGTCAGTGACAAAACTAAAGACGAGGGTTTTTACCGCCGCAGTCGCGCTCATTATTTTACTCCTGCTCGCCACAGTATTTGCCAAGACGGTATACAGCCTCATGCTCCCGTAGGTCGATGCCATAGCCTTGCAGAACGGGACGCTTAAAAATGCCGTCACATATCGGCTGACCTCGGCAGTCGGGCCGGAGTTTGACGCCACGGAAGCGCCCGACGGCGACGACATGAGCGGCGCGGGAAATACGGCGACCGCCGCGCCAGACGGCGCAAGCGAGCGCGATTATCGGTACGCCGCCGTTATTAACATGACGTACGGCGAGCTTTACGCGTTTCGTAAAGCATCCGTCCGCCCCGCGTCCGTCCACACGTTCGACCTCACGGAACCGACTGTTATCACGCGGCTTTCTGTCGCGGATTACACGTATGACACGACGACGGGGTTGTTCGTCACGGAGCTCACGGTGACGAGCGGGGTGCCGCTCGAACAGGGGCTTCCCATCACCGTCGTGTTTGACGACTCGCAGCAGTTGATGGGCGGCGATCTGCTCATCCCTATTGGAGGCGTCTACCGCGAGGGTAACGGCCAATACTACGTCTATTTGATTACCGACACAAAAACGCTGTGGGGCGTGGGCAAGACGGTGAGTCGCGTGGACGTGGAGTATTTTGGGAGCGACTACGCAAATGCGTCGGTCAGCTTTGAAGCGATCGGGAAAGCGGAGGTCGCGTGTAATCCGACAAAGCCGCTGTATGACGGCGCGTCGGTGCGGGTGGCGTCGTGAGCGGCGGGAAGCGCAAGCTGCTCGGCTCCGCCGCTCCGCTCATCCTCCTTCTGGCGTCGCAGGTTCTCGCTTCAGCCGCTCTCGCGCGTCTACAAACAGTACCGCCGAGCTGCGCGGAGGTTTACGCGGGGGACGGTCTTGGCGTAACGATGGGTCAGGTCGTCTCGGCGTCGGGGCGCGATCTTTCGATCTGCGCGATAAGCGCGGAGACTCCGGGATACGTCGGCGCGGACGGGCGCGTGACGACGGAGGCGTACATAGCGTACGCGACGCCGGCGGCTACGGGAGCTTTGCCGTATTCTCATTCGTTTGGCGGCTGGTTCATGTCGTGGGGCGGTGAGCGGACGGCGGTGATACCGTATTCAATGGCGCTTGCGCTGTACGGCACAGACCGCCCCGAGGGCGCGAGAATCACGGCGGGGTCGGAGGACTGCGCCGTGGTCGGCGTGTACCGCGATAATTTCGGGTTTCTGTCCGAAATCAGCGGGGATGGGACGCCGCGCGTATTTCTCTCAGGCGCTGCAACGGAGGAGAGCTTGCAGGCAGTCGTCATGTACGTCACAGGCGCCGATACGGACAGCGCGCAAATATTACACCAGCGCGCGGCGGGGGCGATGCGCGCAAATCCGCGCGGTGATGTGACGGACTGGGGTAGACGCGCGGCGCTTGCGGAGAGCTTACGGTATCTGCTTTTGCTTATGTGCGGCAAGTCCACGACGCTGCGCATGATAGCCGGTCTGGAGGACATAACCTCGGGCGAGATAAGGATAGGGGAGCGAGTCGTAAACGGCGTGCCTCCTAAGGATAGGGACATAGCAATGGTGTTCCAGAGCTATGCGCTGTACCCGCACATGACGGCGTACAGGAATATGGCGTACGGGCTCCGGCTGCGCAGGACGCCTAAGGACGAGATAGACAGGCGCGTACGCGGCGCGGCGCGAATACTGGAGATAGAGCACCTGCTCGACAGGCTGCCAAAGGCGCTCTCCGGCGGGGAGAGACAACGCGTAGCGCTGGGGAGGGCGATGGTGCGAGAGCCTGCGGTATTTCTGTTCGACGAGCCTCTGTCGAATATAGACGCGAAGCTGCGCGCGTCGATGCGCACGGAGATACGCAAGCTGCACGAGCGGCTTGGCGCGACGTTCGTATTCGTCACGCACGACCAGACGGAGGCGATGACGATGGGCGACCGCATAGTCGTGATGAACGATGGTGTGATACAGCAGCAGGGGACGCCGGAGGAGGTATACAATCACCCGGGCAACGTGTTCACGGGGGGCTTCATCGGCTCGCCACAGATGAACTTTATTGACGGGATATTACATAAGCAACAGACGGGCGGCTACGCCGTATCGTTCGGAACGGAACACGTGAGCGTGTCGCCCGAAGCGCCGGTGTCCGCATTGGACGGATATGAGGGCAAACCGGTGAAGCTCGGCATACGTCCGGAGGATATACGCACGGCGGAGGACGGAGGCCCGCTGGCGGCGGTTCTCGACGCGCGCGAGCTCTTGGGGAGCGACGCATACCTGTACTTGAACTATGGCGGCGCCCGCGTGACGGCGCGCGTCGCGCCGGACGTATGCGCTGACGCTCGCGCGGGCGACACTATTAAAATCGGCATAAACCCTTACCGCGCGCATCTGTTTGACATCGACACCGAGCAGATAATTTAGGCATAGGCAGATAGTTGAGAATGTCACATTTTCTTTGAATGCTTGAATATTCACCTCTGCCGCCGATATATCCGGCGTCAATATGGACGCTGTTCCATTTTGAGAACTTTTCGTCCCCGCCATGGCATATACTTATATGTTATCAGAAAATGTCAAAAAATAAAGAGGGCCGCCACGAAATTCCGCCGCCCACGTGATATTGACATTCAACGCGTAGCATGATATTCTTATTCAGAGATTTCAAAATACTTATATGTTATAATAGAATTTCGGAAAGAATGTGATCGCCACGGTAAAGACCGAAAGCACCGATAGGTTCGACCTCACGGAAGGCGACATAGTGAAGAAGCTGCTGCGCCTGTCCCTTCCGACGGTCGGCTCACAGCTCACACAAATGGCCTACAGCTTTGCCGACATGTTCTGGCTGGGCCGCCTCTCGAGCAGGGCGGTGGCGGTCAGCGGCGCGGTCGCAATCTTTATGTGGCTGTCGATGGCGCCCCAGGCGTTTGGCGGCAAGGGCGCAGAGATAGGCGTCTCGCAAAATCTCGGACGGCGTGATTACGGGGCCGCGCGCGACTTTATACGCGGCTCGCTGTTCGTCGCCGCGATACTCGGCGTGGCCGTCTGGATGGCTTACACGCTGTCCGCGCCCTATATGATAGGCTTTTTGCACATACGTGAGACACAGGTCGCGGAGTCCGCCGTCCGTTATCTGCGCATCTCCGCCATCGCAATGCCGTTCAATTATTTGCATTACTCCGCCGTGAGCGCGTTCAACGCGAGCGGAAATTCCGCCGTGCCGTTCTACTGCAATATGATATTCCTCGTCGTCAACGCGGCAATCGACCCCCTTTTCATAAATACAATAGGCGGCGGAATGGGCGCGGAGGGCGCCGCGGCGGCGACGGTACTGTGCCAGATAGTCTCCTGCGTCACTATCCTCATTCTGCTGAAGCGGAGCGGCCACGGGGAGATACGCGGCATGAGACTGACCGGCGTCCCGCGGCGGGAATATCTGCGGGCGATAGCGCGCTGGGGTTCCCCGGCCGCGCTGGAGGGCTTTTGCTTCACGTTTTTCATCATACTCGTCTCGCGCGTCGTGGCGTCGTTCGGCTCGGAGGCGCTCGCCGTGCAGCGTATCGGAAATCAGGCGGATCAGTTTTCGTATTTTATTGCCGCCGGTTACGGCGCGGCGCTCACGGCGTTCATCGGGCAGAACTACGGCGCGGGGCGCTTCGACAGGATAAGAAGGGCGTTTCGTCTGTCAACCGCCGTCATGGCGCTGTGGGGCGTCGGCGCGACGGCGTTCTGCTTTTTCGGCGGACGGCTTTTCTTCCGGCTGTTCGTGCCGGGCGAGACCGCGGTAATAGAGATGGGCGCGCGCTATCTGCGCGTATTCGCCGCGTGTCAGGTGGCGGCCTGCCTCGAGGGCGTGGGTTCAAGCGTGTTCCGGGGACAGGGCAGAACGCTGTTCCCGTCAGTCGTCGGCGTCGCGACGCACGTGCTGCGCGTAGTATTCGCGTGGCGACTCTCCGCGATGTCTCTGGGCGCGGACGGCATCTGGATTGCCCTCATGGGCAGCGCTTTCCTGCGCGGCGCGGGGATATATCTCGCCGGTCTGCGCGCGCTGCGCGGACAGCCGGAGCCCGAGCCCGAGCGCGGGGCGGGGTATTGACGCCGCGCCGATTGCGGCATAGACTGTCATATAAAAAGAAAGGGGATGCGGTAAGTGGATATTAAGGCGCTCGCGGCGATGTACGCGCCGGATACGGTCGAAATAAGGCGCCATTTGCACCGCGATCCGGAGCTGTCAAATTTTGAGACGCGCACGCTCAAATTTATCGGGGACAAGCTCGCGGAGTACGGCATCGGATACACGGAGGTTGAGCGCGGAGGTATACTCGGATTCATCGGGGACGAGACGGCGGAAAGAGCGGTTTTGCTGCGGGCCGACATAGACGCGCTGCCGATCCGGGAAAACCCCTGTAACCTCAAACACGCGCGCGCTGTGATTTCACAAAACGACGGGGTGCAGCACGCCTGCGGCCACGACGCGCATACCGCAATGCTGCTGACGGCCGCGAGGATACTAAAGGAGCGCGGGCCGGGCGCGGGCAGAATAATACTGCTCTTTGAGCGCGGAGAGGAGGGCACGGGCAATCTGCGGTATCTGCTGCGGCATATTATCGACAGAGGCATACGCGTGTCGGCCGCGCACGCCATTCACGTCAGGCCGGACCTCGAAGCCGGGCGGCTGCATATACCGCTCGGGCCGGTCATGGCGGGTACCGCGGGCTTTCAGGCGACGCTGCGCGGACGCGGCGGTCACGGCTCGCGCCCAGACAGGGCAAACAGTCCTGTAGACTGCTTCGTCGCCGTGTATAATGCGCTCGCCTCGGTCAGGTTGAGGCGGGCGTCGCCATTCTCGCCGTTCACCTTTTCCGTGGGAGCGCTGTCGTGCGGGGAGAAGGGCAACATAATCCCGTCGGAGTTGACGTTTGGCGGATCGGCGCGGTTTTACGACTTTGAGGACGGAGAGGCGTTCGCGGCGGAGTTTAAGCGTATTCTCGAGGGAGTGACGGCGGCCTACGGCTGCGGGTATGAGGCCGCGGACATACGGCTCGGGTTTCCTACGATAAATCACGGCGAGCTGGCGCTGTTTGCGCGGGAGACGGCGCGGACGCATCTCGGCGCGGACGTTCTCGCGGACTGCGAACCGCTCATGGGCAGCGAGAGTTTCGCGGCCGTCACGCGCCTGTGGCCGTCCGTGATGGCGCTCCTCGGCGTGCGCAACGACGGGCTCGGCGCGGGCGCGGAGCTGCACAGTGAATTTTTTGATATCGACGAGACGGCGCTTGCCGCCGGTGTCGCCGAAACGGTCGCGTTTGCGTCCGGCTTTCTGGACTCGGAGCTCCGGCTCGAGCCGCCGGAAGCGGCGGACACGGACGATGTCCTCAATAGGATCGGCGGCCCGGGGCTTTGAATAATTTTATAGACATTTATTGACTACCGTGCTATACTTGTCTCCGGCGACAGGAAAGCGCGTGTTCACGCATGTTTTTTGCCGCGCGTTAATAGACTGTTATTTGAAAGGCGGTGGTAAGGTTGAAACAAGTTCAACCTTTACGTTAAAATCGCGTTTTGCTCGCCCTACGGGCAACCGCAAAACAGGCGCATTATGACCATGCCTTTTCATGATCGTTTTGTGCCTGTAGTGAAACGAAAGGCATGGTCATAATTATGTGGGACAGGCTGTTCAAATCGGTGGATTTGCTGCAAAAGGGACTCGCGGCGTCGTGGCAGCGCAATACGGTGATCCGCCACAACATAGCAAACTCCGAGACCCCGGACTTCAAGGCCTCGGACGTGCAATTCGAGTCGCTTTTTTCCGACGCGCTGCAATCCGTGGAGGATACCGGCGGCTTCGTGGGAAAAAAGACGCACGCGCGGCACATAGACATAGGGAGCGGCGCGTACGCAATCAGACCGGAGGATGTGACGCCGCTCACAACGCTCAATGACGACACGTCTATGCGCATGGACGGCAACAATGTGGATATCGAGTCGGAGAACGTGAAGCTCGCGCAAAACAGCCTGATGTACAATACGATACTCGCCAAGCTCAACAGCGAGTTATCGCGGATAAAAATGGCGGTTACGGAGGGGAAGTGACGTAAATGGCGTTTCTCGATTCAATGAATATCAGCGCGTCGGCGCTGACGGCGACGCGTCTGCGGATGGACGTGATAGCCGAAAACATGGCCAACAGCAGCACGACGCGCACGGCCGAGGGCGGCCCGTATCGCAGGAAATTCGTCGTATTTCAGGAGATACAGCCGGACAACACATTCGGGTCGTTTTTCAACCGCGCCCAGCGCTCTTACGGCGGCGTGAGGGTCACCATGATAGGCGAGGATCAGTCGGAATTCAAGCTCGACTACAACCCGAACCACCCGGACGCGGACGAGTTTGGATACGTCCAAATGCCGAACGTCGAGGTCGTGCAGGAGATGGTGGATATGATGGCGGCGTACAGGGCCTACGAGGCGAATATCACCGCCGTCAACACATTTAAGGACATGGCCGTAAAGACGCTTGAGATAGGAAAATGAAAGGTTGAAATAAAATGAGCATTACTCCGCTTACTCCCATTTCGTCGAGTATAGTGAACCTTTTCCCGGACGTTTCAG
Source organism: Oscillospiraceae bacterium (assembly GCA_031270395.1). Taxonomy (GTDB): domain Bacteria; phylum Bacillota; class Clostridia; order Oscillospirales; family Oscillospiraceae; genus JAISBX01. The sequence continues at coordinate 13,526 of JAISXU010000018.1, forward strand.
CGGACGTCAAGGGCGGTCTTGATACGTCCGGCAGCTTTGCCGACGTGCTGACCGCCTCGTTTGAGAACGCCGAAGCCGCGGATAAGGCGGACAAGTATACGGCGCTCGAATTGCTGTCCGGCCAGACGGACGATATGTCCGGCCTGCTTCTCGACGCGCAGAAGGCGGAAATATCGCTTAATCTGGCTATCCAGATACGAAATAAGGTTGTGGACGCGTATAACGACATCATAAAGATGCAAGTATGAACGCGCTTGACACGGCTCTATTCATAGTCGGAATGGCGGCGATAATAGCCGCGGCGTATTTCGTTACATACTTTCTGGGCAGCCGCCCCTTTCGCGTTAAGTCGGCGCGTGATATAAAGATACTGGACAGATTCTCCCTGTCAAAGGACAAGGCGTTCTATCTCGCGCGCGTTAAGGGCAAGGTATATTTCATCGTTGTGACGAACCAGTCCGCCGCGCTGCTCGATACGTTCGACGGTTCGGAATTTGAGAGCGGCGAGTCGCCGCGCATGTCGTTCAGGGACGCGATGGCCGCGTCCGCCGCGTCGGGCGCTGCGCCGGGCTGGCTTGCGGGCGTATTCTCCGGGCGCGCGGGACGCAAGGGCGGCCGCGGCGGCGGAGCGGAGGGAAAAACCGGCGAGGAGGATACACAGTAGTGCAGTCGAGCTTGCCGCCCGGCGCCGGGAGTGCGCCGGGGCGCGCGCGGGGCGCGTCCGGTAAATACGCCAAACCGATCATCTTTCTTCTGGCGGCGCTGGCTGTGACGGCGGCGACGCAGACGGGAGCCTCGGCGGCGGGCACGCTGAGCAATATCGTGGAGACGCTTTTCGGCGAGGACACGCAGACGGTCGATATTATCATACTGCTCACCGTCCTGACGCTCCTGCCGTCGATAGTCATGATGCTCACGGGCTTCACGAGGATCGTCATAGTCCTCTCTTTTATACGCAGCGCGCTCGGTATGCAGCAGACCCCGCCAAATCAGGTCGTTGTGGGACTCGCGCTGTTTCTCACGCTGTTCGTCATGAGCCCCGTCGTCACGGACGTATACGAAAACGCGTACACGCCGTATTCGGAGGGCGTCATAGGGCAGGACGAGTTTTTTGAGAGAGCGATGGAACCTACGCGCGAATTTATGATGGGCCAGACGTACAAGACGGATATGTCGTTTTTTATCGGTCTGTCCGGCGAACAGATAGAGGACGAGCAGAGCATTCCGAACACGGTGCTTATACCGGCGTTTATCACCAGCGAGATAAAGCACGCGTTCCAGATAGGCTTCTTCATATACATCCCGTTTATCGTGATAGACATGGTAGTCGCGTCCACACTCATGGCGATGGGCATGATGATGCTCCCGCCCGCCATGATCTCGCTCCCGTTCAAGGTGCTGCTGTTCGTCATGGTGGACGGCTGGCAGCTCGTAATGGGTTCGCTCGTAAAGAGCTTCTGGTAGAGGAAGCGTTTTGTATGAAATGACTTCGCCGCTTAAAACGGGAGTTGACGTATGGTGGTGCTATGGAACAGGCTGAGATAATAACGGTGCTGCGCGACGCCATTTACACGGTCATAGTGGCGGCGTCGCCGATGCTGATAGTAGGTATCGTCATAGGGCTGATCGTCTCGATATTTCAGGCGACGACGCAGATAAACGAGCAGACGATAGCGTTTGTTCCTAAGATTGTCGCCATACTGCTCACTCTGCTTATCTGCGCGGGCTTTATAATGAACAGACTTACCGAATTTATCCTGAGAGTCTACGACTATATAGACAGGTTTACGGGGTGACGCCCAATGAGCGAGACGGTAAACTCAATATTGGCTAACGCGGATTATTTCGTTCTGCTTGCGTTTCGAGTGTCGGGCCTCGTGTTCTCGTCGCCCGTGTTCGGACGCAATATTATTCCCGCGCGAGTCAAAATCGGATTTATCGCCGCGCTGTCGTTTCTGTTTTTCACCGTGACGCCTCCCGCGGGCGGGATCGAGTACAGCTCGCTGTTCGGCTTCGCGCTTATAGGCGTCGGCGAGCTGCTGACGGGGATCGCGCTCGCGTTCGTCACCAATATGTTTTTTACCCTTACGTTCACGGCGGGGCAGCTCATTGATATGCAGATCGGATACGGTATCGCGAACGTATACGACCCGCAAAACAATACGCAGATACCGATGATGGGCAACCTCCTTAACACCGTGCTCCTCATCACGTTTTTTGCGGTAAACGGGCATCAGCGTCTCATCGAAATAGTGTATCTGACGCTCAAGCGGCTGCCTGTTGGCGCGGTCACGCTGTCGCCGCAGACGGGACTTCTGGCGCTGGAGATATTCGCGCTCACATTTTTGCTGGGAGTGATGGTGGCGATGCCGATCGTGGCGTCCGCGCTTATTCTGGAGATCGCCTTCGGCGTGCTCATGCGGACTGTGCCGCAGCTCAATATGTTTGTCGTCGGAGTGCCCGTAAAGATGTTCGTGGGGCTTGTCACGCTCATGTTTATGACTCCGGTTTTTGTCGGATTCAGCGACAGAATTTTTTCAGAAATGTTTTCGGGGATAGAGAAGATGTTCAGTTCGTTTATGGTGGCGGCGTAATGGCGGCGGGCGCGGGTGAAAAAACTGAAAAAGCAACTCCAAAAAAGCGCAGAGACGCGCGTGAACGCGGCCAGGTGCTCAAGAGCACGGAGGTAAACACCGCTTTTTGCTGTGTCGTGATGTTCACGCTCCTGCTGCTGCTATGGCCGTCCCTCACGGAGCGGATGACCGCCATGTACAGGGAATTTCTCAGCGCGCCGGCGCTCCTGCCGCCCGGCGCGGAGGCGACGCAGGCGGTATTCAACGGAGCGCTGTACAGGGCGCTCATGAGTCTGGGCGGGATAATGCTGCCGGTTTTGGCTGCGGCCATCGCGGCAGGCGTCATAATAAACGTGCTTCAGGTGGGATTTTTATTCACGACAAAGACGCTGTCGCCCAAGCTGGAGAGGATAAGTCCGATAAAAGGGTTCTCCAGAATTTTCTCCATCCGGACTCTGACGGAGCTCGTCAAGTCGGTGCTGAAGGTGACGATCCTCGGGTATATAGCGTACACGAGCTATCGGGCGCTTTTGGCGGAATTTCCGAATTATATCGGCCGGGACATACAGGGCCTGTTTCTGTCTACGATGAATACGGCGTTTACCATAGCGTTGAAAATGGCGGCGGCGTTCGCGCTCATAGCGGCCGGGGACTACCTGTTTCAGTGGTGGAAGTTTGAGAAGGACATGCGCATGACGAAGCAGGAGGTCAAGGACGAGTACAAGACGACGGAGGGCGACCCCCAGATCAAGAGTAAAATAAGGCAGAAGCAGCGCCAGATGAGCGCTATGCGGATGATGGCGCAGGTGCCGTCCGCGGACGTCGTCATTACAAACCCGACGCACTACGCCGTCGCCCTCAAATACGAGGACGGCGTCAGCGACGCTCCGACCGTCGTGGCCAAGGGCAAGGATTTTATGGCGAGAAAGATAAGGGAGACGGCGGCGGAGCACGGCGTCGAGCTCGTCGAGAACAAGACGCTCGCCCGCGCGCTGTATGAAAACTGCGAGCTCGGAGATCTGATACCGCCCGAATTTTATCAGGTCGTCGCCGATATTCTCGTATACGTGTACAGAAAGAAGCACGGCGGGAGGGTGCACAGATGAAGACGTCAAATATTATTATGGCGCTCGCGGTGCTGGGCATAGTATTTATCCTGATAATCCCGCTGCCGACGCTCGTGATGGACATGCTCCTCATCGTAAATATCACGCTGTCGCTGCTGGTGCTGCTGTTCTCGCTGTATTTGAAGGACCCGCTCGAATTTTCCGTCTTTCCGACGCTGCTGCTCGTACTCACGCTTTTCCGCCTGTCGCTCAACCTGTCCTCGACGCGCCTGATCCTCGGCAACGAGGGCAACGCCGGAAAAGTAATAGACACGTTCGGAAACGTCGTGATAGGCAGTAACCTGACGGTTGGCGTCATCGTATTCCTTATAATAATGATAATTCAATTCATGGTCATCACCAAGGGCGCCGAACGCGTCGCGGAGGTCGCGGCGCGCTTCACGCTCGACGCCATGCCCGGTAAGCAGATGGCGATAGACGCCGACCTAAACAGCGGCATAATTGACGAGGAGGGCGCGCGCACGAGGCGCGACGAGATAGCGCGCGAGGCGGACTTTCACGGCGCGATGGACGGCGCGAGCAAGTTCATCAAGGGCGACGCAATAGCGGGCGTCATTATAACGATCATAAACATAGCGGGGGGACTCATAATCGGCGTTGTGACAATGAACAGGCCGATAGGCGAGGTCGTGCGAATATTTCTGCTGGCGACTATCGGCGACGGGCTCGTGAGCCAGATACCGGCGCTGCTCATCTCCACGGCGTCCGGTATAATCGTGACGCGCTCGGGCGCCGGCGCCGCGTTCGGCGAGGAGATGTCCTCGCAGGTGCTGGCGCAGCCGTATGTGCTCATAATGGGCGGCGTTCTGCTGGCCGTCGTGAGTCTCGTACCCGGTCTGCCCAAGGCGCCCATGCTGCTGCTCGCGCTCGCGCTCGTGCTCGTCGGCTACAATCTGCGCAACAGGCGAGTGAAGGCCGAGATAGTCGCGACGGACGACGAGGCGGAGAGGCGCGCGCAGGAGAAGCGCAAGCCGGAGAGCGTTACGACGCTGCTCCAGGTGCATCCCATCGAGCTGGAGTTCGGCTTCGGCCTCGTGCCGATGGTGGACGTCTCACAGGACGGGGATCTGCTGGACAGGGTGGTAATGATAAGGCGGCAGAGCGCCATAGATATGGGCATCATCGTGCCCGCCATCCGCGTCGTTGACAACATACAGCTCGGGACGAACGCGTACTCGATCAAGATAAAGGGCGTCGAGGTGGCGCACGGAGAGGTGATGGCCGACCACCTTCTGGCGCTGTCCACGGGCGACGTGGAGGAGGAGATATACGGCATACCCACCGTGGAGCCGACGTTCGGACTGCCGGCGCTCTGGATACCCAAGAGCGAGCGCGAAAACGCGGAGCTGCTCGGGTACTCCACGGTCGATCCGCCGTCCGTCATAGCGACGCATCTCACGGAGGTCATCAAGAGACACAGCAGCGAACTGCTCAACCGGCAGCAGGTGCAGACGCTCGTGGACAACCTGAAACGCTCGCAGCCCGCGCTCGTCGAGGAGGTAATACCAAAGATGTTCTCGCTCGGCGAGCTTCAAAAGGTGCTCGGGAATCTGCTTTCGGAAAATGTGCCCATACGCGATATGGCGACGATAGTGGAGGCGCTGGGGGACAACGGAAATCTGACGCGCGACACGGAGCTGCTGACAGAATACGTCAGACAGGCGCTCAAGCGCTCTATCTCCAAGCGGTTCCTGCCGGACGACGTGGCGTACGCCATAACGCTCGATCCGGAGCTTGAGACGATGATAGCGGAGAATACGAAGCAGTCGGATCAGGGCACATATCTCGCGCTGGAGCCGTCCAGCATCAGATCGATCTTCGACAAGCTGCGCGGCGCCGTCGAGCGCGTGCGCGAGCGGGGGAAGACGCCTGTAATACTGACCTCGCCGGTGATAAGACGCCAGTTCCGCAAAATAGCCGAACAGGTTTCGCCGGAGCTGACGGTAATGTCGTTTAACGAGATCGAACAGGGCGTCGAGGTGTATTCGGAAGGAGTTGTAAAGCTCTAGTGTTAGTAAAGAGATACCACGCTAAGGACATGCAGGCGGCTATGGAGGTCGTCAAGCGGGAGCTTGGGCCCGACGCCGTCATACTAAACAGCCGTAAGACGCGCAAAAAGGGCTTGAAAAACCTTTTCAGCAAGCGTATTCTGGAGGTCATGGTCGCCTACGAGCCGGAAAAGGCGCCCATAGCGCGCAAGATAAACGGCGCCGCGCGTGCGGCGGACCCGACGCCGGCGCCGGCCGAGCCGGCGCGTGACGATGAGGCGGACGCGCGGCGGGCGGCGGCGGCGAGCGAGGAAACGCTGAAACGGCTCGACGAGCGGATCGACGCTCTGGGGCAGATGGTCGCCGGTCTGATGGAAAAATTCGCGGAGCTTGGCGAGACGGAACCGGAGCACCGGTACTCGGAGCCGTTGGAGTCCCTCGTATCCCGGCTGACGGAGAATCAGGTCGCCGGTGAGCTCGCGCACATACTGGCCCGGGACACTATGGACGTACTCGCCGGACAGCCCGACGCTTCCGCCGGGGAGGTGATGGAGCAACTGATCCTCGACCTTATCGGCGCGCCTGAGCCCGTGCTGCACAGGAGGTACAAGCGCAAAACGGTGCTCGTTCTTGGCCCGACGGGCGTGGGAAAGACGACGTCCATAGTCAAGCTGGCGGCCAATTTTACCCTGAAGCAGAACAAAAAAGTGGGAATAATCAATACGGATATGTACCGGATAGGCGCCAACGAGCAGTTGAAGACATATACCGACATACTGTCAATCCCTTTCGGCGCGGTATACCGCCTCGACGAGCTGGGCGGAGTGATCGAGAGCATGGGGGACAGGGACATAATATTCATAGACACCGCGGGGAAAAGACCGGGCGACGAGCAGCACCGGGAGGATATACTGGAGATCATACGCACGGCCAAGCCGGAGGATACGCTCCTGTGCGTACCGGCGGCCACGAGCTTCTCCGCCGTAAAGGAGATAGTCGATACGTATGAATTTGCCGGTGATTTTAAGCTGGTCGTCACAAAACTGGACGAGACGAGGTTTCGGGGGATGCTTCTAAATCTCATATGGTACGCGCGGAAAAGTCCCGCGTACATCACTACCGGACAGGGCGTACCCGACGATATCGACGTGCTTGACGCCGCAAGTCTGGCAGATCAGCTGCTCCATTAAGGGGTCGAGGTGCTTATGTACGATAGAAGACGAGGAGATCAGGCGCAGGGGTTGAGAGACAGGATGTCGGGTTCCGTCCATGTGCCTAAGGTTATCACCGTGGCGAGCGGAAAGGGCGGAGTGGGTAAATCGACAATTTCCGTGAATTTGTCTATAGCGCTGAGTCAGATGGGCAAGAGCGTCCTCGTGATGGACGCGGATTTCGGGCTCGCAAACGTGGACATAATGCTCGGAGTGGCGGCAAAGTATAATATCAGCCACTTTTTGCGCGGCGAGAAGACGTTCCCGGAGATCATACAGATGGGACTCGACGGCGTGCGGTTTGTGTCGGGAGGCTCCGGACTCGACGAGCTGCTGAAAATGGACGAGGAACAGCTTGTGATGCTGATGTCGGGTCTGAACAAGCTGGATGCCAATATCGACTATATCATCTGCGACGCGGGGGCGGGTATAAACGACAATCTTTTGCGGATGATACTCGCGTCCTCGGAGACAATTGTAGTGACGACGCCGGAGCCGACGGCCATCCTTGATGCGTACGCTCTCATAAAAACAATTGTCAAGCGGGACAAATTTCATTCGATACATATAATAATGAACAGAAGCGAGAGCCGGAGAGAGGCCGAGCGCGTTCTGCGGGGCTTCAAGGACGTTATGAACCGCAATCTCGGCAAGGATGTGGATTTACTGGGACACGTGCTTTACGACCACGACGTTCCGCAGTCGATCAAACAGCAGACGCCTATCATAATCAGTCAGCCGGAGGGCAGGACGGCAAGAGACATAAAAGCAATTGCGCTCACGCTTATGAACGCTTCCGGGCCGCAAAATCCGCCTAACCGTCTGGCGCGGCTGTTTGCGCGCGTCATGGGCACGCGTTGAACCACTGCAGGGAGGAGACAGCAAAGGTTGAAACAAGTGGGGCCTTTACATTAAAATCGCGTTTTGCTCGCCCTACGGGCAACCGCAAAACAGGCGCATTATGACCATGTCTTTTCATGATCGTTTTGTGCCTGAAGTGAAACGAAAGGCATGGTCATAAGTATGGCGAAAAAATATGATATTATGCCCGGCGACAGAGTGGATATTCAGTTCAAGAACAGCCCGGAGTACAGGGCGCTTGTCGAGGATGCCAGGGATGGGGGCGATATTGTCGTCACCTCGCCGACGTACCGGGGCGCGCCGGTCGTCTTCCACAAGGGTCAGCTGATACAGCTGTCGTTTTACCGCGATAACGGCAAGTACAGCGTGGACGTGCGGGTGGTCGGTTTCCGCACGAGCAACGAAGTGCGGCTTATGAGACTCCAATGCGTCTCCGATGTGACGAAGGTACAGCGCAGGGGCTATTACCGTCTTCCGGTCGTGCTGCGCACGGAGGTGAGGCGTCTGCCCATATCGCTGCCTACGGAGCTCCACCGTCTGCCGGAGGTGCTGCCGCTGCTCGACGACGTGATGTCCTACGAGGAGGCGGTAGACGCTCTGGAGGAATACGCGGTGGACGAGGAGAACTCCACCACGCGCGACATAAGCATTTCGGGAATATCGGTTAAATCGAAGACGCAGTTTGTCGTCGGCGACAAGCTTGTCATCAAGGTACACCTCGGCTGGCCGAACGCGAAGGAACCGCCGATTTCGGCCGTCGTAGAGGTGAGACGCGTCGAATACGATCCCGCCACCGGCACGTACAACGTAGGGCTTGAGTTTTCCGGCGCGTTCGCGAAACGGGATTTGATAACAAAATACATATATGAACAGCAGCAGAGAAGAATTAAGCAGGAAAAGCTCATCAAGGATGAATAGTATGTCCGAGGATATAAACGCGCTGTGGCTGACCTACAAGGAATCGGGCGATATTGAGGCGAGGGACAGCTTGCTGCTCCACTACACGTATTTGGTAAAATGGCTTGTAAAGCGTATGATGCCCAAGTATAATAGCCACACCGATTACGACGACCTCGTCAGCTGCGGCGTGCTGGGCCTCATAGACGCTATGGACAAGTTTGACCTTGAGCACGGCGTTAAGTTTGAGACGTACGCGGTAAACCGTATACGCGGCGAAATACTCGATTACATGCGCTCGCAGGACTGGGCGCCTCCGAGTCTCAGAAAGAAGATCAGCGCTATAAACGAGGCGTACGAGGAGCTTGAGCGAGCCGGCGCCGAACCGCCTTCGGAGCACAGTATAGCGCAGGCGCTCGATATGCCGGCGTCTCAGGTGCAGAGGATAATGTCTCGGTCGCACATGTTCAATCTTGTCAGCTTTGAGGACGCGCTTCAATCTCTCAGGACCTCCGGCGAGCCGCAGGCGCCGGAGGAGTCGTCGCCTGAAGACGTGTTGATGGAAAAAGAGACAAAGCGCCTGCTGGCGGCGGTGATAGACACGCTCTCGGAGAAGGAACGCCTCGTGGTGACGCTTTACTATTACGAGGGTCTGCTGCTCAGGGAAATCGCCGAGGTTATGTCCGTTACCGAATCGCGGGTATCGCAGATACACTCGAGAACGCTCGCCAAGCTGCGGACGCGTCTGAGCAGACTGTTATAGGAGACAGGGGGGAGCCGTGATATGTCGCTAAAGGGCATAGACGCGCAAATCATGGTCACGCGTACGACGGACGCCTCGCGGGAATCGAGCCGCATGGCGTACAGAGGCGAACTCGCGCAGGATTATCTCAGCGTACAGGCGCGCGTGGAGAGTGACGTCGGGCGTGAGCGTGTGGCAAAGACGACCAAGCCGGAACAGGCGGAATTCCACCCCGACGACGGCGGCGGAAGCGGCGCAGCGGACGACGGCGGAGCGGACGCGGGAGGCGGGGAACAGCGCGGCGCCTCGACCGGTGACGAGTATCTCGTACCGGCTGAGGAACACATTATTGATATAAGGATTTGATGACTATGGATGCGCAATTATTGATAATTATTGTCCTCCTGATAGTGAATATCTGCACCGTCGCGTTTTTGAGCAGATACATGTACAGGGATCTGAGGCGCCGGAGTAAAGCGGTCGAAGAAAAAAACAGCGAGCTCCTGAAGATGTACGAGAGCATTGAGGGCTTTATGAATACGTTTTATACGGAGACTAACGCGCTCAAGGCGGAGGTCGCGGAGGTCAGGGCCAACATCGACGACGTGAGATTGCGCACTGCCTCGCAGGTGAAGGACGTGTTCTATACCGAGACGAACGCGCTCAAGGCGGAGCTCACGCTTCTGAAGAATAACGCGGAGGAAGTTCGTCCGCGCACGATCTCTCAGGTGAAGGATATGCTCTACTCCGAAACGGACGCGCTCAGAGCGGAGCTCGCGGAGGTGAGGGCCGGCGCGGACGCCGCGTGCGAGAGAGTCGCCGCGCAGCTGAGGGACGCGCTCTACGCCGGAATCGACGCGCTCAGGTCGGAAGTCGCGTTGCTGCGCGAGGACGCGGAGGAATTGAGGACGCGGACGGTTCCGCAGGATAAGAAGGAGCGCGCGAAACGGGGGCGGCCCCGTGCGGTTCGGGAGGAGAACGAGCCGCAGCCCGGCGCACGGGACGCGGGCGAGACGGGCGAGGGCGGACCCGGTACGGAGGAGGCCGCCGGCGCGGTGAGCGCCGGCGCGCCGGGCGGTGAGACGAGGATCGACGGCGTCATGCGGATGCACCGCGAGGGCAAATCGCGGCAGGACATAGCAAAAGAGATGAACATGACAAAGAACGAGGTCGATCTCATTATCAATCTGCGCGAGATAATGCCGAGCGGCGGCTGAGGGCCTGTATCCACGGCGCCTTAATTTTTCCGCTAAAGTTGCGGCGGATATGTGACGATAATACAATTAGTCTATGAAAGGCCGGGGTGCGTCGGATGGTTCGAGGGCAGTATATCGCGGGTACGGGCATGTTGCTCCAGCGCAGAAGGATGGAGACAATAACAAACAACATAACGAACGTCGATACCACGGGGTATAAGAAGGAAAATCTGGTGTCGCATACCTTCGACGCCGTCATGTTGCAGCGCGTAAACGACGACGACGACGACGCGTTCGGCCCCGCCGAGATAGTCGGTATACGCCGTACGGCGGAGGCGCCGCTCGTCGGGCCGATGAATTACGGGACTCAGATAGACCAGCTGTATGTGGATTACTCGCAGGGTGGCTTTGAGGAGACGGACCGCTCTACGGACATGGCGCTCACGGGCGACGTGTTCTTCGTACTGGAGACGCCGGCAGGGGAGAGGTACAGCCGCGCCGGCGCGTTTTTGGTGGACGTGGAGGGCTATCTCATCGACGCCGAGGGCAACTATGTGCAGGGTACGAACGGTCGCATATACGTTGGCGGCAACAGCTTCTCCACCGACAGTGCCGGCAATATCGCCATAAACGGCGAGTATTCCAATACCTTGCGCGTGGTCTCGTTTGAGGATAACAACACGCTGCGCAAGCAGGGCGGGAATCTGTTCTATTCGACGGCGGAGCCCGCGGCGGTGGCCGGGCAGTATGAAGTCAAGCAGGGCTTTTTGGAGAACTCAAACGTCGATGTGGGGCGCGAGATGGTGGATATGCTCACGGTGTACCGGGCCTACGAGACGAACCAGCGGATGCTCACCATGATAGACGAGATCGTTGGCAAGGCCGTAAACGACATAGGCCGGCTGAGATAAGGGGCGTAAATTACAAATGTACGAAGCCGTAATGATAGCCGCGACGGGGCTTACAAACCAGCAGCGCCGTCTCGATACGATAGCGGACAACATAGCCAACGCGAATATGACGGGGTTTCGGGCGTCGCGTCTCGACTTCAAGGACGCGCTGTACACGGCGGGGATCGTACCGGCGGCGCCGCGCACGCCGGACGGCAACCAACAGAAGGGTCACGGCGTGGCGACGGCGGCCATAACGCGCGAGACCAGACAGGGCAGCATCACGGAGACGGGCGGACATCTCGATTTTGCGATAGAGGGCGACGGTTTTTTTGAGCTGTCGGACGCGGGCGGCGGGAGAATGTACACGCGCGGCGGCAATTTCTACTTCTCCAACGTCGGGGACGGGTTGGCGCTTGTGAGCGCCAACGGGTATTTTGTCAATGACGCGGACGGGAACGCGATAATAGCGCCGCACGGCACTTCCGGGGTGAGCGTATCGGAGGACGGCGTGCTGTCCTTTCAGACGACCGACGGCCAAACAGCACAGGCGCGTCTGGGCATATACGGTTTCCGCAATGTTATGGGACTGAACGCGGCGGGGAGCGGCAATTACACCGAGAGCGGCATATCCGGCGAGATGTTCACAACAGAGGGCGCGCGCGTCATGCAGGGCTTTCTGGAGAACTCCAATACGGATCTTGCCCGCGAGATGACGCTTATGATCCGCTCGCAGAGGGCGTTTTCGCTGGCGAGCCGCGCGCTGACCACGGCGGATGATATGGAACAGCTTGCGAATAACCTTAGAAGATAGCGACTGAGGTGACGGCGTTGTCAGAAAATATTATTGTTACCCAGTGTAGAATATGCCGGAAGCCGTTTCAGAGCTTGGGCGGAAAGATATGTAACGTGTGTCTTGACCGTATAGAAAAGGACTTGACACTCATAAGAGATTATCTCGACAGCGATCAAAAAAGCCGGACTATCGAGGACGTAGAGCGGCGTACAGGCGTTTCTAAGGAGATAATTATACACCTCCTGAAGGAAGGCAGAATATCGATTGATGATCCGAGCGGCGGAACGCTGTGCTGCGGGTTGTGCGGTAAAGCAATATCGACAGGGCGGTTTTGCGAGGCGTGTAAAAACAAATTTGTCGAGAAGATCGACAACCTGACGCCGCCCCTGGCCGAGGTCAAAAAGAAGCCGGAGGTGAGACGTCAGGAAGCCCGGCGCTCGAAGATGCACATCGCGGCGAAAATGCGCGACGACGGCAAGTAGGTTTAAGAGGGAGCGACATTATGAAAATCAACACAAATCCGGTAACTAACCGAGACGTGCTGCTGCGATACACCGCGGGCAGGGCGAAGCCCGTCAGTACGGGCGCCGCGCCGTCGCAGGCGGATAAGGTGACGTTTTCCGACGAGGCGCTGAGCTTTTCAAAGGTCATCTCCCGCGCGCGCGAGTCAATAGAGACGCGCTCCGCGGAGGAGAACGCGCGTATCGGCGAGCTAAAGGAGTCCGTGCGGCGCGGCGAGTACAGGATAGACAGCGAGAAGATAGCGGAGAGCATAGTCTCCGGCATCTGGCTGTGAGTGCTCCGGGTGTGCGGCGGTGAGACGTGAGATCGCGGATATGTGCGCGGTATTGGAGCGGCAGTGGCAGGTGCAAAAGGAGCTTCTCGCGCTCGCGCATGAAAAGGGGCGCGTGATAATATCGGGCGATACAGTGCGCCTGGGCGAGATAAGCGCGGAGGAGATGAGGCTGATTTCCGGGAGCGCCGCCATTGAGAGAGAGCGGTCGGCGCTTATACCGGGCGTGACGTCTCTGCTCGGAGCGGACGGCGGCGGGACTGTCAGCGCTATGGCGGAGCGCGCGGCGCCGGACGAGTCGAGTGCGCTGCGCAAGCTGCAAAGAGAGCTGACAGAGACGGTGCGCGCGCTGCGCGACGCGAACGCGGCGAACGGTGAGCTGCTTGACGCGCAGCTCGAGTACACCGATATAATGCTCAGCGTAATAGCGCCGAGACAGGACGCGCTAAATAATTATTACGGAGACGACGGCAGGACGCGCGGCGGCGAATTGAGGCGCGCGGGATTTTTAGACGGCGTAGTCTAGACAGGGAAGGAAGCTTTCAGTATGAGCGTCAGACCTACTTTTTTTGGGTTGGAGATAGCGAAAACCGGACTGTTCGTGAGCCAGAAGGGTCTCGACGTCACGGGGCATAACGTGGCGAACGCCGATACCGAGGGCTATACGCGCCAGAGACTCGTAAATACCGCGTACGAGCCGTACTCCGTCCCGACGCTTCTGCGACCCGTCGATCAGGCGCTGGTTGGCGGCGGCGCTCATGTGATGATACTCGATCAGATCCGCGACCAGTTCCTCGACAGGCAGTACAGGACGGAGAGCTCGACGCTGGGCTACTGGAGCGCCAGAACACAGGGCCTCACATACGTCGAGGGACTGTTTGAGGGGGAGGAGACGGCAAACCTTACGGAGAGTCTGAACAGCTTCTTCACGGCGCTGAACGTGGATTCAAACCAGCCCGAATCGGGGGCGTTCCGGACGAATCTGCGGGAGACGGCGCAGACGCTGATTACCGATCTTAATTTGCTCTATGAGCGTCTTGAGCAGCAGCAGCTCGCTCTCGATAAGACGACGGAAATTCTGACGAGCAATATAAATGACATCGCCGCGCAGATTGCCGACCTGAACGGGGCTATTTACAGATACGAGATCGACGGACAGCCCGCCAACGATCTGCGGGACAAGCGAAATCTGCTTGTCGACAAGCTCTCGGAAATTGTGGATATTGAGTACGGAGAGACCGGCGATCCCGGTCAGGCCTTTGGGGGGAAATTCTGGCTGTCGATAGGCGGCGTCAACCTCGTCAATCACATTTCCGCCGGAGAGCTGCGGTGCGTGAGCGCCGGCAACACCAACATAGTGGCAAACGAGCTGCTGACCGAGGTAAATATGCCGGTGTGGGTCGCCGACGCGAACGGGGGCAACCCCGGCGCAGGGTTGGATATAAAAGAGGGCAAGCTGAAGGCGACTATCGATCTGCGCGACAGCGCGGAGTTCGACGACGCGGACGCCACGATCAGCCCGGGCATACCGTATTTTATGGAACAGCTGAACAACCTGGCGCGGGCTGTGGTGCAGGAGATAAACGACGTGCACTATAGTGGGTGGACGTCCTCAAACGCGCCGGGAGGGTCGCACGACGGGGTGCTTTTCTTCAATTTTGAGGGCAGTACATACACCGACGCCACAGCGCTCAAGGCCAGCATCCATGAGGTCACGGCGGGCAATATCAGACTTGATCAGGCAATTATGGACGATCTGAATAATATCGCGGCGTCTGAATACAAGATCGTGCTCGACCCGAGCGATCCGGCATACAACCCGAACGGCGCCGTCGATCCGAACATCGATAAGACGACGCACGAGGGCAATCAGGTAAACGTCGCCAAGATGTACAGCGTCATTCAGAGTAACAGTATCACGCTGACGCTGCCGCTGCCGTCCGGAACCGTTTCCGTCGGCGGGTTGTTTGATTTCCTCGACGGCATAATCAACGACGTCGCCGTGACGCTCAATACAAGCAAGAGCTTTGAGGACGCGAGGTCTGTTCAGACGCTCGCGGTGGCCAACCAGAGGGAGTCGGTATCCGGCGTAAATCTCGACGAGGAGATGACAAACCTCATCAAATATCAGCACGCGTACGGCAGCGCGGCCCGCGTCATAACCGCGATGGACGAGGCGCTGGACGTGCTGATAAACAAGATGGGCGTTGTCGGAAGGTAGGGGAGTACAATTATGCGCGTGACGAGTTCGATGCTTGTGAACAACTTTATGCACAATTTGGGCACGAATCTGCAAAAGGTGGACAAATTGCAGACGCAGCTCGCCAAAAACAGCAAATTCGCGCATATAAGCGACGATCCCATAGGCGTACTGTACGGGCGCAGCGCGCGTTACAACCTGCATCTGCTTGAACACTACAACAGCAACCTCGATTACGGCAAGACGTGGCTCACAAAAGCGGAGGACGGCCTGACGACGCTCAACGAGACGCTAGTGGACGCGTACAACGCGTGCATAGACAGCGCCACAGACGCCAAAACGAGTGAGGACAGAAAAGCGACCGCGCAGCTCATAGGGCAGCTGCGCGAGCATCTGCTCGACGCGCTCAACGGAGCGGTCGGCGACAGATTTGTGTACGGCGCCTACAATACGACGGGGAATGTCGCTGCGGGCGACGACGCCGTCGTCCCGCCCTTCACGGTGGGGGAGGACGGGCACCTTAAATTCAACGGTATTGATCTCGTAACGGCGTCGTCCGCGGCAAAGGAGGCGCTGATGGAGGACGTGATCTCCTTTGAGATGGGGCCGGGCATAGACATGGAGATAACGCTGAACGGGGTCGAGGTTGTACTATTTGACAAAGATGGAAATAACATCTATAATCTTCTCGACGACTTCTATAATGTCATGTCCGACGACAACAGCACCGCGGAAGACGTCGCGGAATTCGTAAAGCCGCTTCAGGACGCGCAGGAGCACATTCTGGCGCTGACGTCGCAGACGGGCGGCAGAATGAACCGGATTGAAATGCTGACGGCGCGGTACGAGCAGGACTACATCAACTATACGCAGATGAAGTCCGACGCCGAGGACGCGGACGAGGCGGAGCTCATAATGATGTACGAGATGGCGCGCGTGGTGTACGAGGCTTCACTGAAGACAGGCGCGAGCATAATGCAGATGTCGCTTCTGGACTTTTTGCAGTAAGAATCAGTTCGTTTGCAAGCGCTTCGCGCTTACAACCGAGTTACGGGGGCAAGTAAGCGAAGCCGCGATTCACTCGCGGCGAGCGTTATCCACGCCTGTCCGCCCTCCCCTTTTCCTCCGCAATAATTGAAAAAACTCGCTCATTACCTCGGCGCACTCACTCTCCAGCACGCCGCCGACGACCGCCGTCCCGCAACCGTAATTTTCCATAAAAAGATTTACAACGCTCCCGCATGACCCGGACGCCGGCTCGCGCGCGCCGTAGTAGAGCCGCTCTATGCGCGCGTTCATGACGGCGCCCGCGCACATGGGACACGGCTCCAGCGTCACGTACAGCCGGCAGCCCGTCAGCCGCCAGTCGCCCATGCTGCGGCACGCCTCCCCTATCGCCAGTATCTCGGCGTGCGCCACGGCGCTGCGCTCCCTCTCGCGCCTGTTGCGCCCGCGCCCAACTACCCGCCCCTCCGCGTCCGTCACGACGCATCCTACGGGCGTCTCGCCGTCGCGCAGCGCCTCGCGCGCGAGCTCAAGCGCGAGCGACATATACCTCTCGTGCTCAGTCAATTCAGTTCTCCGCCGCGCTTATAGCGCTCTATATCGCGCCTGTCCTTGTCCTCCAGCCCGTGCTCACCCGCCAGCGACTCGATGTGGTGCGTCAACTCGTGAAGCAGCAGCTTTTTCAACCGCTCCTTCATCGCGCCGCGGCCCATCCTCGGATAGCTCTCGCACAGCGAGCCGTAGTATATGACAATGTACCTGCCCATGCCGTCGTGTCGGTACTCCCCCAGTACGCACAGCCCGCCCGACGTATCGGCCGCGTGGTATTTTGTCTCCGGCAGCAGATTGACGCCGCCGTTCAGCTCGCCGTACAGTTCCTGTGGGATCTCGTACGCCGCCTCATCCAGAAGCGCGCTTATCTCGTCTATTGTAAACAACCGCCGCCTCCTTCGCCGACGCCGCGAAGTCCGCCGGGCTTTTTACACCGCCTTGAACGCCTGTTCAAGGTCGGCTATTATATCGTCGATGTGCTCCGTGCCGACGGAGAGACGCACCGTCGTCGGCGTGATGCCCTGATCGAGCAGTTCCGCCTCGCTGAGCTGCGAATGTGTCGTGGACGCCGGATGAATGACGAGACTCTTGACGTCCGCGACGTTAGCCAGCAGGGAGAACAGCTTTAAGCTCTCGGTAAAGCGCTTCGCCTGCTCCGCCGTTCCGTTTAGCTCAAAGGTGAATATGGAGCCCGCGCCATTCGGGAAGTATTTGCGGTACAGCGCGTTGTCGCGGCGTCCGGGCAAGGCCGGGTGGTTGACCTCCCGCACCGACGGGTGGCCTTTCAGATGCTCCACTACCTTCAGCGCGTTCTCCACATGGCGCTCCACGCGCAGCGACAGCGTCTCAAGCCCCTGCAGGAACAGGAAGGCGTTCAGCGGGGCGAGGCACGCGCCCGAATCCCGCATGAGCGTCACGCGCGCCTTGATTATGTACGCGAGGTTCCCGACCGCCTCGGTGAACACGACTCCGTGATAGCTCGGATTGGGCTCGGAAAGACCGGGGAACTTGCCGCTTCCCGCCCAGTCGAACTTGCCGCCGTCCACGATGACGCCGCCTATCGACGTGCCGTGTCCGCCTATGAACTTCGTCGCGGAGTGTATGACGACGTCCGCGCCGTACTCAATGGGGCGCAGCAGATACGGCGTCGCGAATGTGTTGTCGATGAGCAGCGGCACGCCGCGCGAGTGCGCGAGCGCGGCTATAGCCTCTATGTCTACGACCGTGGAGTTGGGATTCCCGAGCGATTCGACGAACACGAGCTTCGTGTTCGGGCGGAACGCCCGTTTGATGGCGCCGATATCCGAGGCGTCGAGGAATGTCGTCTCAATGCCGTTGTCGCGCAGCGTGTTCGCAAAGAGGTTGTACGTGCCGCCATAGATGAATTTGTCGGTGATGATGTGGTCGCCCGCGCGGGCGATGTTCTGCACGGCGTACGTCACCGCCGCCGCGCCGGAGGCGGTCGCGAGCGCTCCGACGCCGCCCTCGAGCGCGGCTATGCGCTTCTCGAACACGTCGCTCGTCGGATTCATCAGGCGGGAGTAGATGTTCCCGGATTCCGTCAGCCCGAAGCGCGCGGCGGCGGAAGCTGAGCTCGGGAACACATAGCTCGTGGTCTGGTATATCGGGACGGCGCGCGCGTCGGTGGCGGGGTCGGGGCTCTCCTGCCCGGCGTGAAGCTGGAGCGTTTCAAACTTGTAATTTGACATCGTAACTCTTCCTTTCTTTCCTCATGCTTTTTATTGGGCGCAACCGGCGCCGCAATTCAACGCGGCTCTACACCGCGTGGAATCCCATTTTCTGCGGACGTGTCAGCGGTCTGACGCGTCCGATGCGGACTTCCCGCGTTTTCTGTAGAACAAGACCCCCAGACATACGGCGCCGCTGTGGTTTGATATGGCGCACCCGGCTTCTGATTCTATTATTTCGTCAAAAATACCGTATGACTTCACCGTCTCCACGACGCTGCGCGTGATCTCCGGCGGGACGCGCGTCGGGTGGGTGATAAATATCCTTCGCCCGTCTATGTCGTCCGCGTCGGACAGCTTGTCTGACACGTACTGCAAAACGGCCTTGTCAAAGCTGCTCCGATATTTCTTACCGACGTCCATCCTGCCGTCCGTCACCTCGATGCACGGCTTGAGCTTGAGTATGTTCGCGCCGAGGGCGGCGAGCGACGAGCACCGCCCGCCCTTGTGCAAATACGTGAGCTTGTCTATGACAAAGCTCGCGTCCACCAGCGGCGCCAGAGCGGCAATACGGCTCGCAATCTCGTCCGGGGCGGCGCCCTCGGCGGCCATCAGCGCGGCGTCGTATACGAGGTGGCCCGAGCCCGTCGAGAGATTCTGTGAATCCACGACGAACACGTTCGGCAGCTCCGAGGCGGCGATCACGGCGTTTTGGTTACAGGCGGATAGAGCTCCGCTTATATTTATATGTACGACGGCGTCGTATTCCCGCAGATATGAGGTGAACGCGTCGGTGTAGTCGGCTATGTTCACCGCGGCCGTGTGGCACGTGCCCGCGCCGCTGTCAACGTAGTCGAACAGCGCGTCGGGCGTTATCTCCACGCCGTCCTTGTAAGACTGCCCGCCCTTGACTATATAGAGAGGGACTATGCCGACGTCATATTTCAAAATAATCTCACGCGGGAGATCGCACGTACTGTCGGCGGAGATTTTTACTCTCATGGCATGACCAATCCTTTCTTCGCTCCGCGCGCAGATATTTCCGCCGCAACCCGCGGTTCCGGCGCGGCCGGGAGCGTTTCAATTGCGCTCCTGCTTTTCCCGTTGTGTCAATTCTGCCGGAGACGCGGTTTCAGACGATTCTTGCTTCGGATTTTCGCTCCGGGCGTTTCACTTTCAAACCGTACTTGTCCACCATTTCCTGCGCTTCCCTGCGCGTGAGCGCGGCGCGTTCCGCCTGCGTCATGTCCTTTGTTTCCTCATAAATCCGCTCCCGAATTTCATGTATTTCCCGCATTGCCGCCGGTTCATTCATCACTTTCGATCACCTCCGTTGGCGAGTGGATTCCGATGCGCCTGTATCCTTCCCGAATATTGATTCCCTCGGTCATCGTCATTGTTTTGCGCTTGACAATGTGCCTGAAATTGAAGCTGACGATAAAATCAAGATCGCTTACCGACGCGACTGCGATGTGAATCCCGTCCGTCAAATATCTCGCGGGGATTACGCCTTCGGCGACATAGATGCCCGCCAAGCGTTCGGCCTCGTCGCTCTGTTCAAGAAAAACCATCCGGTATCGGTTGATCA
>JAISXU010000079.1 GCA_031270395.1 Oscillospiraceae bacterium
TTACGGCAAAGCCGCTCGGGACTTTTCTCGCTCATATGCGCATGTTTCTCGCCGCCTTTGGCGGCAACCGAAACATTTGCGCGCTATTAATTCGGCACGACATATCGTGCGAATTAATATTTGTCTTTTTTTGTAAACAAATTGCCGGGATTATAAAAAATGCTTGTCAAATTGGATAAAATATGTTACAGTTTGTCCGGACGGCTCGAGGGGCATACTATTTCTCAGAAATACACACTTTGTGAGTCGCGCGCGGCGGGAACCAAATTCCCGCAACACGTTTGCAATAGATGCGCCAATGCAAACGCAAAATGTTCCGGTGGTGTTGGATTCGTGACAAAATATGTCATTCGCGGCGGAAGACCGCTATCCGGCGAGTTGGAGGTCAGCGGCGCGAAGAACGCCGCGGTCGCTATCATTCCGGCGGCGCTGCTCGTGGACGGGACGTGCCGAATTGAAAATATACCGCGCATATCCGACGTGACCATGCTGCTGGGAATATTAAAGCAGATGGGCGCGCGGGTCGTCGTCGTAAATAAAAATACCGTCGATATCGACTGCTCGCGCATCTCCGGTACGCGGGCGACGTTTGACGACATGCGCCGGATACGCGCCTCATATTATCTGCTCGGGGCGCTGCTCGGGCGGTACGGCAGCGCGAGCGTCGCGATGCCGGGCGGCTGTAATTTCGGCGGTGTCCGCCCGATCGACCAGCATATCAAGGGCTTTACGGCGATGGGCGCGTCCGTAAGCGTCAAAAACGGTATAGTCACCGCGGAGACGGCGGGGCGGGCTGCGGGCGCCGCCGTATATATCGACATAGTATCGGTGGGCGCCACGATAAACATAATGCTCACCGCCGCGCTAGCCGAGGGGCGCACGGTTATCGAGAACGCGGCAAAGGAGCCGCATATCGTGGACTTGGCAAACTTCCTCAACTCTATGGGTGCCGACGTGAGAGGCGCGGGCACAAACGTGATAAAAATCAACGGAGTCCGGCGGCTGTCCGGCGGCACATACTCCATCATACCGGATCAGATCGAGGCCGGGACGTATATGGTCGCCGCGGCCGGAGCGGGCGGGAGCGTCGCAATCAAAAACGTGATTCCAAAGCACCTCGTCAGCATATCGGGCAAGCTCAGGGAGATGGGCGTAGACGTCTTTGAGGGCGAGGACGCCGTCCTCGTCGAGCGGAAAACGCCGCTGCGCAGAACTAATATAAAGACGCAGCCGTACCCCGGCTTCCCGACGGACATGCAGCCGCAGATTTCGACCATACTGTGTCTCGCCAGAGGCACGAGCGTCGTCACGGAGGGCGTCTGGGACAACCGCTTCCGATATGCGGGCGAGCTCGCGAAAATGGGCGGCAGTATACAGGTGAGCGGCAGGACGGCGATCATCGAGGGCGTGTCCTCGCTGACGGGCGCGCCGCTGCGGTCATGCGACCTGCGCGCGGGCGCGGCTATGGTGATTGCCGGGCTCTGCGCGGACGGCGTGACGGAGATTGAGGGCGTGGAGTATATCGAGCGCGGTTACGAGGATATAGTGGGGAAGCTGCGCGGGCTGGGGGCGGATATCAGGAGCGTTTACTCGCCTGACAGACGTAAGCTCCCGCGCCGCGCGTGATTTGCGCCATTTGGTGAGAGCGCTGGCGCCGGTTCATTTTTCTTCTTCATCAGCGAGCTCCAGCCAGAGTGAGTACATCGCGTCGAGACGGGCGAGCAGCGCAGCTTCGACGCCGCCGAGCTCCATCAGCTTCACATAGTCCGTGGAGGACGCCTCTTTTTCGAGGGTGAGCTCGCGCAGCTCCGTCTCCGCGCCGGCTATCTCGCGCGCAAGACGCTCCGCGCGTTTTTTTGTTGACGCCCCGGTTTTTGAGGGCGCTTTTTTGCGTCCGACACGCTCACGCGACTGTTTTTCACGGTGCTCGCGCTGTTTGCGCCGGTCTTCCGCGTACTCCCCAAACGTCCCGAGAAAATCCGTGAACGCGCCGTCGCGCAATTCCCACACGCGCGTGGCGAACATATCGATAAAATATCTGTCGTGCGACACGAAAAGCATTGCGCCCTCGTAGCCGCCGAGCGCATCCTCTATCCATTCGCGTGACGCGACATCGAGATGGTTTGTCGGTTCGTCGAGAACGAGCAGATTAGTCGGCCCGCACATGAGCGAGCACAGCCGCAGCCGGCTCTGCTCTCCGCCGGACAAATCGCCGGCGGGCTTGAATACGTCGTCGCCGGAAAATCTAAACGCGCCCAAGCGGTCGCGCGCCGCCTGCGGCGTGAGGCCGGTCTCGTCTATCAGCGTTTCGAGCGCGCTCAGGCGCGGATTCGCGAATTCTACCCTCTGCGGCAGATACGCGGGTCTTACAGACGGGCCAAGCCGGCAAAACCCGCTGTCGGGGCGCTCGCCGCCCATTATTATCCTGATAAGCGTCGATTTGCCCGAGCCGTTGTCGCCGATCAGCGCGACGCGCTGCCCGCCCGTGACGGTTACGCTCACGTTCTCAAACAGAGTCCGCCCGTCGTACGACTTTGAAATGTTTTTTGCCGCGATTACCTCGTCGCCCCGGAAATCGAGCTCGCCGAAACGCGCGCCGAGCTTTTTTTCGCCGCGCGGACGCTCTGTCGTCGCCACGCGCTCTATCCGCTTCTCAATCGCGAACGCCTTGTGCATGAGCCGCTTGTTCCCCGTACCCCACTGGCGCAATCTGTCCGCCGCGGCCTGGAGCCGCTTCGCCTCCGCCTGCTCGCGATCGTAGCGCGTCATCAATTCCTCGCGCCGCCTCCGCTTTTCCGCCGCGTAAAAGGTATAGCCGCCGCCGTAGAATTCCGCCTTGCCCGCGTCTATCTCGATTATACGCGTAACGGCGCTGTCGAGGAAATATCTGTCGTGTGAGACGATGAGCGCCGTTCCCTTGAATTTTGACAGGTATTCCTCCAGCCATTCGACGGCGCGCATGTCCAGGTGGTTCGTCGGCTCGTCTAGCAGCAGGACATCTGTTTTTTCCAGAATCATGCGCGCGAGGTTGACGCGCGTCATCTCGCCGCCCGAGAGCGTGAGAAACGGCTGGGAGCGCTGTTTCTCCGTTATGGACAGTCCGTTGGCCACGCGCTCCAGCTCAAAATCCGCGTCATACCCGCCCAGACGCTCGAATTCAAAGGCCAGCGCGTCATATTCCGCGAGCGAGTCCGCGCCCGCCTCCATAGCCCTCTCCAGCGACTCCATCCCGGATTTTATTCCGCGCAGACGCGACTGTCCCGACCGCAGGACATCCTCCGCCGTGAATTCCGGCGGATATTTTGGTATCTGCGATATGAGGCCGAGCTTTTTGACCGACGGGACGGCGACGGCGCCCTCGTCGGGTTCGAGTTCGCCCGTTATGAGGCGAAAGAGCGTCGTCTTGCCCGCGCCATTGCGCCCGAGCAGACCGACGCGCTCGCCCTCGTATATTTCAAAAGAGAGTCCGTCGAGGATGTTGTTCCCTTCTTCAAACGCCTTTACGACGCCTTGTACGGAAATATCGATCATTGGTACGCATATCCTTTTTTATGTGTTTTATGTGATTGGATTCAATTCCCCAGAATAATTTCGTATGTACCCATTTTCGCTCTTACGTCCTTTTCGCTGTGGCGAAAAGAATTTTTGCGAAAGAGTGCGCCCCGTGCGACGGAGCAAAAATTGTTATATCTCCGTCAGTGTCGGTAATTCATTTACCGACACTGACACTCTGCGAGCCGCGCACGGCGAGATCCATCCCTGCGTAACTCGTTTGTTACGACACAGTCGTAACAAACGACACAATTCGACTTGTAATCGCCCGGAGGCGGTATTATAATATCCGCGGGCGGCTGTTATGCGTCGCCGTCCCAATCGGCTTTGCCGTAAGGATAAGACTTTTCGAGCGGATTAGTATTTGGCGTCGGGGGGATTTATGGCTCTGGGAAATTTTGATTCGTATATCAAATCGGGCGGACGGTGCCATCTCGTCGGAATAGGCGGCGTGTCGATGTCACCCCTCGCGGAGGTGCTGCGCGGAATCGGGCTGCGCGTCAGCGGCTCCGACGTCTGCGACGGGCCGGCGATCGAAAGACTGCGCTCGCTCGGGATAGATGTCTCAATAGGACACAGCGCCGCCAATGTCGCCGGAGCGGACTTTGTGATACGCACGGCCGCCGCGCGCGACGACAACGTGGAAATCGCGTACGCGCGCGAGACGGGCGTACCCGTGTTTGAGCGCTCGCAGGCGTGGGGATATATAATGAGAGGCTACGCGGATGCCGTCTGCGTGGCCGGCACGCATGGCAAGACTACAACGACGTCGATGGTGACGCACATCCTCATGGCGGCCGGCGCCGACCCCACCGTCATGATAGGCGGCACTCTGCCGATACTCGGTTCGGGCTACCGTGTCGGGAGCGGCGACGTCATAGTGCTGGAGTCGTGCGAGTATTACGACTCGTTCCTCAACTTTTCCCCGACCGTAGCCGTCATAGTGAACATAGACGCCGACCACCTCGATTATTTCCATAATTTAGAGAACATAAAGGCGTCTTTCCGTAATTTCGCCGCGCTGGTCCCGCCGGACGGCGCCATAGTCTGCTGCGCGGACGACAAAAACACGATGGACGCGCTGACGCCGCTCGGACGGGAGCTCTTTACCTTTGGAACGTGCGCCGGGGCGAGACTGCGCGGCGTAAACACGCGTCTGGACGGAAAAACGTCCTCGACCGACGTACTGCTCGACGGCAAAAACCTGTGCCGCCTGACTCTCCGCGTCCCGGGCGCGCACAACGTACACAACGCGCTTGCGGCGACCGCGGCCGCCGTGGCGCTCGGACTGTCCGCGGACGCGATAACGCGCGGACTGCAATCGTTTGAGGGCGCGGGCAGGCGTCTCGAGTACAAGGGCAGCATAAACGGAGCGGACATATACGATGACTACGCGCATCACCCGAGCGAGCTGCGGGTTGTGCTTGACGCCGTGGAGCGATTCGGGTACAAGCGCGTCATACTGGCGTTCCAGCCGCACACGTTCACACGCACAAAGGCGCTGTTCGACGATTTCGTCGCGCAGCTCCGCAGGGCGGACGCGCTCTTTCTCGCCGAGATATACGCCGCGCGGGAGAAAAACACCGTCGGCATATCGTCAAGGTCGCTTGCGGACAAGATAGACGGCGCCGAATTCTGCCCCGATCTGGCGCAACTGCGCGGGCGCGTCGCCGAAACCGCGTCGCCGGGCGATGTCATTCTCACGGTCGGCGCCGGCGATATATACAAGGTAGGGGAGTCGCTTGCCGCCGCAGACGGTGAGGGGATTGGCATTTGACACCACGCCGCCGCCGACGGTATTGTATCATAAATTGCTTTGCAATTTATGATATAGCGCCATGCGGCGCGTCCCGCGCCGCGGCTCAAAGTTTTAGCGCGCGCCCGCACAGCGGGCGCATGCGCGTGATATAATATCCGCTCTGCGGATATTATATCACAACACATGTGCAAAGGGCAACTCACGCTTCTACTATTTTGCGCGGTCTCGCTGCGCGTCGTCCGTCCTGTAGGGGCGACCGCCCTCGGTCGCCCGCGGTTTCGCGTCCCCGCCGCGCCCCCGTCCAAAACCGAATCGCAACCGGGGCGTAGCGGTTGCGATTCGGAGAGGACGCACGACGGAGCGGGCGAGCTTAGCGCAGTCCGCCCCGACGACAACAGCCTATTGCCCTTTTGAGCGGATTGCTGTATAATCAGCGCGTATATCGCAAGCTACGCCCGGCGATGGGCTCCCGGTTTCGACAGTATATTCCAAGACGCGTCCGCTATAATATGGGTGTTCGGTGAAGCCAATCCGTTATTGGGACGAGCAGTCACGGCGCGGGCGCCGGGGCGCTGTACGGGCGTTTCGGAGCTCAGCGCGGCGCGCCGTGCCTGTCCGGCAGGCGGACAAGGCTCCCGCCGTCTCAGCACCGGGCGTTACGGGAAAGGAATTGGAAAGGAATATAGAAAGGACGGTACATAATGGCAGGCATACAGAACTTACAGGAGAATTTTCTCAATCAGGCGAGGAGCGGGAAGCTGATGCTCACTGTTTTTCTGGTGAACGGCTTCCAGCTTCGCGGTACGATCACCGGGTTTGACAATTTCACGGTCGTACTTGACTCGGAGGGCAAGCAGCAGCTCATTTACAAGCACGCGATATCGACGATAATCCCGATATACCCGATTGACCTGGGCGCCGAACCGGCGCCTCAGCGGGACGCGTACTCCGCGGGACAGGACGTCTAGCGCGCGGCGGCGAGGCGGAGGGCATAGCCGGGTATGAGACGCAGTGATCTTTTTATCAAGCTGGTATCGGCGGCCCTCTTTGTCGCCGTCTTATGTTACATAGGGTTATACGCCTACAGCGCCTTGAAAAATCCGTTTCAAACCGTATCGGCGGAACACGGAGCCCACTCGTCCTCCGCGAGCGCTCAGGGATATATCATCAGAAGCGAGCGCGTCGTTCAGGGCGGCGGCGGCGAGATAACGCCCGCCGTGGACGAGGGCGAGAAGGTGGCGGTCGGTGCGCTGATTGCGAACGGATACAGCGGCGAGCAGGCGATAGCCCGGGCGGACGAGGCGCGCGCGCTGCGCCTCCGGATCGCCCAGCTTGAGCAAAACCAGGAGCCCGCAGACGCGCGCGGGGAGACGACGCCCGCCTTTGACGCGGCGTTTGCGCTCTCGCTTGCCGTACAGCGGCGCGACTTTGCGGAGCTTGAACAGCTGTGCCTGAGGGCAGGGAGCGCGGTTTTTGCGGCCGCAAAAACCGCCGGGGATACGTTGCCGGAGCTGCGCGCCCGGCTGGATGCGCTGGAGGCGTCGCAGACAGGCGCGTCACGCGTATACGCGCCCGTAAGCGGCGTGTTTTCATCGGAGGTAGACGGCTTTGAGCGCGTCGGCCCGGAAGCTCTGGAGCTCGTACTGACGCCGGGCGCGCTGTCGGACATGTTCTCATATGCCGAACCGTACGACGGCGCCGCGGGCAAGCTCATAACCGGGATCACATGGTATTACGCCGCCGTAATCGACGAGGAGGACGCGCCGAAGCTCGAAGCGGGAGCGGACGCGGTGATCAGCTTTACGGGGGCGCGCAGAATGACCGCAAGCATGCGCGTGGACGCGATATATCCGCCGGACGGCGGCAAATGCGTCGCCGTATTTTCGTGCAGGAGCGGTATGGAGAAGGTGACCTCGCTGAGGTACAGCGAAGCCGACGTCGCGCTTTACTCCGTGACGGGCCTGCGCGTTCCGAAGCCGGCGATGCATCTGGACGACGACGGCAGGACGTATGTGTACGTCTACTCCGGAGGGCGGGCGCATCTGGAATACGCGGAGATATTGGGAGAGTCCGACGACGTGTATATCGTGCGCGATAACGCGCCGGAGGGCGGCGCGCTGCGAAAGGGCGCGGAAATAATAGTCAAGGGAAACGGACTCTACGACGGCAAGGTGATACGCAGATGAGTATAGCGGACAATGTGAGGCGAGTGCGCGCCGAAATAGCCGAGGCGGCGATAAGCGTGGGGCGTGACCCGGGCGGCATAACGCTTGTGGCGGCGGCGAAGCAAAATACGGCGGAGCGTGTGCGCGAGGCCGTGCTGGCCGGCGTTGACGCCGTGGGCGAAAACCGCGTTCAGGAATTAACGGAGAAAAAATCGCGGGGCGCGTACGGCGCCGCGCCGCTGCATTTTATAGGTCATCTGCAGACGAATAAGGTCGGCGCCGTCGTCGGACAGTGCTCGCTCATCGAATCGGCGGACTCACAGCGGCTTCTGGAGGCCATTTCGCGGCGCGCCCTGGCACTCGGAATACGGCAGGATGTCCTGCTTGAAGTAAATATAGGCGCGGAGAACTCGAAATCGGGCGTTTTACCCGGCGAGCTTGAGCCATTGCTCGAATTTGCCGCCGTTTTACCCGGCCTGAGAGTGGCGGGACTCATGGCAATACCGCCGTTTTTTTCGCAAAATGGGAGCAGCAGACATTTTTTTGATAAAATGTATAGGCTTTTTATTGACATAGGGGAGAAAAAATACGATAATGTCGATATGTTGTTTTTATCGATGGGTATGAGTTCGAGTTTTATCGACGCTATCCGCTCCGGTTCAAACATGGTTCGGGTGGGAACCGCGATCTTTGGGGAGAGAATTTATACTGCGTAACGGCGCAGAGTCACGGCGCAATATTGCGGCGGCCGGGAGCGCAAGCCTCGCCGTCTGCGGCATTTGTGATTTGCTTTAGGGGGAGCCATTTGATGGGTTGGTTTAATGAACTGAAAAAGCTGACGAGAGCGTACGACGAGGACGATGAGATAGAGGACTTCAAGCCGGCACGCGCCGCCGCGGATCTGCCCGCGACTCCGAGAGCGTCGGCGCAGACGCGCGGCGCTTACGGCGGCTTGGACGAGCGGCGCGGCGGGAACAAGGTCGTCAATATCCACGCCACGGCCCAGCTGCAGGTCGTTCTGGTAAAGCCGGAGCGGTTTGAAAACGCCGCGGAAATCGCCGATCATCTGCGGGAGCGGCGCACCGTTGTGCTCAACCTCGAGCAGACGCACAAGGATATAGCACGCCGACTGATAGATTTTCTCAGCGGCGTCGCGTACGCACAGGAGGGCAAGATAAAAAAAGTCGCCGTCAACACATATATCATCACCCCGTACAACGTCGATCTTCTGGGCGACTTAATTGACGAGCTGGAGAACAACGGACTGTACTTTTAATGCCGCGCTTGCCGCGGTCTCGCCGCGACAAGCGCAAGGACGGGGAGAGCTCTGGCGTTCAGGCGTTCTGAAAAGATGATAATAACACGCAAATATCCAAAAATAGAGGGTAGTCGCTATAAAGTGGGAAAGGATTGAGGGATAGTGCTGACACCGCAGGAGATCACCGATAAAGAGTTTGCAAAGGCTGTTTTCGGCGGGTACGTAATGGCGGGCGTAGATGGTTTTCTCGAGTCTCTGACGGAGGATTATTCCGCGCTGTACAAGGAAAACGCGATACTAAAGAGCAAGATTAAGGTGCTGGTCGAAAAGGTGGAGGAGTACCGTTCCACGGAGGACTCCATGCGCATGGCGCTTCTCACCGCGCAGAAGATGGGCGACGACATACTCGCCGACGCCAATAAGACGAGCGCCGACATAATCAAGCGCGCCGAGACGGAGTCCGAGGACAAGATGAACCGTCTCAAGGCGCGTATGGACGACGAGGAGGAGCGCCTCAGAGCCGCGATAGCGCAGACGGAGCAATATGTAAACGCCTCGCGCGAGCTTATACGCGCGCATCTGGAATTCCTCACCCGGTTGGAGCAGATACACAAGGAGCCCCCGCCGCCCGAGCCGGAGCCGGAACCGTCGCGCGAGGACCGCATAGAGAGCGCGGTGAGGGAGATCGACAACAACGTCGAGAGGCTGGTCGGCGGCGGGACGCCCGAACCGGCGCGCGAGTATGACGACGACGACGAGCCAACCTCGCCGCGCCCGAAATTCAACTTCGGCGATCTGGGCGAGCATTTCGGAAAATGAATTGAGTGATGTAATTTGTCCGGCGATTACAACGATACTATCTGTCTCCCAAAAACTGATTTTCCTATGCGGGCCGGTCTGCCAAAGCGCGAGCCGGATATGCTCGCGTCCTTTGTCGAAAATGATATTTACGGCGGATTGATGGAGAAAAACGCGGGCAAGCCGCTTTTTATCCTTCACGACGGCCCGCCTTTTCCCAATGGCGATATCCACATCGGGACGGCGTTGAACAAAATTTTGAAGGATATCATCGTGCGGTATAAGAATATGTCGGGCTTTCGCTCGCCGTATGTCCCCGGCTGGGACGCCCACGGATTGCCCATAGAGTCCGCGATAATCAAAAAGAACAAGCTCGACCGCAAGAAGATGTCCGCCGGGGAGTTCCGCGACGCCTGCCGCGCTTTCGCGGAGGACTTTATTGACCGCCAGCGCGGGCAGTTCAGGCGCCTCGGCGTCATTGGCGACTGGGACAGGCCGTATCTGACGATGGCTCCGGAGTTCGAGGCGGAGGAAGTCCGTGTGTTCGGCGCGATGTACGAAAAGGGGTATATTTACAAGGGGCTCAAGCCCGTATACTGGTGCCCCGCTGACGAGACGGCGCTGGCGGAGGCGGAGATCGAATACACCGACGACCCCTGCGAGGCGATATTCGTAAAATTCAAGGTCAAGGACGACCTCGGCAAGCTCCAAAAGCTGTCCGTCGATATCGGAAGCGCGTACTTCGCCATCTGGACGACGACCGCGTGGACGCTGCCGGGTAACCTCGCCGTGTGCCTGAACCCCGAGCTCGAATACTCGCTCGTCAGAGCCGGGGGACAGACGTATATCATAGCCTCCGCTCTCGTCGAAACCGTCTGCGAAAAGGCGGGTATCGGCGCTTACGATATCGCCGGTAAGATGACGGGGCGCGAATTTGAGCTGATGACGGCGGAGCACCCGTTTTACGACCGCGAGAGTCTCGTGATCGTCGGCGGCCACGTGACGACGGACGCCGGTACGGGCTGTGTCCACACCGCCCCCGGCTTCGGCGCGGACGACTACAACGTCTGCCGCCGGTACGATCAGATAGGCATGACCGTGCCCGTGGACGCGCGGGGGATAATGACGGCGGACGCTCTGCAATACGAGGGTATGCACTATTCCAAGGCCTCCGCCGCGATCATAGAGGATATGAGGGCGTCCGGCGCGCTGCTCGCGTCGGAGGCTATAACGCACAGCTATCCCCACTGCTGGCGGTGCAAGAAGCCCATCATATTCCGGGCGACCGAGCAGTGGTTCGCGTCCGTGGACGCGGTGAAGGACCTCGCCGTCAGCGCCTGTGAGGATATAGCGTGGATACCCGCGTGGGGACGGGAGCGTATGGAGTCCATGATACGCGAGCGCAGCGATTGGTGCATCTCGCGCCAGCGGCAGTGGGGACTGCCCATACCGGTATTTTACTGCGAGACGTGCCATAAGCCCGTGTGCGGACAGGAGACGATCGAGGCCGTCGCGGAGCTTTTCGGGGAAAGGGGCTCGAACGCGTGGTTCGAGCTAGACGCGGCGGAAATTTTGCCGAAGGGATATGTCTGTCCGCACTGCGGCGGGGAGCATTTTACGAAGGAGACGGACACGCTGGACGGGTGGTTCGATTCGGGCTCCACTCACGCCGCCGTGCTGGAGCGGCGCGGAGAGCTCGCTTCTCCCGCCGATATATATCTCGAGGGCGGCGACCAGTACCGCGGTTGGTTCCAGTCCAGTATGCTCACGAGCATAGCGACGCGCGGACGCGCTCCGTACAGGCGCGTAATCACGCACGGCTGGACGGTGGACGGCGAGGGGCGGGCGATGCACAAGTCGCTCGGAAACTCCGTCACTCCGGAGGAGATAATAAGGGAGTATGGCGCGGATATTCTCCGCCTGTGGGTATCCTCCTCCGATTACACGACCGACGCGCGCATGTCGAAGGACATTTTGAAGCAGCTCTCGGATATCTATCTGAAGATACGCAACACCGCGCGCTATATTCTGGGCAACTTAAACGGCTTTTTCCTCTCGGAGCGCATACCCTTTGACGAGATGGAGCCCCTCGACAGGTGGGCTGTGGCGCGCCTGAACGAGCTCGTGCGGCGCGTGCGCACATCGTACGACAATTACGAATATCACCCGATATACCACGGCATCCACAACTTCTGCGCGGTGGATATGTCGAGCTTCTACCTCGACATAATAAAGGACAGACTCTACTGCGACGGGGAGACGAGCCGCCCGCGGAGAAGCGCGCAGTCGGCCATATATACGATTTTGGACGGCCTCGTCCGGATGCTGGCGCCGATACTCGCGTTCACCTCAGAGGAGATATGGGCGGCGATGCCGCACGGCCCCGAATGTGACGCCGGAAGCGTCCTGTACAACGATATGCCGGAATACTCGCCGTCGCTCTCCCTGACGCCGGAGCAGACGGCGCGCTGGGATGCGCTTGCGACGCTGCGCGCGTGCGTAAATAAGGCGCTCGAGCTCGCGCGGGCCGACAAGCGGATAGGAAAATCCCTTGACGCCGAGGTGACGGTATATCTCGGAGAGGGGACACAGGCACTGCGGGAGGTCATAGACGGTCAGCGGCTCGATACGCTCCTCATAGTTTCAAAGGTGAACGTCGTGAGCGGCGCCGGCCCGGGCTACGCTCCGGACGAGCTGTCAGGAGTCACGATTTGCGTTGAGCAGTCGGCTGAACCGATGTGCGCGCGGTGCTGGACGCACGGCGACGGCGTGGGAAGCGACGCGCGGTATGGCGATCTGTGTCCGCGCTGCGCGGACGTCGTATCAAAACGTCATTACGGGGCGGAGGAGTAGGCAGATGGCGTTCTTCATTTTTGCGGCTCTTGTGGTTTTGCTCGATCAGTTGTTCAAATACTGGGTGACCACGGCGGTCAGCCCGGGCGAGCAGCTTGAGATATTGCGCGGCGTCATCCATATAACGAACATCAGGAACTCCGGCGCGGCGTTCGGTCTGTTCTCGGATATGCGGTGGGTCCTGATTGCGATATCGGGTGTTTGTATTGCCGCGCTTGTGACGTTTCTCGTCTATTACAGGGATAATTCGTGGGGTAAGCTCGGTCTGGCGGCGGTGCTCGGCGGCGCTCTCGGCAATTTTATTGACAGACTCGCGCTCGGCGACGTCCTCGATATGTTTGAATTTGAGTTCGTCAGGTTTGCGATATTCAACGTTGCGGACATATTTATAACGGTGGGCGGCATCGTTTTTTGTCTGGCGTTTATCATACGGCCGTCGTCGCGCGGGACGGCGGCGACGGAAGTGGGCAGACTGGTTTCGGAGCACACGGAAATGCCGGACGCCGCGGAGCCTCCGGTACGCCGCAGGAGGCCGCCGGAGGGTCCCGCGCCCGCAGAGCCGCGCCCTGCGCCGACCCGTGCAGCGCCGCCCCGCGCCGCCCCGCGCGAGTACGCGGACGCGGACGTCGGGCAGTTCACCGTGGAGTCCATTTTGGAGGAGTATCACAGAGAAAAGCTCGCCTCCGAGTATGACGACGGCACGGATGCGTTTTGAATCCGAACGGGACGGCGTCAGGCTGGACGCGCTTCTGCCGGAGCTGCTGCCAGGATGCAGCAGAAGCGCCGCCGCGCGTCTGATTTCCGAAGGACGCGTCACAAAGGGCGGCGCTCCCGTGAGTAAAAGCTGCCGCGTGTCGCGCGGCGACGTGTTCGACGTCGAGCTGCCCGAGCCCGAGACGCCGTATATAGAGGCGCAGGACATCCCGCTCGACGTCGTATTCGAGGACGGAGACGTCATAGTCGTAAACAAGCCCAGAGGCATGGTGGTGCACCCGTCGCCCGGACACCGGGACGGCACGCTCGTCAACGCGCTGCTCGGCCGCTGCGGGGACAGTCTCTCGGGTATAGGCGGTTTCCGGCGTCCGGGGATAGTCCACAGGATAGATAAGGACACCTCCGGACTGATAATCGCGGCTAAAAACGACGCCGCGCACCTCGCGCTCAGCCGGCAGCTCCGGGAGAGGACGCTGGGGCGCGTATATGAGACCGTCGTACACGGCGTAGTCAAGGACGATTCCGGCACGGTGGACGCGCCGATAGGCCGCCATCCGTCCGACAGGAAGCGGCAGGCCGTCGTCACGCGCGGCGGCGCGGCGCGCAGCGCGGTGACGCGCTACGAGGTGGTCGAACGCTACGCCCGCCACACGCGTCTGCGCTGCCGTCTGGAGACGGGCAGAACGCACCAGATACGCGTACATATGGCGTACATCGGCCGCCCCGTGCTTGGCGATCGCGTCTACGGACACCGCCGCCCGGAGCTCGGGCTCCACGGCCAGTGTCTGCACGCGCGGGAGCTGTGCTTTGTCCACCCCGCGACGGGTGCGCCTGTCTCGCTCACCACGGAGCTGCCGGAGTATTTTGTCGAAATATTGCGAAAGCTGGCGGGCGGAGGCGGGTTTTCCGTTTGAAGCGGTCATATCATTTCGGTCAACGCCGTATTATATCGGAAGGGAGCGGGCGGCTTGAATTTTAATTATTTCGCGGTGGTGTTTCCCATAGCCGCTTTGGTGTGTCTGACACTGTTCTTCCGCTATTACGTCAATTCGTCGCGCTCGGCGGGCGTCGCGCTCGACTGGATCGATCAGGCTCTGGGCAAGCGGCGCTTCGAGCTGCGGCTTCACCGCCATCCGATGGAGGCGAGGAAGGACCTGCCGCCGATTGCCGCCATAACCGCGCTGTTCGCCGCGCTCGCTTTTCTGGGACTCGGTGATACAAAGGCGCCGCAGAGTTATTACCGGTTCACATCTGAAAGCGGCCAGGCGCTCATCCGGCTTGGCGAGGCTGTCGAGCTCGGGGACGTCATGTTCTACACGGGGCTGTGGACCGGCGGCTATACTCTCGAGCTGTCGGCCGACGGCGAGCGCTGGCTGGAGCAGCTTCCCGCGGAGGAGCGCAAATACGCGATGGATCAGCCGCACTCGCATCTGTTCAAGTGGCGCCTCGCCGACCTGAACGAAGATAACCCGCCCGTGAGCTATATTCGAATAACCGCAAAAGCCACGCCTATTGAGCTCGGCGAGCTCGCCCTGCTCGACTCGTCGGGCGGCGTAATCCCGCCGGGCCGCATCTCGTTTGCGCCGGAGCTCGGAGCGCTTTTCGACGAACAGGAACTTGTCCCGCCGTACCCGACGTACCTCAACAGCATGTATTTTGACGAGATATACCACGGCCGCGCCGCGTTTGAGAATCTGCGCGGCGTCTATTCGAACGAAAATTCACATCCGCCGCTCGGCAAAGCGATAATATCGCTCGGCGTGACGCTTTTCGGCATGACGCCGTTCGGCTGGAGGTTCATGGGCGCTCTCTTCGGCGTCCTGATGCTGCCCGTCCTCTACGTCCTGCTGAAAAATATGTTTGGGAAGACACCCGTCGCCGTGTGCGGCACGCTGCTGTTCGGCTTCGATTTTATGCGGTTCACGCAGACGCGTATAGCGACTATAGACACCTATGGCGTTTTTTTCATTCTACTTGCATATCTTTTAATGTTCCGGTATATAACATGTAATGCGGACGGCGAGAAGGGAGCGCTGCGCGACTCGCTTCGACCGCTCGCGCTGTGCGGACTGTCCTTCGGCGTGGGGTGCGCGTCGAAATGGATAGTCATATACGCGGGCGCCGGTCTCGCGGCGCTGTTCGTATTGCGGCTCGTCGCGGTATACCGCGAGTTCCGGCGCGATGGGACGCCCGGTTTTGGCGAGTATCTCGTAAAAACGCTGCTGTTCGCGGCGCTGATGTTCGTCGTCGTTCCGGGAGCGATCTACGTACTGAGCTATATACCCAACGGCGCGGCAAGCGGCATGACTGTCAGGACGGGAATGTTAAAAAATCCCGCGTATTACAAGATGATATGGGAAAACCAGAAATTCATGTTCTCGTATCACAGCAAGCTCGTGGCGGAACACAGCTACTCGTCGATGTGGCTCCAGTGGATAACGGACGCGCGCCCCATACTGTATTTCAGGCAATACTTTGACGGAAGCGGCGCGGTGTCCGCGTCGCCCGTCGCCGGCGGCGCGAAATCGGCGTTCGCGGCGTTTGGCAACCCCGTCGTGTGGTGGGGCGGCTTTATGGCGCTGGTGGCGATGGCGGTACGGTTTGCGCGGCGGCGCGACCCGGCGGCGCTGTATATATTGATAGGTTACATGTCGCAGCTCGTCCCGTGGCTGCTCGTATCGAGGATCGTATTTATATACCACTACTTCCCGAGCACGCTGTTTCTGATCCTCGCGACGGCGCACGTCATGAATACGTTGCTCGAACGCGGGCGCGGGAGATACAAGGAGGCCGTGTACGGGTACACAGCCTCGGCGGGCGCGCTGTTTATGATGTTCTACCCGGCGCTTACGGGCGTACCCGCGCCCGAGTGGTATTTCAAGTATTTTCTGCGCTGGATACCCGGCGCGTGGCCGTTTTGAAGTCGTTTGCGGCGGCTTTACAATAACTGTTTTCGCTGTATGCGAAAAGGACGATGGGGTGGTTTTTTGCGGAGGATCACGGGTAAAATTTGTGCGGGAGCCGTAGCGCTGACGCTGTTGCTGGGGGCTCGGGGAGGCGCGCATGCGGCTTGGGAGGACTTTACCGATACAGCCGGACACTGGGGACACGACGTCATGCGCCGCGCGTACGACGCGGGAGTGATAGAGGGCTACGGCGACGAGCTGCGCCCGGACTCTCCGGTCACGGGCGCGCACATCGCCGTGATATTGGCGCGCGCGCTCGGCGCGGCCGACGCCCCGGATGACGGCGAGCCGGATTCCGCGACGGGGACATGGTACGGCGACTCCGTGGCCTTCGCGCGCGAGATGGGATTTTTACCTGATGCTCTGACGCCGGACTCGCCCGTGACGCGTGAGACGGCGTTTCGGGCGCTGCTGGACGCCTTCCAACTCCCGCGCGCGCTGCCGTACACCTCCTCGCTCGACGCTTTTTCCGATACGTTCGCGTACTCCGCCGACACGCGCGCGACGATGGCCTCGGCGGTCGAGGCGGGCATAGCGACAGGCCACGCCGGGCGGCTGCGGGCGTCGGACACGATCACGCGCGCCGAATTCACGGCGGCGCTGTTTCGCGCCGTCCCTCTCGATTCGGAGGACGGCGGCGTCATACACGGCGACGCGGAGCTTGAGGACGTCGCGTTCGACGGCGACGTGTGGTTTGCGCACGACGCGAACAGGATAAGTCTGCGAGGCGTCACGGGCAAGACGGCGGTCGTCAGATCGGGTGGTCTGGAGCAGTTGGAGCTCTCGGACGGCACGCGGTTTTCGCGTCTCGTGCTCGCGGCCCGCGGCGACGTCGAGCTCGATATGGGCGACCGGGCCGCAGCGAGTACGCTGGTCATAGGCGACGGCGACGGCGACGTGACGGTTGCGGGCGCGGCCGAGACGGTGGAGGTATCGGGCGCGGGGCGCGAGGTGGCGATAACGGGCGAGGCGCGCAGCGTCGTCATATCCGGGCGCGACTGCTCTGTGCGCATAACGGAGGACGCGGATGTCGGAGAGATAACGGTTTACGGCGGCAATAACGCGATAGCCCTCGAGTCGGACGCAGACACGCTGGAGCTGTTCGGCTCGGGCAACACGATCAGCGGAAAAGGGCGCGTAGGCGACGCCGTGATCCATGACCTGAAATTTAATATTAAAAAGCCAAAATTCGAGGCCGATAATATATCGGAGAAGCGCGACTTTGGCCTCGACGCAAAGGAGACTCCCGTTCTCGCCGCGCCCGGTACGCTGCCCATCGGCGATACACTGAAGGCGACCCTCACGCTGGCCGCGCCGCTTAAACGCGACTGCCGCGTCGTCTGGAGTCTCAACGGGACGCCCGCTGGCGAGGAGACTATTGCCGCCGGAGACGTTAAGGCGGTGTTTACGCGCGCTTTCGAATACTCGAAGGAGACGCCGGAGACCGCCGCCGTCACGTGCGAGCTCTTCTATGTGACAGCGGACGGCGTCGCGCAGACGCGCTCTCTTGCCGTATCGGCCGCGATCGAGAATTACAGCGATGAATACTACGACAGGCGCGCCGCCGAGCGCGTGCTCGCTCTTGTGACGACGAAATACGTGGGCGACTACACGACGCAGTACGCCATTGACAACGATTATCAGGACTTTGAAAAGGAGATCTGGATCAACGCGCAAGGGTATGGGAGCGACACAAAATATCTCATGTGGGTGAATATCGCCACGCAGCACGTGAATATTTTTGAGGGCGTCGCCGGGGAGTGGAAGCTCGTCCGAAGCGGTCTCGTCGCGACCGGTTCGAGCAGCCCGACGCCGACGGGCGTGTGGAAGACGACGTACAAGCAGGAGAACGGCTGGACTACGGGCACGTACACCGTCCGGCCCGTAGTGAGATTCAAGGGCGGCGGATACGCGTTCCACTCGCGGCTGTACCGCCCGGGTACATGGACGCTGTCGGATCCGAGCATAGGGTTTCCCGTCAGCCACGGCTGCGTGCGGATGCTCCAGGACGATATACAGTGGGTGTTCGACACCATCCCCGAGGGCACGACGGTAGTAGTCTTTTAGGCGCCGCCCGGGAGTCTTTCGGCCCTAAGAATCGCGCGTAGACTCGCCGTATACGCCGGCAGTCTTGTCGCCGCGCGGCAGCGTCACGGTAAATCTGCTGCCGCCGCCCGGACGGTTCTCCGCCATAACCGTTCCGCCGTGCGCCTCGACGACGCTTTTCACGATTGACAGTCCGAGCCCCGCGCCGCCCGTGCCGCGATTGCGCGACTTATCCGTACGGTAGAACCGCTCGAAGACAAGCGACAGCTCATCCTCGGGAATCCCTATACCGTCGTCCTCAATGATAAACGCCGCCGCGTCCGGGAGTTCCCTGATGAAAATATTGATTTGCCCGTCCGCCGGCGTGTATTTGACCGCGTTTGAAACCAGATTCGTGATAACTCCGCTTATCCTGTCCCTGTCGGCGTCCGCCTCCGCTTCCGAGCCGCTTATTTCCAGCCGCAGACCGCCCGCAGCGAGCTGCCCGGCGAAATTGTCGCAGACGGCTTTCGTCAGCGATTTCAATTCGACGCGGGACTTATTCAACTTCAATGCCTCGCTCTCGGCGCGTTCGAGCCGCTCCAGATCCGCGACCATATTCCCCAGACGCAGAATTTCATCGTAACAGCTTTTCAGGCGCTCCGGCGACGGCGTCCACAGTCCCTCGATCATAGCCTCAATATGCGAGCCGAGCGTAGTGAGCGGCGTCCGCAGCTCGTGCGCGACGTCGGCGGTGAGTTGTCTGCGCAGGCGCTCCTGTCCGGACAGCGCTTCGGCGAGGTGATTTATGGCGGACACGAGCTCGCGCAGCTCCCGCGTCCTCGTCCTGCTTTCAAATCTCACGTC
The DNA here is from genome assembly GCA_031270395.1 of Oscillospiraceae bacterium. Lineage (GTDB taxonomy): Bacteria > Bacillota > Clostridia > Oscillospirales > Oscillospiraceae > JAISBX01. Next base: position 18,958 of record JAISXU010000079.1, read on the forward strand.
GTAGCGCCCCTGTGCGATACGCCGCGCGATATCGGCCGTTTTGCGCAGCGGGTCGGCGATTCTGCGCGCCGAAAACCAGCCCGTCGCCAGAGAAAAGATCAGCGCCAGCGCGCCTATCGCGGTGAATATGATGTTCATGGCGGCCAGGAAGGAAAAATCGGCGTCGCTCAGGAAAAAAGGCCCGTAATACTTGACCGTCACGGCTCCGATTTTTTGCCCGTCCTGCGTGACGTCGTACGTCTGCGACGCGAATTCACCGACCCTGCCGTGACCGGACATGCGATCCGATATTTCACCCATGATCTGCCTGCACATCCCCATATCATGGTTCTCGGTATCCCATATGACGCCGTCCCGGCCGTCCTCAAGCCTTATGATATACCCGTCGTAAAGCGATAACATGCTGAGCGCGTGAATGGACGCCAAATCCCACCCCGCGCCGGAGCCGTCGTAATACTGCCCGACGTTTTCCGCTATGTCCTCCGCTCGCGTTTGCTGTCTCCGCGCGACGTATGCCTCAAACTGAGCGCGTATCAGCGAATTGGAAACAAAGCTGATAAGCGCTACCGTACCCAACGCGACGAGCCCGATCGTAAACGAAAGCTGCGTCCGCAAGCTGCGCATCTATGTGCCTCCGAATTTGTAGCCGACGCCGTGGACGGTCAGTATATATCTCGGATTTTTAGGATCGGTCTCAATTTTCTGCCGCAGATTTTTCACATGGCTGTCAACGGCGCGGTCATAACCGTCAAAGTCCTCGCCGAGCGCGGCGGCGATAAGCTTTTCGCGGTTGAATATCTTACCGGGATACTTGATGAGCGCGGCAAGTATTTTCATCTCGCTGGGCGTGAGATACACCTCCGCGCCCCGCTTCCTCACGGCGCCCGTCTCAAAATTGACTGTCAGATCGCCGCCGTTAAAGCTGCTTTTCGCCGCGAGAGGTACGACGTCGTCCGACGCCCGGCGCAGCGCGGCCTCCGCTCGCGCGCCTAGCTCGCGCAGAGAAAACGGCTTGCGTATGTAGTCGTCCGCCCCCAGCTCCAGTCCCTCCAGCATGTCCTCCTCCTCGATTTTCGCGGTGAGCATTATGAGAGGTACGCGCGACCTTCTGCGGATAGCACGGCAGACGTCCTCCCCGGGCATGTCGGGCAGCATGAGATCGAGCAGGACAAGCGCGATGTTCTCGCGCTCGAATATTTCGAGCGCCTCCCTGCCCGTCGCGGCGGAGAACACCTCAAAGCCGCAGCGCCCCATAAACGCCGACACGACTTCAAGTATCTTTGGTTCATCGTCCACAACGAGCACGCTTCCCGCCCTCGCCGACGCTCTGTGAATACTCATACCACCGAAACCTCTGTTCACGTCAAAATTTTGCCCGCAGATATAACCGCACCTGCTTGCCGCAACCGGGGCCGTGTTTTTGCAATGAGAGTATACACTGAATCATTTCGTTTGTCACGGCTTGAGGCGTATCGTCCTCACGCGCTACGCTTCGTCCGCACGGACTGCGTTCCAATCCCCGCGTCCAAACCCGAAACGAAGCCGGGGCGCGTTTCCCCGTCCTGTAGGGGCGACCGCCCCTACAGGACGGGGAAACGCGCCATATTTCCGCAGAAACGCGTTGTTTCTTGGGGCTTCTAGGCACTATTTTGCCCCAATCTCCCACGTATAGCCGTACGTTTCGTCAAAAATTAAAAACAACCGTTACAAGAACAGTCGTTACAAAAATGGTTTCTCGGCTAATGGATAAAAATCTACAGTTTTTTAACCGGCGCTTTTGCCGATCTTCCGCGCCATTGTGAAGCGCTGTAAACCTATGCCAAAAATCGACAGAACCCATACTGGAAGCGGAAATTTCTGCCTTTTAAGGTATTTTCTCATATAGGCTCAGAATTGTCAAGCCACTTGGATAAAAAACTGTAGATTTTTAACCAAGTAGGGCGGTGTCACCATTACGCGCCCCTCTGAAAACGGGAGTGTCGTCCGGGCGCCAACGCCGGCTGCATACTATGCCGTCAAATCCGGGTCCGCCGCCGCAAAACCGCACGCCACCGCTTACATCCTCGGTTCCACGCGAAGATAAAATATTCACAAATCGAAAGGAAGTACAAAACTATGCTGCGAAAATTTGCGAAAAAACTCATCTCCATCGCAATGGCGCTGGCGCTCATGCTGCCCGCCGCCATAACCCCGCTTGCCGCCGCCACGGATGTGCAAGGCCACTGGGCGGAGGAAACTCTGAGGGAATGGATTGACCTCGGAGTATTAAACGGCGACGGCGCCGGCGTTTACAGGCCGGACGACGGCGCGACGCGCGCGGAGTTCATAAAGCTTGTAAACTCCGTTTGGGGCTACGCCGACGCGTCCGCCGATCTGTCGCGGTACACTGACGTCTCTGAGGACGCGTGGTACTACGGCGATGTAGCGGCGGCCGTGAGCGCCGGGTATCTGAACGGAACAAGCGGCTCCACGATGTCGCCAGGGGCGCCCATAACGCGCGAGCAGGCTATCACGATAGTCAGCCGCATTGAGGGACTGTCGGGCGCGGACACTTCCATCCTGTCCGCCGCGCGTGACGGAACAGACGTGTCGCCCTGGGCGGCGCAGGCCGTCGCGGCGTCCATCGGCGCCGGCTTTGTAACGGGCGCCGACGGCAAAATCAACCCGGGGGCCGGCATAACGCGCGCCGAAATAGTAGTCCTGCTCGACAGAGTGAAAAAAGACGATCGCGTATACGCGTTCGCGGGAACATACGGACCCGGCGACGGCAGTGAGAGCGTCGGCGGCAGCGTGACTGTCGCGTCGCCCGGCGTGACTCTTCAAAATCTGGCGGTCGCAAAGAACCTGACCGTCGCCGCGAGTGTCGGCGAGGGCGACGCACACATAAACGGCGTAACGGTAAAGGGCGACGTGTATGTCGAGGGCGGGGGCGGAAATTCCCTGTATCTCGCGGACTTCCGTGTTGAGGGAAGCATGATCGTGCGCAAATACGAGGGCGAAAACAAGGTGCGCATCGTCGTCTCCGGCGAGAGTAATTTCACCGTCGTTATTCTCGAAACGGGCGCCGTTCTCATGACGCAGGAGCTCGCCGACGGCGTGAAAATAAACGTCGAGATACCCGCCGAATTCCTCGACGGATCTGAGTTTGAGTTCATAGGCGATTTCGATAACATAGTCAATAACGGCAAGGACGCCGACATCACCGTAACAGGCAGCGTCAACAAGCTCACGCTCAACGAGTCGGCGAGCGTAGGCGGCGAGGGCAAAATCGTAACGGCCGAGGTCAGCGCCGAGGCCGGAGAGGGTACGAGCTTTGAGACCGCGCCTGTCAGTGTGACGGGCGACGGAAAAGGCGACGTGACGCTGCCGGCGCAGACGACGCCGGGCAGTAACACCGGCACGCCCGGCGGTACGCCATCCACCCCGCCGACCACGCAATACACGGTGGCGAGCGTCGCTCCCTTAACCCCTGAGGTCGCGCACAACGGCACGTACACGCTGCCCCCGAGCGTGACGGCGACTCTCAATAACGGTTCCACAAAGAGCTTCGCCGTCGTATGGACGCCCGCCACCGCCGATACGTCCGCGTGCGGCGTGTTCGAGTTCACGGGCGCTCTCACGATGGAGACAAATTATACAAATCCGAACGGCATCACAGCGTCGCTGACGCTCACCGTAACGCCCGTGCTGTCGTCCATTGCCATAACGCAGCTCCCGGCGAAAACGCTCTATCTCGTGGGCGACGAGCTGGATATCGCGGGCCTTGTTGTGACGGGTGCATACTCAGACGGCTCCACAGGGGCACTGACGGTCTCCGCCGGGGACATAACGGACTTTGACAGCGACGCAGCCGCGGCGCAGCAGACGCTCACGGTCACAGTCGAGGGCAAAACCGCCACATTTAACATTGCGATTTACGCCGCCGTTGAGAGCGGGGAGCTCGTCTCCGTCGAGCAGCCCGCCGCCGCCACGGCGCTAAACGGCGCGGCGCCGACCGCGGCGGGACTGAATCTGCCGTCGCAGGTCGCGATAACCGTCGATACGGACGGCGAGGAATCAGGCGAGAATTCCGTCACGCTCGCCGATGTCACGTGGGACTTGGAGGACGAGGATATCACCTACAACCCCGAGACAAAGACGGAACAGACGTTTAACGTCTCCGGTGAGATAACACTGCCGGAGGATATTGAGAATACAGACTCGGTATCGCTTGAGGTCACGATCTCCGTAACCGTGTCCGCAGCGAAATACACTGTGAGCTTTGACCGCAACGGACAGCCCGGCGCGTCTGTCGCGCCGCAGACTGTCACGCACGGCGAAAAAGCGACCGCGCCGGCCGCGCCTACGTCGGTCTCGCACGATTTTATCGGCTGGTACGCGAGCGCGGTCGGCGATGGCGAAGCGTGGGATTTCTCCGACGACGAGGTACCAGGCGACCTCACGCTTTACGCGATATGGGAGATCAAGACGTACACCGTCTCATTCGCCGCGGGTACGCATGACCCCGCGCTGACCGGCGACCCGGAGCTGCCGGTCAGCCCAACCGTCAACCACGGCGCCGCCGCCACGAAACCCGCCGACCCGACGCTCGCGGGCTACGCGTTCGCGGGGTGGTACACGGACGCGGCCCTCACGACACCTTACATCTGGACGACGCCCGTGACGGCGGACATCACGCTCTACGCGAAGTTTGCCGATACACTCTCGCAAGCCAAAGACGCGCTGACGTTTGACATCATCAAAGGCACGAACACGAGCGAGCAGGGCATAATGACGAATCTCGCGCTGCCGGCGAGTCTCATATCCTTCCCCGGTGTTGCGATAACGTGGACGTCGAGCAACACGGATGTCATAACCGTCAACGACGCCATCGGGACGGTCACACGCCCGGAGTCCGACGCCGCCGACGCGGAGGTCGCGCTCACGGCGACGCTCTCTCTCGATGGCAAAAATACAGACAAGACATTCACTCTGCTTGTCCGCAAGCAAGGGATAGCGGACATCGAAGTAGAGGGCGGCGACGAGCGCTTCGCTCCCGGGTATCCGGTGGTCAGCTTCGACAACGAGGGTAAGGCGACAGTGAAAATCAAGCTGAACCCCGGCGTCGCGACGACGCAAAACCCGGTCGTCGCGTATCTCGTGTTCAGTTTCAACACCGGCGACGACTATACGCTCAATAAAGACTCGATTCTTTACGGATATTCCATCGCGAAGACCGACGGATCGGACGATAAACACTCAATATGGAATCCCAACTCCGCCGTGGAGATGATTATAACAGGCGACGACGAATGTACACACACCGCATCTGCTTACTTGAGTACCGGGATGCAGAGCCATAAAATCGGAATTGTGATGCTGGCAAACGATGATATCTACGATCCGGACGCCGAGGCGACAGTGATTACGCTAACGCTAACAGCCGCCGAGGGCAGCTACATCGACGAAATGCCGCCACGCTGGATGACGCCGTATCTGAGCGCGAACGGCGGCACGATCTACGCTTATTTCGATGAGAAGCTGTCCGCCGCCGGAGGGAACACGCCAGAACCCACAGATTTCACACTGGGCGGCAACGGCGCTTCCGGTATCACGGTGACCGGCGTCACGATTGACAACAACCCGGACGAAATGTCGGGGTCTCTTCCCGGCTGCGTCACGCTGACGCTTAACGGAAACATAACAAACCTGGAAAATCTGACACTCACATATACCCCGGGCAACAATGTAATCGCGGACATAAACTCTAACCCGGTAACAGTAGCGATCGAAAACGCAGATATAATCGCGGAGCCCCCGGGCGCGACGGCGTATATCAATCCCACGGCGGGAACAATGAGCATAGAATTCACGCCGGGGCTTCACTATTGGTTTATAAGTGAAAATATTGGAACGCTCAGCGCAGCCGTATCACTGAAGTACAACAATGAAGATGTGAGCAATCTTGCATACAGCACCGGTTGGTGGTTGTCTGGGTCTTGGACGGAAATCTTCTTCACGTTCGAACCGCTGGCTTCCGGGAGCTATAGCGCGGGTGATTTCGCTTTCAGCATAGCGACGGGATTGAAATTCTTGAATCTGCAAACTATTGTAGTGACCAACGAAACGGCGCGCCGGGTATTGCCCGAGGTGACGACAGAGGGCATTACGGCGGAATACGACGAGGTGAACAGCCGGATTGTCTTAACGCTGCCGGATGGCACGGATTTGACCGGTCGATCTGACGGTGCCAGCGCTGCGGCGTGCAGCTTCACGCTCAAGCTCGGCAATACGCGTCTGCTCTACCGTCAGCCCGCGACTTCGGATTGTCCCGTGACGGACAATGACAACCGCGTTTATCTCCCGCTGACAGAGCGACTGAATGCCGCCATATCCGAAAGCGGCGAGGCGTTAACGCTGAGCTACGCTCCGTACGCGGCGCACAGTATGCAAATGTACACACATCTCTCCGATATGACGGGCGCGTTTATCCCCGCGTTCGGGACCGTTACGGTGGCGCGCGGTTCCTGATCCGGAGGCTGACACAGCGAAGCACGCCGGGGGCTGTTTCCCCGGCGTGCTTCGCAAAAAAACGGCTGTGACGTTCCAATATATAGGTCGTCACAGCCGTTTTCGTTGACACCTGCAAGTATGGCGTGATAAAATAGCGCCGCCGATACTTCAATCTTCACTCGCGGCTGGCGATAATTTGATCGACATCATTGTAGACAACGCCTTCCCCTCGCTCAATTTGCGCGATGCTTTTTTTCACCCACTCCACATTGCACTCGGCCTTCATCGCGTCGAGGATGCCGCGTCCGCGTTCAATTTTGTGCGTGTTCACTTTCGAGTGTGTGCCAGATGAACTCCTTTGTTGTGATTTCCAGCGTCTCATACTCTTGAAAAATAAACGCGATGCAGTAATCGAACGTCCGTTCGGCGAGAGGTACGAGTACCGCCTCCCGCAGCGACGACTCCTCGTAGACCTGTCTGATACATGGCAGGACGCCGACGCCCCTGTTCGCCAATTCGATGAGCTCCATGACGTCGCCGCTCTCAAAATACGGTTCAATTGAGAAGTGGTAAGGCGCCACGGCGCTGTTGAGCACCTCCTGAAAGTACAATTTCCTGTTCATCGCGAGTACGCGCTCATTTTTCAGCGCCGCGAGCGAGACGACCGGCAGGTTGGCGATCGGATTATCCCTGTGCACAAGCAGATATGACGGTTCAGTCTTTATCATTATGTAGCCGTGCTTACGCGCGTGCAACCATTCCGGACCCGTCATCAGCCCGAAGCGTGTCTTGTCAGCTCCGATATACAACTCGCTTTGCGCGTCCGACATCTCCAATACGTCCATCTCCAACTCCGGGTGGCGCTCGCGGAAGCTCAGTAGAAGTCCCGGCGAGAGATTCCTGATGATCCCGGGCGCGCTGGAAAACTGCAGACGGCGTTTATGAGGGCTTACCCCGATTTGAGTCGTCGCCTGAGCGGCGGCCTCATGGAAACCGGAAACAATAGGTCGAAATTTGTTGAATAAATACTGTCCCGGCTTTGTCAGCGTTATACCGCGCGCCGTCCGCTCGAAAAGCGCGCAGCCGAGCTCCCGTTCCAGCAGACGGATGCTGCGGCTGAGCGCCTGCTGCGTGATAAACAGATTCTTAGCCGCCTCCGACAGGCTGCGGCAGCCGCATGCCCTGACAAAATATTCTATATGCCTGAATTCCATACCGCGCTTACCCCCTCACAGTCCCGTATAATGTCCGCTATGTAGACATTATACAATATTTTGTTGTGGCTTGCACAATTTTTTGACCATTTTCAAAGGACCTGCGCCATTATATAATAAGTTGCTTTGCAATTTACTATATAGCGCCATGCGGCGCGTCCCGCGCCGCGGCTCAAAGTTTCAATTCATGATTACAGCACAAGGAACGGAGCGGTCGAAGTATGTACAAGTGTAAGTACCCGAACCTCTTTTCACCGATCACGCTGGGGGACGTACTGTTTCGCAACAGGATATTCGCGTCGCCGACGGGAGTTTTTTATGCGGACCCGTTGCACAGGCCGCTGTATGAAACGATGTGCTATTACGAACGCAAGGCGAAAGGCGGCGCGGCGTCCGTCTGCGTCGGGGACGCAACGGTTGACGGGGCGCACGGCGCGCACGGCGCGTACTCTATTCTCATGGAGGATGAGGGACTCGCGCCCGCGCTGAACAAGCTGGCGATGACGATCAACAGACACGGAGCCGTCGCCACACTTGAGATGTTCCACGCCGGTTCCGCCGCGTCGGTTTCTTACCACGCCGGCAATGAAATTTACGGTCCGCAGGACGAGGAGGTCGCCGGGGCGCTCGGACAGCCGCCCGTGCGCGTTCGCGCGATGACGCGTGACATCATGAATACGGTCATAGACAAGCATGTCGCCGGGGCGCTCAAAGCGAAGGCTTGCGGCTTCGGAATGGTCACGCTCCACTTCGCCCATGGATTTCTGATGCACCAGTTCATGTCTCCGACGCTGAACCATCGCACAGACGAGTACGGCGGCTCGTTTGAAAACCGTATGCGCTTACCTCTGGAGACGCTGCGCGCCGTGCGCACGGCCGTAGGCCCTAAGTTCCCGATCGAGGTGCGCATCTCGGGAAGCGAGGTATATGACGGAGGCTATGATGTCGATTACGGCTGCCGCATCGCCGCGGAACTTGACGGCATAGCCGATCTGATACATGTATCTGCCGGCTCGCATGAGGACGCGCGCGTATTCACGGTTACGCATCCGTCGATGTTTCTGGAGGACGGAGTTAATGTCAAATACGCGGCTGAAATCAAAAAGCGCGTAAAATACTCCAAAGTCGCCACAGTCGGCGCGCTGTCGGATCCGGAGATGCTTCAGGAAATAATAGCCTCCGGCAAGGCGGACGTAGTGGAGATGGCGCGCGGCCTTATCTGCGACCCCGATCTGCCGGACAAGGCCAGAGACGGCAGAGCGGACGAGATAACGCGGTGTGTCAGGTGCTTTACCTGCTTTTCCACTCTCCTGACGCACGGTCATATTGTCTGCGCGCTAAATCCGGAAATCGCCGACGAGGCGGAGCATAAATTCGCGCGCCCGCCCGCAAAGCCGCTCCGCGTACTCGTCGCCGGCGGCGGCGTCGCCGGGATGGAAGCCGCCGCCGTGTGCGCAGCGCGCGGGCACGAGGTCACTCTCTGCGAAAAGTCTGAAAGGCTCGGCGGAGTGCTGCGTTGTGAGGACGGCGTTCCGTTCAAACGGCATCTGCGCGAGTACCTCGACCGGCAGGCGGCACGTGTGCGTAAGTCGGGCGTGCGCGTCATGCTGAATACGCCCGTAACAAAAGCGCTCGCGGAGGAAATAGCGCCGGATGCTGTAATCGCGGCGATCGGCGCGGCGCCCGCCTCCTTAAAAATCCCGGGTGGCGAGTCGGCTTTGGTCGCCGAGGACGTATACATATCGCCGGAGAGGGCCGGCCGGCGCGTCGTGATACTCGGCGGCGGACTTGTGGGGTGCGAGCTCGCGATCTATCTGGGAAAGCTTGGCCGTGACGTGACGGTGCTTGAGATGATGCAACGACCGAATTTCGGCGACAACATCCTTCACGGGCAGGCTGTCGGAATAGAACTCGAACGCGCGGGCGTAAAATTGCGTTTTGACGTAAAGGCCGATGAAATCACGCGGAACGGCGTGTGGGGCGTAAGCGAGTCTGAGAGGACGTTTTTCGAATGTGACGCCGTAATATCCGCGGTCGGTCTCCTTCCACGGCGTGCGGAGGCGGATGAGCTGCGCTTCACAGCGTCATATTTTTATCAAATCGGCGACTGTCTCGCGTCCAAAAATATCTACGAGGCGACGCGCGCGGCGCATCAGATCGCTCTGGACATCGGGGAGCGCTGAAATATAGGAAAACGGACGGTGAACGGCTTTGAAAGAGGGTTCTAAGTTTCTAAAATCAAAGATGTTTGCGCTGCTTGTTTTGTTGCTGCTGATAGTCGTTTTCTTCACTATAGCGTCAAAAGGCACGTTTTTTAGCCTTGTCAACGCCAGAAATATACTGAATGCAATAGTGATCGTCGCGCTGCTCACGGTCGGCGCCGGGGCGCTTATGATCTCGGGCCAGATCGACCTGTCGACCGGCGCGAGCGGTACCATGTGCGGCATTCTCATGGCAATACTGCTGGTCAACGGCTGGCCGTGGCCCGTGGCCGTAGTGGTCGCGCTCGCGGCGGGCGGGTTTGTGGGCGCTATAAACGCGCTGTTGATAAACGAGCTGCATTTTCAGGGCTTTATTGCGACAATGGCAATGGCGTCCGTGACGCAGGGACTGTCCTACGCGCTCGGCGGCGCCGCGTCGATACCCGTCGATAACAAGGTGGTGGTATACATGGGCACGGGCAGGATAGCCGATGTAGTGCCCGTCTCAATTATAGCGGCGCTGCTGATTTTCTTCGTCTACGGCATAATGCTCAACAAAACGAAATTCGGCAGAAGCATATATCTAGTGGGCGGCAATCCGGCTGCCGCGTCGCTTGTGGGCATAGACCCTAAGCGCATCTCTTATATACTGTTCATAAATTCCGGCGTGCTCGGTTCGCTCGCGGGCTGTCTGTTTGCCGCCAGACTAAAATCCGCGACCACCACCGGTATAGTGAGCAGCCAGTTTGCCGGCATGACGGCGGCCATACTCGGAGGCGTGTCGTTTGGCGGAGGCTCGGGCGGCATGTTCGGCGCGTTTGTCGGACTGCTGATACTCAACTCGTTCAGCAACGGCATGACGCTTATAAAAATCAGCCCCTACTGGCAGACGTTCGCGTCGGGCGCTCTGCTGCTTTTTGCGCTGGCGCTCGATTTTTCCGGCGCGAAAAAGAAGAATTAACGGAGGCGCCGTCATGGATACGTATCTTGAGTTCAGAGGTATCGGAAAGTCATTTCCGGGAGTTCAGGCGCTCGATGATATAAGCTTCACGGTGAGCGGCGGCCGTGTGTGCGCCATTCTGGGAGAGAATGGCGCGGGAAAGAGTACCCTTCTGAAAATATTGAGCGGGGATATACAGCCCGGCGCCGGAGGGGTTTATATCAACGGCGCGGAGCAGCGCTTCACTTCACCGTATCAGGCGATACGCTCCGGTATAAGCGTGATATATCAGGAGCGGCAGCTTATACCCGCGATGAACGTCATGGAAAATATCTTTCTGGGCGATATTCCCGCAGGCAGAGCCGGGTTTGTGGACAGGGCGGAATTGCGTGGGCGGACACAGGAGATAATCGACAGCTTCGGTCTGCCGATACATCCGCTGGAGCTTGTCGGAAGATTGCCCGTCGCCTACCAGCAGATGGTGGAGATAATGAAAGCGTACCGCAGAAACTCAAAAATAATAGCGTTTGACGAGCCGACGGCGAGCCTCACCGATTCGGAGATATCGATTCTCTTTGAGCTTATCGGAAAGTTGCGCAACGACGGCAAGATAGTACTCTACGTATCACACCGCCTTTCCGAGATTTTTCAGATTACAGACGAGATCGTCGTATTGAAGGACGGACGCTTCGTGAAGACGCTCGAGACGCGGGAGACAGATGAGCAGGAGCTTATCACCGCGATGGTCGGGCGGGATATAGGCGACACCTACTCCGGGCTCAAGCGCAACGACAGGTACGGAGAGACGCTGCTTGAGGTCAGCCATCTTGAGACCGCCGCCGTACACGACATCAGCTTTGAACTGAAAAGCGGCGAGATCCTCGGATTATCGGGACTCGTTGGCGCCGGTAGGACGGAGGTCGTCCGCGCTATTTTCGGCGCCGACGCCATAATATCAGGCGAAATCAAGCTGGAGGGCAAGCCTGTCCATTTCAAAAAACCCGGGGACGCCATAGCCGCCGGTATAGCCCTCTGCCCGGAAGACCGCAAGGAACAGGGACTCGTGCTGTTGCGTTCTATCAGGGATAATATAACCGCCCCCGTGCTGGACAAGGTGCGGAAGGGACTCTTTCTGGACAAAAAAGCCGAGGACGAGGTTGCCGGCGACGCCATCAAAAAATACTCTATTAAGACTCCGTCCTCCGACAAGCCCGTATTGGAGCTGTCGGGCGGTAATCAGCAAAAAGTGATACTCGGGCGGTGGACCTCGTCAAAAATGGTCACAAAGGTTCTGATTCTCGATGAACCGACTAAGGGCATAGACGTTGGGACTAAGGCGGAGGTTTACCGTATCGTATGCGACTTTGCCCGGGACGGTATCGGAGTGATATTTATATCATCCGAGCTTACGGAGGTCATAAATGTCGCAGACAGGATAATTGTCATGCGGAACGGACGTATTACAGGAGAGGTGAGACGTGAGGAAGCCTCGGAGGAGAGCGTTCTCGCGCTCGCCATGAGCGAATAACCGCTTTGCGTCTGCAGCAGTACGAAAGGAGGGGTCATAGATATGGAAAATATGTCCGCCGCGAAAAGATTGCTTCGCTCTAAGCTTTTTTCGCTTGCTGCCGTCACAGCGGTCGTCGTCCTCATATTCTATTTGATCCGGAGAAGTTATCTCGGCGTCGATAACATCCGCGGCATCCTCAACTCAATGAGTCTGTCCGGTACGATAGGCGTCGGAATGGCGTGTCTCCTCATAGGCGGAGGAGTCGATCTCGCGGCGGGCGCCGAAGGGTGCTTCGGGGGCGTTATGGTCGCCTTGTTGATCAGCAAGGCGGGGGCGCCGTGGCCGGTCGCTCTTGTCGCCGTCATACTCATCGGAGCGGCTATAGGAGCGTTCAACGCTTTTTTGATAAATGTTCTCAACTTTATGGGGTTTATCGCGACTATTGGCGTCTCATCAATGCTCCAGGGTATTATCAATATTATTACGAAAGCGAGGAACATCTCGATAAGCGACAGGGGCTTCTGGTCCATAGGAACTGTCGCCGTCGCGAATTTGTTTACGCTTCCTTTTATGATCATGGCGGCGCTGGTAGTAGTCTATGGGATCATACTCTCGCGAACCAGATTCGGCAGAACGGTATATATGTGCGGCGGAAATCGCCGGGCGGCGCGGCTGTCCGGCCTCAATCCCAAAAAGATAAGCACGATTTTATACATCAACTGCGGCGCGCTCGCCTCGCTCGGCGGCGCGATACTCGCCGCGCGTATGCACTCCGGCTCTCCAAAGGCCGTACTCGGATCGGAGCTTGACGCGATAACCGCGGCCGTTCTCGGCGGGGTTTCATTTATGGGCGGCGCCGGCAATATGGGCGGATGCTTCATCGGACTGCTATTGCTGTGCAGCTTCAATAACGGACTGATCTCTGTGAAGTTGGCATCGTACTGGACGATTGTGGCGCAAGGGGTACTGCTGATAGCCGCGCTGATAGCCGACTATTTTAACGTCAGGGCGCGCGCGCGCGAGTTAAAGGCCGCGGGCGCGTGAGCTTGAAGCCAAAGTAAAACAGCTCATTTCTGTTTGCAAACGCGCAACGTTTGCAAATAAAATTATTCAAACATATCGAAGGGGGAAAATTCAATGAAAAGATCATTAGCAGTCCTGTTGTCCGCGCTTCTGTGCATGTCCGCCGTATCATGTGCCGGCGGAAACCCGGGCGAATCGCCGCCTCCATCCGTTTCGTCCGGCGGCTCTCCGACCGCGGAGGCGCCGCCGTCCGGCGGAGAGCCGTCTGCGCCTCCGGATGCCTCGACCCCGGCCGCTGCCACGCCGGCGGAACCGACCGCAACAGGGAGCGTTGTAGGGCGCTACGCCGACAAGAGCGTTGACTACTTTTCGAGAGAACCGTATGAATTTGTCTATATGGTAAATGGTATGCTCGTAATACATCAGCTGCTTGGCGAGGCATTGGCCGATTGGGGAGGCCGCGTGAACTACAACTATTCCGAATACGATTCCGGCAGTGACATGAACGCATTCCTCACCACGATGGAGACGTACGCGACACAGGGGTACGACGGCTTCTTTGTAGACCCCGACGTCACTGTCGCGCAGCGGACGGCGGAGCTTGCGGAGGATCTCGGGATTCCCATCTTTCCCGTACTTGTCCCAATGCGTGATAACGACGGCAAGCTGATTACACCCGGCCTGCACCTCGACAGCATAATGGTCGGCGGACTTCAGACACAGTGGCTTATCGACAACTACACGAACTACTGGGGAGACGTTGACCCCGCGGAAATAGGCTACCTGTTCCTGTACGCCAGCTTTAACAAGAATCTTGTCGATAATATGGTCGGAGCGAGAGATAAATTCCAAGAGACCTGGCCGGATACGTTTGAAAAAAATTATTACGACGGCGACTGCCTTGCGCTCGGCGTCAGCATTGAAGCCGGTTTTGACTACACGAGTTCAATATTCACGGCTAACCCGGATGTCAAGTACTGGTTTGTATCCTCGTGCCTTGAGGATTACGGACAGGGCGCGGCGCGTGCGGCGGAGGACCTGAACATGGAGGATCGCGTGCTTATACTCAGTAACGGCGCGAACACCCTGATTCCGGACTGGCAGGGCGGTTATGACGGCTGCTGGGTAGCGGCGCTGCACTATGCCAACGAGATTTTCACCGAACCCATCGCGTGCGGTCTCGTGGCGCTGGCCGACGGTCGCGCAAAGCCCGAAGATCTGTGGCCGGAATACAAGCAGCCCGGTGAGAAGTACGCGCTGTACGTCGTGCCGACTGTCATCATAACAAAGGACACATATCAGGATTACCTCCAGTATGTAGAGGACTTCGTGAGCGGTCTCGACTGACAGGCGTACGATGCGAAGCACGCCGGGGGCTGTTTCCCCGGCGTGCTTCGCAACAAAAAAACGGCTGTGATGTTCCAATATATGGACCGTCACAGCCGTTTTCGTTGACACCTGCAAGTATGGCGTGATAAAATAGCGCCGCCGATACTTCTTGCGAGCCGCGCACGGCGAGATCCAACCCTCGTAACTCGTTTGTTACGCCTCAAGCCGTGACAAACGAAATTATACAAACTATGGAGCACCAAAGACATTGCTTAAAGACATACTAAAGCAGCCGCGCGGGTTTTATCGCGGCGTGTTCTCGCTCATGGCGCCGATGATACTGCAAAACGTTATCTCGCAGTCCGTCGCGCTGGCGGATGCGTTCATGGTCGGGCTGACGGGTGAGGAGAGTCTGGCGGCCGTGACGTTGGCGAACACGCCCTTTTTTGTGCTGATGGTGCTGACGTTTGGCATACAGAGCGGCGTGGGCATACTCATAGCCCAATACTGGGGACGGCAGAACCGGGGGGCGATAAGCCGCGTGGTGGGCGTTGGGGTGTACGTCGCGCTTGCCGCGTCCGCCGCCGTCGCCGCGCTGATGATCGTCATGCCGGAAAAAATACTTGCATTGGTCACGGATGAGGCGGGACTTGTGGATACCGCGGTCAGGTACGCCCGGATCGTGGGAGTATCCCAGGTGTTCGCGTCGGTCACGCAGATATATATGGCGGCTCAGCGGAGCTGTGAGAACCCTAAGCTCGGCGTCATCGTGCTCGGTTCCTCCTCGCTTATCAATATTTTCGGGAACTGGCTGCTCATATTCGGCAGCGCGACGCTGGGAGTGGCGCCTATGGGCGTCGTCGGCGCGGCGGTGGCCACGCTGATCGCAAGGATCGTGGAGTTTACGATAGCCGTCGTGTACGCCGTCGTAAACCGGCATTTGAGGCTCGATTGGAGACTGTTTTTCAGGCCGGGCATGCTCATAGTGAAGGATTTTGTGAAATACTCGCTGCCCGTCGTCATAAACGAGGCGCTGTGGGGCGTATCGCTCATGCTGTATCCCGTCATACTGGGGCATATGCGCTCGGCGACGTCATTACTGGCGGCATATAACATAGCGGGCAGCATCGAAAAGCTCTTCACCGTCGCCGTGTTCGCGACAGGCAGCGCCGTCGCGGTCATAATAGGCAAGGAGTTGGGCGCGGGAAACGTAAAAGAGGTGTACTCAAAAGCAAAATCGCTGGCGGCGATGGGCTTGCTGCTCGGACTCGGCGCCGGAGTTCTGCTGCTGATCGCCACTCTCACGGTCATGGAACCGCTGGTGTACCCGCTGTTCGGCATGTCGCCCGACGCCGTCGGCGCGGCGAGAGCTATGCTGCTGATTCTAGCGGCGGTGGTACCGCTGCGCAACTGCGGCTTTGCCGTGGGTATAGGCGTATTGCGCGGAGGCGGCGACGTCAGGGCGGTCATGCTTATAGACTGCCTCTCGCTGTATGTGCTGGCGCTGCCGATGGCGGCCGTGTCCGGACTCGTGCTCGGCGCGGGTATTGCCGTGGTCTATTCGAGCGTGCTCCTTGAGGAGGTCGCGAAGACGGGTATACTGCTCGCGAGGTTGAAATCGCGGAAATGGATTAAAAACGTGACGCGCGACACGGTTTGAGTATTTTCACCACATGAGAATAATTTCGTTTGCACACGTATTCGCTCTTTCGTCCTTTTCGCCTGTCCGCCGACAGGCGGGCTGTGGCGAAAAGAATTTTTGCGAAGGAGTGCGCCCCGTGCGACGGAGCAAAAATTGTTATATCTCCGTCAGTAGATGGAATTCATTTCCATCTACTGACACTCTGCGAGC
>JAISXU010000053.1 GCA_031270395.1 Oscillospiraceae bacterium
CCGGATTCCTTTGCGTCTCCCACGATATACACCCATCCCTCGGGGGCGCAGCGGCGCAGCTCCTCAACGAGACCGCGTCTCGGCCTCATGCCTATTGAGTACAGCACCGTGTCGGCCGCCAGCTCGAAGGTCTTGCCTGTCTTTATCTCCTCGCACACGATCTTGCCGTCCAGTATCTCCCGGACGCTCGTTCCGTAATGGATAGGAGTCTGCCTCTCGGCCAGTATGCTGGCAAGCTCATTTCCGCCCTGTCCGCCGCTTCGGAAGAGATTCCATCTCGCGGGCTCCTCCTCGAGCATCTCCACAAGCGTTACTTTTTTGCCCTGACTCTCGAAATCAAACGCCGCCTCGATTCCGATGGAGCCCGCGCCGATTATGACGATGTTGTCGCCGGCAAATGTCTTGCCGAGCTCCGCGTCCGTCGTCCATGAGACGTGCTTTTTATCTATGCCCGGTATCCTCGGAATGACCGGCTCCGCGCCTACGGCGATTATAAGCGCGTCGAAATTCTCTTTTTCGAGCAATTCCGCTGTGGCCTCCGTATTCAGCCTGATGTCGGCGGAATACTTGCCGGCCTCGCGTCTGAACCACTTGAGATACTTCTGGAGATCGCTCTTTTCGGGGGGCGCCGCCGCGCCTATGAGGTTTCCGCCGAGCTCAGAGTCCTTCTCGTACAGTATGACCTCGTGACCGCGGTCGCACGCGGCCATCATCGCGTACACGCCGGCTGGGCCGCCTCCGACGATGCCGACCTTTCTCTTGACCTTCGCCTCGGGGACGGTTCCCTCCTTCAGCTCGCTCGTCAGGCCGGAAATCGGATTCACGGCGCAGTTGATCACGCGGGGCGGCATGAACCGCGCGCACTGGTCGCAGCGCAGACACGGGCGGTGATCCTCCGGACGGTTAGCAGAATACTTCTTTGGCATGTCGGGATCCGCCATCAGCGGACGGCACATCGCCACGAAATCCGCCCAGCCGTTAGACAGTATCTGCTCCGCCTCGATAACGCTCGTTATCGAGCCCACGGTATTGACCAGCAGCTCGGGATAGCGCTTCTTGACCTCCGCCGCGTAGTGGACGTTGAACATGTGCGGCATCATATAGTTCTGGCACCAGTTGCGGTAATACTTCATATCGAAGTCGGAATGGATGCCGGCGGAGACGTGGATTATGTCGATGTGCTCCTTCAGCAGACCGATGAGCTCGAGCGTCTCGTCAAAGTGCATGCCCTCCGGCGCTATCTCGTCGGCGGAGACGCGGTACTCGATGACAAAGTCGTCGCCGCATTTTCTGCGTATATCCTCGCACACCTCGATTGCGAACCGGGCCCGCTTTGCGGTGGAGCCGCCGTACTCGTCGGTTCTAAAATTGTACATCGGCGACGTGAACTGGCTTATCAGGTTGCCGTGTCCGCCGTGGACGAGCACGATGTCCATGCCGGCCTCCTTCATCTTCGCCGCGGCGCTGCCGTATTTTCCCACCGTCTCGCGGATCTTCTCCTTTGTCATCTCGATCGCGCGGACGGGGTCGCGCCCGAGACGGCGCGCGCGCGTTATCTCGGAGGTCGTTATGATCGCCGACGCCGAATACGGCGCGTGCCCCACCGTCTCGAACGCCGTATCCTTGCCGTTGTGGTTTATTTCCAGCGACGCGTGGCAGTTGTACGCCGACGCCATCTCCGCGTACCACGACAGCGGCAGTACGCTGTGCGGGTTGTTCAGATCGAGCTGGCACTCCTCGTCCTTACACTCCGTTATATCGACGGACGAATTGCCGACGTAGAGCACCGTCGCGCCCCCGCGCGCGAACATGCGCATCCAGTCCACAAATTCATGCGTGACAAGCCCGTCCGGGCTGGCGAGATTTGGCGACGGCGGCGCTAAGGTTATGCGGTTTTTGAAGTCGATACCCCTGATTTCGATCGGTGAAAATACGCGAGTATACTTAGAACCCATGCTTATTACCATTCCTTTCGTTTTGCTGCGGCGGGTCGCGGCGCTTGCCGCGCCGCGGCTCAAAGTTTTAGCGCGCGCCCGCACAGCGGACGCATGCGCGCGATATAATATCCGTCCTGCGGATATTATATCCGATTACGGCGGTATTGACAAGTACGGCCCCGCTTGAATCATTTCGTTTGTCACGGCTTGAGCCGCAACAAACGAGTTACGAGGGGTTGGATCTCGCGCTGCGGCGCTGTGACTCCCCCTCAGCAGCACCCGTCGCCGCAGGACGCGTCGAGCGCGTTGACGCTGCGGCCCGCCGCGCGGTTTATGAGCGTGACGAGCTCGCGGTATCCGTGCCTGCCGAGAACGGCGCTCGTTTTATCGCAGACTTCAAGCGGCGCGCCGAGCCGATAGATGTGGCCGTCGTCGTCCTCTATCTCGAGAAACGCGCCGGTTAGGACGGCAAAATTACCGGTGTATTTGCATAAGTCGCCCTTTGGGAGAATTTTCCGCACCGGCGCGGCTTCCTTGAAGCTGAAATACGGCCTGTATGCCGGTAGGCGCAGTATCGCCGCCGCTTCGTCGCTCACGGCTTGCGGCGCGCCGCGGCGGAACTCTCCGCACTCCGTGACGGCGCGGCTTGCCGGCCCCGTGAGGGTGACCGCCGCGGAGCCCTTCGCTTTCGGGGCCTTATGCGCCGCGACCGTCACGGAGACGAAGTCCAGCCCGTCAATCCGCGCGTAACCCTTGACGCTCACCGCGCCGAAGCCGCAAAATCCGGCGTTGCGCGCGAGCGCGGCAAGCTCTGTAAATTCGAGTGCTCCGCCGATACAGCGGCTGATCAACTCGTGGTCATTGCGAATGTAATGCGGCGTCGGCGCGAACGCGGTAATATCCGAAATCACGAAGCAGCTGCCGGGCCTGAGCACACGATATATCTCGTCAAACACGGCCGTCTTGTCGTCCGCTAAGTTGATAGCGCAGTTTGAGATAACAACGTCGGCGGAGCAGTCCGCGAGCGGCAGCTCCCGGAAATCCGCCTCCACGAACTCGGTATTAGGGAGCGCACAGCGCCGCGCGATAGCGAGCGCCTCCGGCGCGAAGTCAACGCCTATGACGCGTCCGCTCTTTCCGACGAGCCTCGCGGCGAGAAAGGCGTCAAGTCCCGCGCCGCAGCCGAGATCGACGATGGTGGCGCCGCGCCTGATATACGCCTTCGCGTCGCCCGTCGGACTGCCGCAGCCCTGCTTTGCGCTGCGCACTTCCTCCGGCACGTCCGACAGCTCGCCGTACGCGTCCGTCGAACAAAGCTGCATACCGTTGACGTACGCGACGGCGTAGGCCGTTTTTATATCGTTCATTACAGTGTCCCTCTCGACCAATTCCAAATGTCGCGCTCTATGCAGACGTTAAGCCCGCGTGAGAGCGGCGGCTCCAAAGAATATCTTTCGTACAACTCCGCGAGCATGTCGATCACACGGCGGTAGTAATCCAGGTCCGGCGCGGTCATGCTGCCCATAACGGGTCTGCCCATCGGCATCCACACCGACGCGCTCGGCAGTATACCGCGGGCGGCGAGACGCTCCGCGCCATCCTTGAGAGTGTCAAAGTCCTCCAGGCCGATTATAAAGTTTGAAAACGCCTTGCCGCGTCCGTACTTTTCGGCGATATACGTCAAGACGTCGATGTGGCGCTTTCGCGTCGTGTACGCGATTTTGCCCGGAGTTATTTGCGCCGCCCTCGAATAGTCCCAGACCTCCAGACTGCAGGCAATCCGCGTCGCGCCGAGCGAGAAGTATTCGTCGATCAGCGCGGTATCGTCCGGCGGCGTGATGTACAGCAGTGTTTCGGTCAATGGCAGATGTTGTATCGCCGTCAAGTACGCGCGTATGTGCTCCGATTCTGTTTTGCCGTCGAAGGTGCTTCCGCCCGTGATCTGAACGCAGCTCACACCGGCGTTTTCGAGTGCGTACCTGACGATTTCGCCCGCGTCGGCGGACGAAACGGCGCTCGGCTGCGGCTTGCCTCGCCGCGCGTTTGCTTCGAATTCCGCGCCGGAAAAACAAAACTGACACGGCTTGCCGCTCTCACCGAACTCGCAATGCCACAGGCATTGAAATGAAACCCAGTCGAGACCCTGCAGCACCGCGTTTCCGACGAACGGCAGACCGGACGCGGTTTTTTGCCGGTAGAAATCCGTATATGGGGCGAACGTCACCTCGCACACGCGCTCGCGCTCGCGCTCGTAATACAGCGCGGCGGAGGCGCCGTCGAGCCTGACGGAAAACGGCGTCCCGAGCTGCGAGGCGTAGCGCAGGAGCTTGAGGTTGTCCCAGGACAGCGCGCCGCCGAGGTATTCGAGGTGGAAACCCACGTCGGTCATCTGGCAGATCACGCCGTCGGGCAGAATCAGGCAGTTGCACGTCAAGGGGTTGACGTTGAGACGAAAGCCCGGCGCCTCCGGATGCGACGGCTTTTCGCCGCCGAACCGCCTGTAGACGGCCTTATCGCACTTCACGCCCCGACTGACGAGCAGACATTTCAGTTCGAGCGAGGTCAGCTCAATGCCGGGCAGTCTGTAAACCTTCATGGGACGCAGTATAGCACTCCCGGCGCCGTCACGTCAAGCGGCGGCGCGGCGTGGCGGCGTACTCTTAAAACGCTTGCCGTTTAGCGGAACTGTTATTCGGCGAGAGAATCGAAAAGCAACTCAAAATGATTCTTGCGATAATTTATAACGCCCTCCAACTTGAGGCGGCTCATTTCAGCCGACAACGCGCTCCGCTCGACGGAGAGGTAGTCCGCAAGGCCCTGACGGTCGAACGGGACGCCAAACTCCCGTGAACCGTGAAGCCGCGACTGTTCCGACAGATACGACAGCAGCTTTTCGCGGGTGGTCCGTTTCGTGATGTGTTCCATCTTGCCTTGAAGCATGATGTTTTTCCGGGCAAGAATGCCGACGATATTGCGGATCAGCAGACTGTGGAACACGCAGGCGCTTCCGCATTGCGTGATAACCCGTTGAAAGTCCGCGAACATGATTTTGCAGTCGCAGGCCGCGACGACGCTTACGGGCAGAACGCCGACTCCGCCGCATACGAACGCCTCCGCGAACATCTCGCCCTCGCCGATCTCCGCGATGATATTCCGGTTGCCCCACGCATCGTCCCTGACGATGTGAACCCGGCCGTCAAGGACGACGCCGATTTCGCGCACAAAATCGCCGGCGTCATAAACGCTGTTGCCTTTGCCGTACGTTTTTTCTCTCGCGCCAAGACATTTTATCATCTCGGCAAGCTCGGAATCGCTTACGCCCTGAAATAATGGCGACCTTTGGAGCGGCTGAAAAGTATTATGCAATTTTATGACCATGCCTTTCGTTTCACTTCAGGCACAAAACGAACATGAAAAGGCATGGTCATAATGCGCCTGTTTTGCGGTTGCCCGTAGGGCGAGCAAAACGCGATTTTATTGAAAAGGTTGAACTTGTTTCAACTTTTTCACTTCCGTTGTAAAAACAACCGATTAACCGTCTTCATTATATTATCATATCATAAATTGCTTTGCAATTTATGATATATCGCCATGCGGCGCGTCCCGCGCCGCGGCTCAAAGTTTAAGCGCGCGCCCGCTGTGCGGGCGCATGCGCGAGATATGATATCCGCTCTGCGGATATCATATCATCATAAAGTCAAGGAGGTGGTCAAGGTGGTCAAGGTGGTCAAGGTGGGCAAGGTAAAACGCCGGGTAATTGAAATTGACGCATCCAAATGCAATGGTTGCGGACTGTGCGCCGATGCCTGTCACGAAAACGCCATTGGCATCGTCGGCGGTGTGGCGAAATTGTTGCGCGACGACTATTGCGACGG
>JAISXU010000078.1 GCA_031270395.1 Oscillospiraceae bacterium
TCTCTGACGAGAACCTGGAAAACCTGAACATTGTTAACGCCGATTTTCACGGTGAATGGAATTATTCTCTTGTTGCATATTCATAATGCTGTCCAATTTATTTAGTAACAGTCCCTTACGTGCTGCCGCACGGGGAACGCGCCTGTCCGCCGGGTTTTTGCGCGTTTGGCCGTCAGGCCGCGCCGCGCATGGCGGGCGGTTCTTCGGCGGCCTCGGACGCGGCCAGCATACTCTCGATGGATATGCCGTAGCCCTTTGTCGGGTCGCCGACGAGGACGTGCGTCACGGCGCCTATGAGCTTCCCGTTCTGGAGGATCGGGCTTCCGCTCATGCCCTGCACGATGCCGCCCGTCAGCTCAATCAGCTCCGGATCGCTCACCGACAGCATCATTCCGCGCTCCGCGTTTCCCGCGCCGGAATACACCCGGGTTATTTCGACCGCGTACTCCCGCACGTCATTGCCGGCTACGGTGCAGAGTATAGAAGCCGAACCGGTCTCGATTTCCTCGGTCGCGCCCACGGGCACGGCCTGTCTGCCGTGAGCGGCTTCGGCGTCGTTCAGCACGCCAAAGATGCCGCGCTCGGTGTTGGCTCGGAGGTGTCCTATCGTCCCGGACGCGTCGAACGAACCGCGCAACTGGCCGGGGGAGGCGGCTTGGCCGCGTACGACCCCCACGATGGAAGTGTTTGCGATTACGCCGTCGCGAAGCGGGAGGATGACGCCGGTGTCGGAGTCGCCCGCCGAATGACCGAGCGCTCCGAAAACGCCGGACTCCGGGTCATAGAACGTGAGCGTGCCTATGCCTGTGAGCATGTCCCGCACGACGAGGCCGAGCCTGTACGAGCCGTCGGGTTCGCGGCGCGGAGTGACGGTGTACGTCAGCTCGCGCCCTCCGCGCTTGACGCGCACGTCAATGGGCGCGCCGCTGAGTGAGTCAAGCGCTGCCCTGAGGTCCTCGCCGGAGCGCACTGTTGCGTCGCCCACGCGGATGATCACGTCGCCCGGCTCGATTCCCGACGCCCTCGCCGGAGATATTGACTCGCCGTTTTCGTTCCGCGTCGCCGTCACCATCACACCCTCGCATGAGATGCTCAGGCCCACTGCGTCGCCCATCGGGACGAGGCCGGCGCCCTCGCGGACAGATGCGGCGTTGGCCGCCGACGGAAATACCGTCAGCGCCGCCGCGGTGAGAACGAGAGCCGCCGCCGCCCGGAGCGCGCACCTTACCGATCTCGCGCCGATCGGTTTTTCTCTCTTTCGCGGCAAATCCACACAATAAAAATCTGCCAATTTTTTCCCCTCCTTCTGCTCGCAATGATTAATATGTCCACTCAAAATCAAAAAACGCACAGACGGAGATGAAAAATATTTCTCATTTTGGAACAATGTTTATAAAGACCCGATGTCCGCTTGCGACGCGCCGCAATATCAGACAATATTACGCCGGTTGTACGATAAATCGGAAAATCAGGAATATCTTGCCAAAATACACCAAATTTCCCTTGAAAACAATCTTTTATTATGTTAATTTATGTACATAAAGGGTGGGGGTATAGCTTTAGGCGCCGTACTTGGCGAATAATGGGCTATATTGGATAGGATGAAATCTGATTGTACGGAGGGAAATTCATGGAGACCAAGACAAGAGTGATCGTGGCGGACGCGGGCGAGGAATTCAGGACATTACTTACAGACAGGCTTAATTCAGAGGGGGATTTTGAGGTTGTCGGAAGGACGGGCGACGGCGCGGCGGCGCTCTCGCTGGCGAAGTCGCAGAAGGCCGACGTGCTGCTGACGGACATAATACTGTCGGGGATAGACGGGCTGACTCTGATAGCGAAGCTCAACGACATACCCGAAAAGGAGAGACCGGCAGTAATTATCGTATCGGGCTTCGCGAGCGAGCACGCGCTGGCGGAGGCGGCGAGTCTCGGGGCGTCGTATTTTGTGCAAAAGCCGTGCGACATACCGGCGCTGCTGTCGCATATCCGCGTCGTGTCGAGCCGCGCGCATACGGACGGGCGTCTGTACGCGCCGCAGACGATCGCCTCAAGCGCGCGGCGGGAACCGAGTCTGGAGTCGGTCGTGACGGACATAATACACGAGATCGGGGTTCCGGCGCACATAAAGGGCTATCAGTATCTCAGAGAGGCGATAATCCTCGCAATCAACGACATGGAGGTAATAAACGCCGTGACAAAGCTGCTCTATCCCACCGTGGCGAAACGGTTTACAACGACGCCGAGCCGCGTCGAGCGCGCCATACGCCACGCGATAGAGGTCGCGTGGGACAGGGGGGATCTTGAGACGCTGCAAAAGTTCTTTGGGTACACGGTTTCAAATATCAAGGGGAAACCGACCAACAGCGAGTTTATCGCCATGATAGCCGACCGCCTGAGCATACAGAGGCAGGCGGCCGGCGTCGGATGATAGGCCCCGTATCCGCAGCCGTCCGGCGCCCGACCGGCGGCGGAGCGCCCGCAGCGCCGATTACGCGAAAATCCTGTTTCTTCCGGCGGTCTTGGCGGAGTAGAGATTGCGATCCGCCTGCTCTATCAGATCGCCGATGATGTGATGCTCGTTGGGGGTCATAGCCGCGACGCCGATACTGACAGTCACGAAGGTGTCTGTTCCCAGATTCGCGCACGGGACCCTCATGGCTTCCACGGCGGCCCGGATGCTCTCGGCGACGCCCATAGCGCCGATGAGATCAGTGCTCGGCAGGATTATCGCAAATTCCTCGCCGCCGATTCGCGCCGCCGTATCATACGGGCGCCGCAGACATTTTGTGAACGTATGCGAGAGATACTTGAGCAAAATGTCGCCCTGCGGATGCCCGTATGTGTCGTTGTAGTCCTTAAAATTATCCACGTCGATCATCAGAAGACTGATCGGAGATCTGTTTCGGAACATCCTGCGCCATTCCTCGTTGACGGTTACGTCAAAGCTGCGCCTGTTGGGTATGTCCGTAAGGGCGTCGATCATACTGAGCCGTTCGACCTCCCTGATATATTTGATCACCCGGACGTGCGCGTCCACGCGCGCTCTTATGAGCTCGCGGTCAAAGGGCTTTACGATATATCCGGCCGCGCCGAGAAGCAGTCCCCGCGCCTCGGAGGACACGTCGATGGGATCGGTTATCATCAATACCGGAATATACCGCGTGGCGTCAATCTCGCCGAGCTTTGGGAGAATGTCGTACCCGCTGGCGCCGGACAACAGCGTATTGAGCAAAATGAGACAGGGACGCTCGTTTACCGCTACCTCGAGCGCCCGGGCGCACGTATCCGCCGACAGGAGCTTGTACTTGCGTCCGAGTATTTCAGTCAGAGCGCCAATATTGGCGGTGTCGTCGTCGGCAATTAAAATCAACGGTGTCGCAGGGTCTTCCATTACAGCCTCCGGGTTGAATGAACTCTTGACGCGCGCGGCCCGCGGCGGCGATACGTCTCGGTTAAGGATATGCCGGCGTCACAGCTCAAGATGCTGTCAGGCGCCGCGCGGCGCCTGACAAAGGGTCACGGATGTTGCCTTTCGACAGAAGGCAACATCCGTAATTGCCTCTGATGTCCGCTTATGAGAGTATACTCCACTATAACAAATAAAGCAATAGTAAATTTTTTCCAAATATTCCCGTCCCGCGGATACTCACACGGAGCTTGGACGCTCCATTTTATGAGCCCGTTTGAACGCGTACATCTTCTCGTCCGCCGCCGCCAGAAGCTCGCTCGGCGTGAGCGTATTATCCGGCTGCGCCCCTATTACTCCGTAGCTCATGCTGCGCAGATACTGGGAGTCCGGCTCTGAATTTCGCGCCACGAGCGAAGCGCGCAGCTCGCCGCAGCGGCGCTCCGCGCGCTCCTGCGTCCAATTGTCGAGCAGCAGCATAAATTCGTCGCCGCCAAGCCGGCATATCGTCGCGTCCGGCGCGAAGCCGCGGAGCGTCGCCGAGACCTCCATTATGTACTTATCGCCCTCCAGATGCCCGAATTTATCGTTGACGTATTTGAGGTTGTCGATATCGACGAAGCACAGGACGAACGAGCGGTGCTGCGACGTCCATTGCTCCAGAAGGCGCATACCGTAGTGGCGGTTGTACTGCTTTGTGAGCGGATCGCGGTAGGCGGCCGTCTCAAGCTCGTTCATATGCTCGCGCTCGGCGCTTATGTCGGTGAGCACGAACACGACGGAGGCTCGTCCGCGCCACAGCACCGGACGGACGATCGCGGCGAAATACTGGCTAATCTCCCCGAATGACAGGTCGACCTCTACGGCGCGCGATTCGGAGTCCGGCTCGAGGGACGACAGCCGATCCTTTATCCATCTCTCCAGTTGGGGCATGAAGACCTCGTTAGCCAGAATATTTGATATCGGATAATTTGTAAACAGCCATTCGCCCGTCGCGCGCTCCACGACGGCGATCCATTGAGCGGTCTCCCTGGTGACAAGCTCGAAGATGTCGTTACTCTGCGCGAGCGCCTGCGACTGCATGTTTGAGCGATCAATTTCTTCAAGCAGGGCGTTGTAGCGGTGCTCAAGCTGCTGCGTCATGGTATTGAAAGCGTCGGCAAAGTCGCCGAGATAGTCCACACGCTGATTGTAGTCTCCCTGCGCCACCTGCTGGGTCTGCCATGTGAGATGGCGCAGCGTCGCGTGAAGCGCTTTCAGAGGAGCGGCCATCTCATTGTCGGGAGACGGTATCGCGCTATTCAGATCGCCTCTGGCGAGAGCCTTTGAAAAAGCGCGGATCTCGCCTATGCACTCCGCCAAAAATTCAATGCCCTGCCCGAGCTCGACGAAATCCTCCGGAAGCCGGGCCAAATCCAGCGACGCGCGGTCGGGGTCAAACAGTACGTCCCGCAAATACTCGAATAAATATTCCGCAACGGCATTCACGGTGCGCGCTCACCTCTTTCATCCGCCGCCGGAGACGGCTATATGGCTTTCTGGGCTATCCCGCTGAAACGGCACACCCTGTCGCCGTTCGCCCAACAATCGACCTCTCGGACGACGTATTTTGTGCCCGTATACGCCTCGAGTATGCCCGCTATGAAGCCCTCGTCGTAGTTGCAGACGGTCTCGTTTGTGACGGGAAGACCGCTGCAATCGAGGTCCTGACCCACGGTGAGCACCAGATTTCCCGTCTCGGCGTCAAACGCCTCCATGCGCAGGATGCCGATTTTCATCTCCTGAAGCGCTTTTTGCAGATCGGCTACAAACGCGTTAAAATCGACGTCGAGCCTCAGCACATTCTTCGCGAACTCTGAGCCGGCCAAAAATCCGGCTTGACGGAAGTACTCGTTTGCCTGCTCCTCGCCGTGGGCGCGCGCGAGAACATCCAGCATCGTGTATTGCATCAGCCGGTAGACGATAACGGGCATATCCTCGCCGAGATCGCCGCGCCCCTCCTTGACGTCTCCCAGATTCTCCCACGCGAAGGTGCTGTGCGGGATATTTTTCTTGAATACGTTTGCCATGGTGAAACCCCCTACAAAATATATTGCGGCGGCCATCGGTAAATACGGTTTTTCCGCCGCTTATGTGTCAATCGGCCCGTACAGGGACGGCCGAGTTAACTGCGTTTATAAAGTCCGCGAGACCGGATTCAAAATCGACGCCGAATCTCGTATCCGTTCCGGCGCGGCGCGTGCGCTCAATGCAGCCGACGGTGAAATCCACGGCGACGCGCGCGGCGCTCTCCGGCGTCATCCCTCTGACAAGGCCCGCGGTCAGGGCGCTGGCGAACACGTCGCCCGTGCCGTGATAGCTGCCGGGTATCCTGCGCGACATGACGAGCTCCGACCCGGATGCGCCGGCGGAGCGGCTCGCCGCGCCAAGCTGTTTCCCGTCAAAGTAGACGCCCGTCAGGATCACGCGGCGCGGCCCGAGCTCCAAAAGGCGTCTTGTAACGCCGTCGATAAATTCCGAGGTGTAAGGCCCTTCCGAATACGGCTCGCCGAGCAGAAGCAGCGCCTCCGTCATATTCGGGACGACGACGTCGGCCTTTGAACAGAGCTCCCTCATTCCCGACGGAAAATCGTGAGGGAACGAGGGGTACAGGCGCCCGTCGTCCGCCATGACGGGATCGACGACGATCAGCGTATCGTCTCCCGCGAGGGCGTCGAATATTCCGGACACGATGTCGAGCTGCTCCGGCGACCCGAGATAGCCGGTGTACAGGGCGTCGAACCGCAGCGACAACTCCCGCCAGTGCGAAACTATCGGCAGCATATCGCCCGTCAGATCGCGGTACGTGTAGCCGGTGAAGCCGCCGGTATGCGTCGACAGGATAGCCGTCGGAATGCAGCTGACCTCTATGCCGGCGGCGGAGATTACGGGCAGCGCCACGGTGAGCGAGCACTTGCCGAAACATGATATATCGTGGATTGCCGCCACTCTCTTTTGTCTTAACATGAACACATCCACTCATTCCACATCGGGAATTATCTCCGCGGGAGGCTCGTCAAGCTGCCGCGGCTCGCGCATTATGCTTTTAAGACAGCGGTACGCCTGCGAGAAGTAAAAACCGTCGCAGACGCGCTCGTCCAAAACTACGGTGTAATCGAGATATTTACGCCTCTCCACGCTGCCGTCAGGCATGAGCTCCTGTCCTTTTCGCTTTGCGCCGAGCGAGACGAACACCGGCAGATTGCCGAAATTGTAGAGGTGGTGGTAGATGGGCGGCAGACCGATGGAGCCGATGTCGGTTATGATTATCGAGCCGTGGAACGGGCTTGCCTCCATGAGCGAGCGCGGCATCTTGTCAAAATAATCCAGAAAACACAGTATGAACATCACAAATTTAAGTAACAGCCGGGGGAGCCGTATGAGAGCTTTGGCGGCGCCGTCCGTGCTCGTGCTCTGCGACTGGCCTCTGACCTTGTCGATTTCGGCGTTGACCTTGCGGTACACGTCGTCGAGCGTGTCCGTCGGCTTGAACGAGACCTTGATGGACGTCTCGCCGGCGGAGGCGGACAGCTCTTTTTTGATGGACATCACGAACTCGACGTTCTCGCGCGAATATATCCGCTGCCCCGACACGAATCTGTTGAGCGCCGGATACCGGCACACCACCCTGACGTAAGCCGCGAGGAACAGATGGAGTATCCCGAGTCCCTGCGAACCGGCCAGCCGCTTTTCCCGCAGATAATTGTCTATTTCAGTTATCTCAAAGCTGTCGGAGAAGAAGTTGAAAGCGTCGTTTCGGGATTTCATCAAAAACGGCATTAGACCGTAGTAGGGGTCCAGCGAGCGGAGACGCCGCCCGTCCCGCCTGTCTCCCCTGCGTTTTTTTACCCCAGCGCTCATATTTATGACCTCCAAAACCACGGCGGTGTGCCCGCCGTCGCACGCAGTATACACTATGGCGCGCATTCTGTCCAGTCGGGCGAAGAATCATTTCGTTGGCGATTTTGCTTGACATGTCCGGCGTATAGTTGTAAAATGACGTGAAAAGGCGTTTGAACGCCTGTTTTCCGGACGCAGCGCCCCGTCCTCCGTCCGGGATTCTGCTATATAATATTGAAAGAATGGAGGTGTCTTGCTTACTATGCCTGACTCTGTCTGGTTTTACATAATTGGCATTATTATCTTGCTGATAATGACTATTATAGCGTTTTTCCTCGGCATAACTTACAGAAAACGAGTCGCCGAGCGCGAAATACAGAGCGCGGAAGAAAAAGCAAAAAAAATAATAAATGACTCGATAAAAGCGGCCGAAGGAAAAAAACGCGAAGCCTTGCTCGAGGCAAAGGAAGAAATACACAAAAATCGCAGCGAATACGAACAAGAGGTAAAGGAACGCCGCGCGGAAATGCAAAAACAGGAGCGGCGCATGCAGCAAAAAGAGGAATCGCTTCAACAAAAGGAGACGACGCTCGACAAAAAGACGGACGCGCTGGAAAAAAAGAACGAACAGCTCACGGTCAAGCTCTCCGAGCTTGACAAGACGCGGGACGAGATAAACGACATCAAGCGCAGTCATCTTGAGACACTGGAGAAAATCTCCGGCTACACCGTCGAGGAGGCCAAGAACTACCTTATAAAGAACCTCGAATCGGAGGTCACGCACGAGGCCGCGATGAAGATCAAGGACATCGAGACGCGTTACCGCGACGAAGCCGACGAGAAGGCGAGAGAGCTCATATCGCTCGCCATACAGCGCTGTGCTTCCGACCACGTCGTAGAGGCCACCGTATCCGTCGTACCGCTGCCGAACGACGACATGAAGGGCCGCATAATCGGCCGCGAGGGGCGCAATATACGCGCAATCGAAACGCTCACGGGCGTCGATCTTATCATCGACGACACTCCGGAGGCGATAACGCTCTCGGGCTTCGACCCCGTGCGCCGCGAGATAGCCCGCATAACGCTCGAGAAGCTCATACTTGACGGACGCATACATCCGGCGCGGATAGAGGAAATGGTTGAAAAGGCGAAGCGCGAGGTGGACGCGGCAATCAAGGCGGAGGGCGAGCGGGCGACGTTTGAGACGGGCGTACACGGGCTGAATCCGGAGATCGTGAAGCTGCTGGGACGCATGAGATACCGCACGAGCTACGGCCAGAACGTGCTTAACCACTCGATCGAGGTCGCGCACATAGCGGGGCTGCTCGCCTCGGAGCTCGGCGTTGACGTGATGCTGGCAAAGCGCGCTGGACTTCTGCACGACATCGGAAAATCCATCGACCACGAGGTCGAGGGCAGTCACGTGACGATCGGCGTGGACATAGCCAGAAAGTTCAAAGAGAGCGAGGCCGTGATACACGCGATACACGCGCACCACGGCGACGTAGAGGCGAAGACCGTCGTCGCCTGTATTGTACAGGCGTCCGACACCATATCGGCCGCGCGTCCCGGCGCGAGGCGCGAAAATATCGAGAGCTACGTCAAGCGCCTCGAGAAGCTGGAAACAATTTCCAAGACATTCAAGGGCGTCGACAGCTCATACGCCATACAGGCAGGGCGCGAGATACGTATCATCGTCAAGCCGGAGGAGATATCCGAGGACGAGATGATCATACTCGCGCGCAACATCGCAAATAAGATCGAGAGCGATATGGAGTATCCCGGACAGATAAAGGTGAACCTGATACGCGAGACGAAAGCGGTGGAGTACGCGAGGTGAGTCAGACGTCCGCGTAGTCGGTGTATTCGCCTTTTTTACGGGCGGAAGCCGGGCCGCCTCCCACCCTGTCAAGAATCGCGTCGGTAACCGCGGTGAAAAAATCGACGATTTCGTTTTTGAAGATCGAGATTGCGACTATGGCGGCAAACGCCGCCGCGAGAACGCCCAACGCGCAGAATATCAGCTTGTATCCTTTCATTTTGACCCTCCTGTAACTTTGTGATTGTCCGCATTTTACACTATTTTTGATTTTACACTATTTTTGTAAAGATGGCAAGGGGTAAAATGCCGTTGCGTCGCAAACGGTAAACGAAAACGGCTTTCTGCGCGTCAGCGCTGTAAACAAGTTAATGTAAGGGGTGTTTTGGGAATATGACATATACGTCGGACGCTATCCGCAATATCGCGCTGCTCGGGCACGGCGGAAACGGAAAGACAAGTCTGGCAGAGAGTATACTCTATCTGACCGGCGCCGTTGACAGGCTCGGCAAAATCTCGGACGGGAATACGGCGGGCGACTCCGATTCCGAGGAGATCAAGCGGCGGATCAGCATTTCACTCTCGACGCTGTCCGCGGATTACAGGGGAGGAAAGATAAATATCCTCGACACGCCGGGATATTTTGACTTTGCCGGCGAGGTCGCGCAGGCGCTTCGCGTCGCGGAGAGCGGCGTCGTCGTTTGCGGCGCGAAGGACGGCGTCACCGTTGGTCTGGAGAAGTCGTACAAGCAGCTGCACGACAGAAAGCTGCCGCGCGCGTTTTACGTGTCAAAGCTCGACGAGGAGAACGGGAGCTTTGACGGCGTATACGCAGCGCTGCGCGAAAAATATGGCGCGTCGGTATGCCCGATGACCGCGCCCATAACGGGAGACTCAGGCAAAATCGAGGGACTTGTCGATCTCATCAACCGCAAGGCGTACACGATAGAGAACGGCGCCCGCAAGGAGATACCCATACCCGAGAGCATGGGGAGCCGTATCGAAACGCTCTGCACGGCGCTGAACGAGAGCGTCGCCGAGACGAGCGAGGCTCTGATGGACAAGTACTTCTCCGGCGAGGAATTCACTGTGGACGAGCTCAAGACCGGAGTGAGAACGGGCGTGAGGGAGCTGACGCTGTTCCCCGTATACTGCGGGTGCGCGTACACGGGACTCGGCACGCTGACGCTGCTCGACGCCGTGATCGATCTGTTCCCGTCGCCGCTTGACGGCATACCCGAGACGACGCCGGACGGCGAACCGCTCGGTACGGGGCCGGACGCTCCCGCGGCCGTCGCGGTATACAAGACGATGTCAGACCAATACGGCAAATTCAGCCTGTTCAAGGTGATATCCGGAAGCGTCCGGACGGACTCCGCGCTCATAAACGCTCGCACAGGCTCGTCCGAAAAGCTCAGCCACATATACAAAATGCAGGGCAAAAAGAGCGCCGAGACGCGCGAGCTCGTGTTCGGCGATCTGGGCGCGGCGTCCAAGCTGTCCGACACAAGAACGGGCGACACGCTCTGCGACGCAAAAAAGGTATTTGAGGCGAGCGGCGTCGAGTTCGCGCCGCCGTGCTATTCAATGGCTATCTCGCCCAAGACGAAGGGGCAGGAGGATAAGATAGCCTCCGGTCTGTCCAGACTTGGCGAGGAGGATAGGACGTTTACCTTTACCAACAACGTCGAGACAAAGCAGATGGTGCTCTCGGGCGCGGGCGACATACAGCTGGACGTGCTGTGCGCGAAACTGAGGGACAAGTTCGGCGTCGAGGTCGCGCTCTCGCCGGCGCGCGTGGCGTACCGCGAGAAGATACGCAAGAAGGTGCAGGTGCGCGGCAGGCATAAGAAGCAGTCGGGCGGTCACGGGCAGTTCGGCGACGTCGTGATAGACTTCGAGCCGGGCGAGGAGGAGGAGCTCGTGTTTGCCGAGAGCGTATTCGGGGGGAGCGTGCCGAAAAACTTCTTCCCCGCCGTGGAGAAGGGCCTGCGCGACAGCATCCAGCGCGGCGTTCTCGCGGGGTATCCCGTGGTCTACCTGAAGGCGACTCTGGTGGACGGCTCGTATCATCCCGTGGACTCGTCGGAAATGGCGTTCAA
Source organism: Oscillospiraceae bacterium (assembly GCA_031270395.1). Lineage (GTDB taxonomy): Bacteria > Bacillota > Clostridia > Oscillospirales > Oscillospiraceae > JAISBX01. The sequence continues at coordinate 11,210 of JAISXU010000078.1, forward strand.
AACGGCGGCGCAGCTCGCGTACAAGGAGGGCATCCCCAAGGCGAACCCCGTCATTCTGGAGCCAATCGGGTACCTCGCCGTGACAATACCGGATACGTATATGGGCGACATAATGAGCGACCTGTCAAAGAGGCGCGGCAGCCCGATGGGCATGAACCTCAACGCCGACGGAATGCAGGTGGTAGAGGCCGAGGTGCCGCTCGGGGAGATGTCGAGCTACGCCATCGATCTGCGGTCTATGACTCAGAGCAGGGGCACGTTCACCATACGGTTCGAGCGCTATGAGGAGGCGCCGGCGGCGGTTCAGGCCAAGATAATCGAGGAGGCGAAGGCGCTCGCGGAGGCGGAGTAGACCCGGCCCGGAGACGGCCAGGTCGGCATAGGTATGGCGGATTTTTTCAGCGGTCTGAGCTCAGTCGCGCAGGACGAAATATTTTCGTATATTACGCTCATAATACGGTATATACTTCCGATTCCGGCGGTGCTCACCGTCGTCCGGTGCGCCGTATCGCTGCTGCGGCGCGGGCGCTCCGTCGAGACGTGGGGGTATTTGAGTCTGCCGAACGGTTCCCGGATACCGCTTGAGCACTGGGAGAATATAATAGGACGGGCGAGGGATGCCGACGTACACATGGCCTATCCCTCGCTCTCGCGCAGTCACGCGGCGGTCATACGCGACGGCGCCGGCGTGTGGCGCGTGTACGATCTCGGCTCGAAGGGCGGCGCGCGCGTGAACGGCGCCGCCCTGACGCCGGGCGAGGGCCGCGTCGTAAAGAGCGGCGACCTCATAGATCTGGGGAGCGTAAAGCTCATTTTCGTCGGGGGCGGCGCCGAGGGCACGCCGGCCGCGCCCGACGCGGACGGGCCGCCCGCCGCGGGGCTGCGTCCCGGCGCGACGCTCGTGTTCCTCACCGAGTTCCAACTGCTGCTCGGAGTGCAGGCGTGCATAGCGAAATCGGACGCTCTGACGGCGGCCGTGCCCGCGTCGTTCGCGGCGCTTATCGCCGTCATGTGGGTTTGCTACGCGCTGACACGCTCGATAGGCAGAGTCGGTTTTGAGATAGAGACTCTGGCGTTTTTCCTGTGCGCGATCGGCCTCTCGATTACGGCGTCGTCCGCGCCGGAGGCGCTGTGGCGGCAGACCGCGTTTCTGTGCGCCGGTATACTGCTGTACTGCGCGCTCGGATGGTTTCTGCGCGACCTCGACAGGACCGCGCGTATGCGCTGGCCGGCCGGCGCCGTCGGACTGGTGCTGCTCGTCGTAAATTTGCTGCTGGGCGACACGATATTCGGGGCGAAAAACTGGCTTCAAATCGGGGGGTTGAGCTTCCAGCCGTCGGAGTTTGTAAAAATCGCGTTCGTGTTTGCGGGCTCTGCCACTCTCGACCGGCTGTTTGCCAAACGCAACCTTCTGCTGTTCATCGCCTACGCGGGCGCGTGCGTACTGGCACTGGCGCTGATGCGCGACTTCGGCTCGGCGCTCGTATTCTTCGTCGCGTTTCTCGTCATCGCGTTCATACGCTCGGGAGACGCGGCGACCGTATTTTTGAGTGTGGGAGGCGCGGCGTTCGCCGGCTTTCTCGCCGTCGCGGCGCGGGAGCACATCGCCGCCCGGTTCAGCTCGTGGGGGCGCGCGTGGGAGAACGTGAACACGTCGGGCGGCTTTCAGCAGACGAGGGCGATGTCCGCGGCCGCGGGGGGCGGGCTGTTCGGCGCCGGCTCGGGAAACGGGTGGTTAAAACAGATATTCGCCGCCGACACAGACCTCGTTTTCGGTATGACGTGCGAGGAGCTGGGGCTTATCATAGCGGTAACGGCAGTCGCGGCGGTCGCGGTTTTCGCGGTGTTCGCCGTGCGGTCGGCGTCCGCCGCGCGGAGCTCGTACTATGTGACGGGGGCGTGCGCGTCCGCGTCGATTCTCGTATTCCAGTTGGCGCTCAACGTACTGGGCTCGACCGACATACTGCCCTTCACGGGAGTCACATTCCCGTTCGTCTCAAAGGGCGGATCGAGCCTCATAGCATGCTGGGGCCTGCTGGCTTTTATCAAGGCGGCCGATACGCGGCCGGGCGCGAGCTTTGCCATAAAGCTGCCCGCGAGGCGCAGGCGGAAGGAGCGCCGGGATTTGAGGGGGGGAGACGGCGGAGGATGATACGGATTAAAAGACGCGCGGTTTCCGTGCTGCTGCTCGTGGCGCTGCTGATGGGCGGCGTGTGTCTGTATGTCGCGCGCCTCGCGCGCGACGGGGAGAGATGGGCGTCGTCCGTCGTCAACAGGGCGGTGTTCGCCGACGGGCGGCTGGCGGCCGGCTCTCTGACGGACAGAAACGGCGTCATATTGATGGACGCGCGGGACGGTGCGGCGCGCGTATTCGCGGAGGATGAGAAGCTCAGGCGCGCCACACTGCACGCGGTCGGCGACATGAACGGAAGTATAGGCACGGGCGCGCTCACGGTATTCAAGTCGCGCCTCACAGGGTACGACTTTATAAACGGAATATACTCCCGAGAGGGCGCGGGAGACGCCGTAGCTCTGACGCTGGATTCGCGGCTGCAAACGGCGGCCTATGACGCGCTGGCGGGGAGGCGCGGCTGCGTCATTGTTTCGGATTACGTCACGGGCGACATTGTGTGCATGGTGTCCTCTCCGACGTTTGACCCCGAAAACCCCCCGGAGAACATAGAGAGCGACGCGCGTTTCGAGGGCGCGTATATCAACAGGGCGATCTCGTCGGCGTATATACCCGGCTCCGTATTCAAGCTGGCGACGGCTGCGGCGGCAATCGAGAACATCGGGGACATATATGAGCGCGTATTCGAGTGCGAGGGCGGAGTCACGATAGGCGGCGAGACGGTGACGTGTACGGGAAGTCACGGTTCGCTGACCTTTGAGGACGCGCTCGCCGTCTCGTGCAACGTCACGTTCGCGCAGTTGTCGCTTGAACTCGGCGCCGACACGCTGGCGCGGTACGCGGAGGCCTTCGGCCTGACGCGCCGGCACAATATAGACGGCACGGAGACCGCCCGTGGTAGGTTCGACGAGGCGGAGGACGGCTCGCCGGAGCTCGGATGGTCGGGCGTGGGTCAGTATAACGACACGATATGCCCGGCGGCGATGCTGCGCCTCGCCGCCGCTATCGCTAACGGCGGCGAGGCGGCGAGCCTGCGGCTCGTCCTGCGCGGAGGACTGGAGAAGCTAATGCCGGCCGCGACTGAGCGCGTAATGAGCAGTGAGACGGCGCGGAAGCTGTCGCTCATGATGAGCTATAACGTCGAGCGGACGTACGGCGCTGAGAATTTTCCGGGGCTCCGGCTGTACGCCAAGTCCGGCACGGCTGAGGTGGGCGGCGGAAAACAGCCGCACGCGTGGTTTGCCGGCTTTATCACAAACGAGGGACACCCGCTCGCGTTCACCGTCGTCGTGGAGAACGGGGGCGCGGGAGCCGCCGTCGCCGGCTCTGTCGCGAACGCGGTATTGCAGGCGGCGCTGGCGGGGTGACCGCCCCCGGTTCTCTGTCCGGGTCTCCCTTGCGGCGTCCCGCCGCCTGCAAGCATGGCAAGTAATTTTACATCCCCCGTCCAAAGCCGAAACGAAGCCCAACGAAGTGGGTTCGTTTCGGAGAGGACGCACGACGGAGCGGGCAAGCTTTCGGCTTTAGCCGGAAGCGAGCTTAGCGCAGTCCGTGCGGACGATATGGCGAAGCGCTTGCAAACGAAATGATTCTTACAGGTTGTTGAATAGGTCCTCCACGAGCGTCAGGCTGCCGCGATAGCCGCTGTACGTCCTGTTGAGAAACAGCCTGTCGGAGACGGGGAACGCCATGACGTGACATTGTATACCGAGCTCCAGCGCGATCTCCTGTTCCAGCGAGCTGCCGACGAGCAGAGTTATTCCGTCGTACTCCCTCAGCTTTTCCCTGATGTCGTAGTGGTCGGACAGGAAGTGTACGTCGGGCGCCTTTGCGTATTCAAGGCTCGTTATCTGTTCGGTTATGCGCTCGCGATCCTCGTCGCGGTACATGGGATCGGTAACTATGGTGACGACGGGGGTGAAGCTGTAGTCGTTCGCGAGAAAACGCGTCACTCCTACGGCGGCGGACGCGTCCGCCACGACGGCGAAGCGCTTCCAGCTCAGACCGCCTATTATACTCTCGTAATAGTTGTAGACGTATTTCTCCTCCTCGTATACCACGCGCTCCACGAGCGAGCCGTCAAGACCGAGCGCGTCCCCGACCTGCCGCACGAGCGCGGAGGTCAGGCTCACGCCGACGGGCAGCGCGGGGAACCGCAGATACGGCACGCCGAACTGCTCCCTGTAGCGCTCCGCGACGCCCTTGAGCAGCCACGGGCTGACGATGATATTGAGCGCGGCGGAGGCGGACGAGCGGACATGCTCTATGCCCTGATCCTCCGTGAAGAAGGTGTTCACGCGCAGCCCGAGGCGGCGGAATATGCGAGACAGCTCCTCTAGCGTGCCAGCCCACTGCGGGTCGTGATACGGCACAATGCCGAGTATATTCACGAGCGAGCCGTCCTTTTCGACCGCCGGTTCCACGATGTGGTCAAGAAGCGCCTGAAACGCCGTCTCATAGCCGAGCAGGCTGTCGCCGGCAAAGCCCGGCGTCGTTATCGGGTAGACGGGCAGTCCGCGCCCGCGGTACTCCTGCGTCACGCTCGCTATATCGTCGCCGATTATACCGGCCGTACAGCCCGTAAGTATGAAATACGCGTCAGCATCGATGATTTCGAGCGCGCCGTCTATCTCGTCGCGGAGCTTGCTCTCCCCGCCGAACACGACCTCGCGCTCCAACATGTTCGAGCACGGCGTCGAGACGCTGGACAGGAAGAAAGGCGCACGCAAGCCGGCCTGACCGGCCTCCCCGGCGGTAGTCTGCATACAGCAGCCGGGGCCGGAGTGGTATATGGGGCACACGCGGGATATGGCGCTGAGTACATTGTTCACGCCGCCGAGGACGCACGTCCCGCGCGGATTCTCAGTTACTATAGACATGACATCTCACCTCACTATTTATTAATCCGCTCGAAAAGTCATATCCTTACGGCAAAGCCGCTCGGGACTTTTCTCGCTCATAAGCGCATGTTTCTCGCCGCCTATGGCGGCAACCGAAACATTTGCGCGATATTAATTCGCACGACATATCGTGCGAATTAATATTATGTATTTTTTATGAACTTAAACGGGTCGCTCTCGTACCACGTCTTCTTGTACGGCAGACGCGCGTAGGGCGCGAGCTTGCGGTTGAAGCCGGGATTTTCCAGTTGGTCGGCTATTTTGTTGCCGAGGTAGAGGATGCCGTCGTACCCCATCGTGGCGCGTTTGGGGTCGAGCACGTGCGTCGTCGGCACACCGAGTCTCGCCGACCACGAGGGCACGCCTATGAACAGGTCGGGTTTCAGGCTGTTTACGAGATTTACCTGCTCGAACGGCTGCATATTCGCGACGTCCACCACGTAATTTGTGTGTATACCGTTGAGATACTCTATGTCGATCTGCGCGTCGAAATCATATGTGGGCGTCTCCAAACCGACGAGCTCCATGCCAAAATCGTCAATAAGCGCGGCGGCGGCGAACGACCGGCCCGTGCCTCCGCATATGAACACGCGTTTGCCGCTGAGCCGTTTGCGAATACCCTCGAGCTGCGGCAGAACGCGCGCGTGCTCGCTCTCCACGTACTCGCGAGCGAGCTCTCCCTTGCCCAGAAGCTCCGCTATGCCGAGAAACCACTTATCCGTGTTGCGTACGCCTATCGGCATGACGGTGTGCGCGAACGGAATGCCGTACGACTCGTCAAGCTCCTTCATAAACTCGTCGGCGAACACCTTGCAAATGGACGTGGAGGCCTGCGCGCTCGGAATAGCGCGTATTTTTTCCAGCGACGAGTAAAACGGGATGTAGTTGACCCTCGCGCCGAGCAGTCCGAGCATACGCTCGATCTCAAGCTGATCCTTGTAGCTGATGGACGTCGGGGCGAACAGATTCACAAGGCCGTCCTCACGCGGCCCCGGCTCGTCCGGCAGCAGATATTTCCGTATCGCGATGAAAGCGGCGTCAAAGCCCGAGGCGCAGATTTTTGACTTAAACCCGTCGCAATGTATGGGCGTTAAAATGGCGTCCAGCCCAGGCTGCAGGTCCGCCGCGATAGCGTCCACGTCGTCGCCTATGATGCCCGAGGCGCAGGACGTTAGGATGAATATGATCTTCGGACTGTAGCGCTTGACGGCGAGTCCGACGGCCTCCCGCAGCTTTGCCTCTCCGCCCATGATTATGTCGTTTTGGTCGAGGTTCGTCACAATGACGCGCGGGCTCTTTATGAGCTTGACGCCCCTGTGCGCCTGCCCGACTCTGTAGCCGTCCGCGCCCATGCTGACACAGCCGGAGCACCCCTGCGGCGAGTGTATTATGAACGCGGACTCCTCCAGTGACAATACCGCGGCTATGCTGTTGATCTGCTGACACTGGAGCCCCTGGCTGAAGGTGCGATCCGCGCCGCACAGCCGCTCCCCCTGAAAATCCTCCGCGATGCGCACGCTCTCCCCGCCCAGATCGTTGTACGTATGCGGTCTCGACTCGCGTATTCCCGAATAAGTCCGTGGCATGTGATGACCTCCCTCTAGTAATTCTTATATATCATATAAGATATTGACAGCTTTATTATACGCGACATGAAATTGTTTGTCAACAAAAAAATCGTCAAAATAATTCGGGGCAATAATAATGGCAAAATGCCTGCCGGCTGGGATTCGTCCTCATGCGCTCCCCTACTGCAGCGGCGCGGGGATAAAGCGCTCCATCATATCGGTCAGCAGCCCGGCGATGCGCTCCGGAGGGTCGCGTTTTTCCTTGTTCAGCCAGCTCTTTATCAGGCTGAAGCTGCCATTTACGAGAAAGCTGAAAATATACTCCGGGTCGTTTTCCGTGTGCCCGGGAACTTGCGGCAGGGAGAGGAATTGCCCGGTACTTAGCCATTTGACGAGCTTCGCCGGAAACTCCGGATCCACGTTGTTGTTTACGAGTATTCGGCAGAGCTCGGGCTGTTCGTCGGCGAACGTCATTATCTTGACGATGTTGCGTACGCTAATATGGCGCGGCCCCGTCTCGGGCGACTCCTCCGGGCCGGCGAGGTAGCCATCTATCAGCGTCATCACCTCGCGCTCCATATCCTCAAGCAGATCGTATTGGCTGCCGTAGTATTTGTAGAACGTCGTCCTGTTCACCTCCGCCCTGTCGCAGATCTCGCGCACGGAGATTTTTTGTATGCTCTTTTCGTAAAGCAGGGCGGTAAGGCTGTCGCGCAGGAGCCGCTTCGACATCCGCACGCGCTGATTTTCCTTCGTAGAATATTTTGAAGGATTTTTTGTATCATCTGACGAAAAATTCGGCTCGGTCATCGTCAGATCCACTTTTGACACTCGAATCATTTATCTGAGATCTCCTTTTTATGCTCATGCCTATCTCTGATTAAAATACCACAATAGGCACATGTAAAAACACACACACAACTTGCTGGAAATACTAGAAAATAAATCGTACCATAACGTATGCTCTCATTATATTCTCGATACTGGTTGAAAAGAGGTATTCGGATGAAGTCCGGTACTTTCGTCAAATAAACGAGTATAATTAAACCAATAACACTTGGAATGCCGATTGAGCACAATAAAGATATTATTTTTGTCGATTTTAATGTAATCAGAAAACCGCAAAATGTCAGCATAAACACATAAATAACTATCCCATACGTCCCCAAATAATACCGTTCAATAGCTTTTACCGGGAAAATATCAATTAATACATAAAAAAAACAGAACGTTATCACTGCGTCACAAAAAACAGAAGCAATTATCTTTATTGGCGTTATCATTTTCATATCCGCAAGCCCCCTTTCGTCCCGACAAGGTCTCCAAAACCTCAAATGACGCCGGAGTGTCGCGCCGGAGACAATTCCGTCCGATGTGTCGTTTCCGCGTCAGTATTTAAGTCAACAGTCGGTTGCGTTATGTACACGTGTATATTATATTACCCTCCGTGGAATGTCAATGGTTCGGGAGTCAAAAGTCCGTCTGGCGATAAGCGTGTCGATTTTTTCGTCAGACTATACAAAAAACGCAGCGAATACTTTGTGTATTCGCGAGGCTTTTTGTGACGTATGACGGAA
>JAISXU010000086.1 GCA_031270395.1 Oscillospiraceae bacterium
TACGCCCACAGCGACACAACAAAACAAGAACCTTCGACACCCTCAAAGGAAGAGAGTGGCCGCGGGCTCTTGCGTAGTATCCGCTTCTTGCTATTGTTCCACGTGAACTAAAATCGACAATTGATCGGACGAAACCTCGTCGGCGACGGCGCTGATAAACAGAGCGTACACATGCTCGGTATTCAGACCGTCGAACTTATACTGTCTGTTTTCAGCGCCTTTGGACATACCCAAAAATTGCGCCGCAACAAACTCGGATAAATCACAGTTATACAGAGATACCCAACCTGCCATAAGCGCGGTATCGGCGGCATATGTCAAGCTGTACGCAATCGCGCCGCTTTCATCGGCGTTCTCAAGCAACAACGGCGATACATCGCTAATTTTGCCCACCACATGTGTGGCATATAGCTTTCTGGCAACATCGTCCAACGCGTATCGCAAATCCGCTGTTGAGTCGTCGCTTCCCGTCGTAGCACCGCTATTGCGCACAACATCATCCACAGGCGCATCCCCGCCTATAGCTGTGGACGTAGCGGACATCAGCAATAGCGGGACAAACGCGAGTACAGACAATGTAAGAGCGTTAATAACGGTTTTGAGCCGCCTCAAGCCACACCACTCCTTTTTCGTCAGTAAACTACACACGTCGGCATAGAGAGATAATTCGACTCAGTAATAGTTTTGGCATTTATTCACCGTCAACTTTCTCACTTCGCCCGATACTTCCGATTCCGGTTTGCGCCGCTTGATACGACCAAACCATCGCCTACAAGCTCAGTTAGTATCCGCCGCGCCGTTGACGTGGCGCGGTCGATTACCGCCGCCGCTTCTGCCGCAGTCACTTCACCGTTTCCCCGCAGGTATGTCAACAGCTTGTCACGAGTGTTTTTATCGCTTTCGTTATCGCTCGTTTTTTGTTTATCGCTCATTTTATCGCTCGTTTGAGCGTTATCGCTTGCGCCAACGAGCGATAACGGAACTATTGTCCTGAACAAATCGCTCTCAATAAGCTCCGGTTCGCTTCCGTTTGTGTAGATTTTCGTGTATTTGTAGAGGTTGCGAACGCCTGAGCCGAGTGTGTCAGCGTAATGAATATTTACAAAAAAGTTCGCAATCAGCGGGTTTTTCGGTTGCGGAGTGAATGTTGTCGGGTCAAGTTTGCCTGGCAACTTCGGCAAGCACCAGTTTTCCGTAATAATGCGGTCACGCTCGATAATCACTTTTGCCGGTATTGTGCTTGTAAATTCGCGGTGTGAAAGAATATTGCTTGTCAGTTCGCGGGCGATTTGGTCGCGAGGACTGACTGACAACGCCCCCTCAAGATAGAACCTATCAAGCGTATGCTTGGCGATGAAACCCATAATCTTGTCGTACGCTTCAATCAGATTGCACGACACACGCAAGCGGTCATCGTAGCGGTCAAGGTCGTCACGGCGCAGTATGCAGTCGGTGACATAGCCCGGCAAAACAGACGCAATGACTTCCTCGCGCCCGAACAGCAGTATCGCCGCAAGCGTGAATCCGGAATAGCCTAAGTCTTGGTCGAACCGATATAGTCCCGCGCTACGCATAATATCCATATCGGACATTCGCTGCCACGGGAGGATGGCAGGGTTTGAAGGCGAATACGCGTTTGCGGAATGGGACACCGGAGCGCCCGTCGGGAATGAGGTGTGGTGATGTCGTGCGTCATTATGTGCGATCAGGTAAAAGTGTTGGATGTGAAAAACAGAAACGCGCAGTTTATCGAAAGGGCGCCGATAAAAATACTTCAGGAAGTGGCCGATATTGCAACCGGATTCATTGAAGTACTAACAGACTAAAAGCAAGTCCCCCGGCAATAGCCGGGTTTTTCTATCCTCCTCCTACCGATTTCGGCGGTTCACCTACAGTTTTCGGCGGTTCGGTTTCAATCAGACGCCGAGGGCGTTATACTGGACGCAGCGAGCAGAAAGTCTTTACGGCTTTTTGTTTTGCTATCTGTACTATTATGTGGTTTTATTAAGAGGAGGATTCGCTATCATGAAAAAAATGTGCCAAAAAATCACGGCGATACTGCTTACGTTGGTAATGACGCTGACGATGCTGCCCGTTCATGTGCTTGCAACTGCGGGAATTCCTCCGTCTGCCCTGCCGGAAACATTGAGCGCGACGGCGCAAATAGGCGGCGAGGACTACGCCATACTGTATAGCGATTATATCGCGGTGTATGTCAGAAAATCGGACGGAGGCTTCGCCGTCCTTCCGGCTTCCGAAACCTTTGACGGAACGAAACCGCTGTCCTTCGCCACGCTCCGCGTGGACGGGCGGGAGTACCGCTATGGCACATATTATGAAGGCGCAACCGGCGAGATCAGCATCGCGCCCTACGCCGAGAACGGTCTGATCCAGTCGCATCAGGTCATCGGGAATTTTACTGTCTCTCAATACTTTGCCATTACCCGCGACGAATCGCGCGAGGGCGCTTACGCGGTGAAAATCGGCTATGCCGCCGAGTATTTCGGCGAGGGCGAGGCGAAAGCAGGCGCGCGGATTGCCCTGGACACGCGGTTTTCGGCGCGGGAGTATATACCCCTTGTGCTGACGGACATCGAGGACGGCGTCGCCTTGGTTGATACCGAGGTCAAAATCCCCTTCGCGCCAAAAAGCGCGGCGGTCACGAAGGAATTTGTCGAGGCGGAGGGTTATGACGACACGCCCAACAAAGGCTTTATCCTGTTCCTTGACGACGCCTGGGACGACCCGTCCGCCGTCGCCTTTACCACGCCCGCCGCTTTGGAGCTTGCCTACGACTATGAGCCGCTGGCGGCGGACATTCCGCTGTTCGACGGTTCTTCCGACAGCGCGGCGGCGATTTACTGGGAGGACGCCGCGCTGTCGGCGGACGGCGACACGCTCGCGCTGTTTGGCGTGAACTACGGCTTCACCGATATGGCGGCAGCCGGAAAGGGCGAGGGCGTTTTCGCGCTTGATCTCACTCCGTCCGCGCTTGACGCGCCTCTGACGACAAACGCGGCAGCCGCGATGATGCAAACAATGGCGGCTGATACCGCCACGGTGTATATCGGACATTCCAGTATTCCCGGCGAGTGGTTTAACCTTACCGCCTCGTCGCCTTTTGCCGCTTTATCCGAAGCGATTTACTCGGACGAATACGGCAGTAGTTATTGGGACGCGGAAAACTTTTGGCTCGCTGATCAATACCACAAGGCAACGATAAGCGCCGGCGCGGATTTTGCCCTCTCTTTGACCTACGGGCAGAATACGCCGCAGTTGATCCGCGACGCGGTTCAAAAATATCACGTATCCCTGAATTGGGACGGCGGCGGTTCCGAGATTGCCGAAGCCGAGGTCAATATCGGGGAAATCTTCACTATTGCCGGCGCGGAACTGTTCAGTCACTACCGGCCAGGAACAGATGAAAATCTATCTGTAAACATCACGCCCATCATCACGCCGCCCGCCGGATACGCGCTGCTCGTCCTTAGCGGCGACAGCGGCGCGTCCAGTTCGCTCGCAAGCTCCGGCGAGCTGCTATACTATTGCGGCGACGGCGTTTCCGGCGGCTCGCTTACGCTTAACAATAATGCGTATTGGTCGGGCTTGAAATATTTTGCCAAAACCGACGAAACTCTGACCGTCACGATGCAAATGAGCGACTTAGATCACAGACCGAAACTATCGAGCGACCCAGGTATTCCCGCCAATTCGCCGTATATTCAATGGAGTTACAATAATTTGATTCCGCCGCAGCCTGCCGCGATGACTCCCGTTCAGGGACAGACCGGACCGTGGGTATACGCGTTCACGCAAGACATACCCTCAGCCGCGGTGAGCGGCGAGATCGCGGCGCTGACAGTTCAAGACGCCGCAGGAACCGCGCTCTACCCCATCAATCTTATAGCCGATAACGTCTCCGATTACAATCTTCTGCACAGCGCGCTCGCAGACTCCGCGAACGTGAGCTTCGGTCAGGGCATTCTGTGGGGAACGGAGAGCGGAACGGTCACGATAGACATGACATCGCTTGGCGGCAAGACGGTGAACGTATACAAGGCGGGAACAACGACCCTGCTTGCAGCCGGCAGCGCCAGCACGATTATCTTCACCATGCCGGGCGAGGCGGTTGATATTGTTATAGGCAACGAATACCGCGTGTTCACGGCGGTGAGCGGCGCGACTGAGGGCGTGACCGTAGATTTTTCGCCCGCAAACCCGGATGGCAGCACCGAAGTATACGCTTACGCGTCGATTTTTGGCGATTATACGCTCAGCGGTATCACGGTGGCGAAAGGGGCGACCGGAGGTGGGGATGCGATATCAACCACGGCTCTCCCCGGAGGCGGCGTAAAATTCACCATGCCGTCAGATAACGACGTGCTGATCACCGCAAGCGTTACAGCCCAGTCGGGCGCGCTGCACTCCGTCACGGTGAGACCGCTGGCGGGCGACGGACAGACATGGTACGACGTGCATTTCTGGACGGACAGCAACAACGGGCGGCTGCCCTACGAAACGGACGAATCCGGGCGCATCGGCAAAATCCGCGCCGGTACCATCGTTTATTACGCCCTGTACCCGACGACTTGGGATACGGACTTTACGGACATCGAGCTGTGGACGGTGGACGATTTCACCATCAACAGCGAGACCCCGGAGGTTTTTGCGCCTATCACCAGCGGCCCGGCGTATTTCCCCGCAAGCTATAGCACCTCAACGCAGAACGCGGGCTTTTTCACCATGCCGGACAAGGACGTCGTTTTTGAGGTGTTCGGCCACAAGACGAACGTCGCCTATCAGCTCAAAACGGTGATGGAGGACGTAAGCGGCAATCCCATAAGCGGCTACGAAAGCCATGTGAAGCTGTTCAATGGATTGGATGCCGAAGTGAACTCCGCCTTCCCCGGCGACGGAATCACGGTCAAAGCGCCGTGGGGCTTCGGCGACAATCACGCTTTTAAGCGCATCTACATCACTTCCGCCAGGGAAACGATCAACATAACAAGCGGTACTGCCTTCAATATGCCCAAGGGCGACGCGACCGTGCATATTGTGTACGACGGCTTACCGACGCAAACGCTCAGTATCATGAACCCGTACTTGTTCACGGACGACGGCAATTACGGCGGCGAAGCGCAGGTCTTATTGTATGGCGTCGATGCCGGGGCGAACATGGCTTTGAACACGAACACCTACTCAAAGAGCATGTACCTCGAGCAGGACGGCAAGCTCAAAGCCGAGATCGCTCTGCGCTACGCCCCGGATTACGGCTATTCCTACAAGCTGATGAAGGACGGAAGCGAGGTTTCGTCGCCCGAAGTCCGCGAGAGCGCCGGGGGCGCCTGGGTGACAAAGAGCTACAAATGCACGCTTGACGCTGACTCTCCCATCACTTTGACTGTAGCGCAAAGCGGCGTCGCTAAAACGCTTGCTCTCGGCGACGATTTAATGCCGAACTCGCCCAACACGGCAGTTTTCAGCTCCGTCAGCCTTATGGGCGGCTGGGACAGCCTGACCGGGAACTATGTGAACCTGAAAACCCTGTTTGAAGGCGGGCAAAGTCCCACGATCACCAAGGTTTCGCTTGTGGGTAAAAACGGAGCGACGCAAGTTTACTCCCAAGCCCAAACAGATAGCCCCTCTATCAACGCCGCTATCGGCTATCCCGACAAATACCGCGGCGTGACGCTGACGGATCTTGGCTATGC